>NZ_JBVILR010000030.1:0-104469 GCF_055580265.1 Streptomyces sp. NPDC032091 | reverse complement strand
AAGTACGTCCAGTACGGCGGCGCCCCGCCAAGGCGGCGATGCACGGCACCGGACGACGCGGGCTTGACCGGCAAGATCCGAAAGAGACGACCTAGTCCGGCGCCGGCGCCCGCGTCGGGTCCGCGGCCGGCGTCGACGGCAGCAGCCGGGGCGTGGCCGGGGGGAGCAGGGTCAGCGGGTTGCGGTAGGCGTCCTCGCCCGCCAGGAGCCCCCAGTGCAGGCAGGTCCCCGGACAGTGCGAGCCCTCCGTGAGCACCGCCACCACCTGGCCCGCCGCCACCGCCTCCCCCTCCGCCACCAGCGGCCGCACCGGCTCGTACGTGGTCCGCAGCCCGCCCGGAAGGGTGAGCGACAGCACGCCCCGCCCCGCGACCGGCCCCGCGAAGTGGACCCGGCCCGGTCCCACGGCCCGTACCTCCGCCCCCGCCGGGGCCGACAGGTCCACCCCGCGGTGCCCCGCCGCGTACGGGGTCGGGGGCGGATCCCACCACCGGGTCACGGACAGCGGCGCGGGGAGGGGCCTGACCGCCCGGAAGGGCGCCTGCGCGGCGGACCCGGCCGGGGCCGTCGGCAGCGCCCCGGACAGGGCGAACAGCAGGGTGAGCAGCAGTGTCGTCGTCATGCGCCCAGGGTCCCGCGCGGGACCGGCGGCCCGCCCGCGCCTGTGGACGGGCGAAAGGGTGTGGACAAGGGCGTCACCCGGCATACCGCCGGGTCCCGTACACTTCTTGTGGCGATCCGGGTCACCGGGTCGACTTCGCACGCCCCAGCGCCGACCGGTTCCGGTCGGGCGACAGCGTCTCTCGGTCCCTTCCAGGGGCAGGGCGCGGCGGGGCGTCAGGAACCAAAACCGAGAAACCAAGGAGATGGCCATGGCCGTCGTAACGATGCGGGAGCTGCTGGAGAGCGGCGTCCACTTCGGTCACCAGACCCGTCGCTGGAACCCGAAGATGAAGCGCTTCATCTTCACCGAGCGCAACGGCATCTACATCATCGACCTGCTCCAGTCGCTGTCGTACATCGACCGCGCCTACGAGTTCGTGAAGGAGACCGTCGCGCACGGCGGTTCCATCATGTTCGTCGGTACGAAGAAGCAGGCGCAGGAGGCCATCGCCGAGCAGGCGACCCGCGTCGGCATGCCGTACGTCAACCAGCGCTGGCTGGGTGGCATGCTCACCAACTTCTCCACCGTCTACAAGCGCCTCCAGCGTCTGAAGGAGCTTGAGGCGATCGACTTCGAGGACGTCGCCGCCTCGGGTCTCACCAAGAAGGAGCTCCTGGTCCTCTCCCGCGAGAAGGCCAAGCTGGAGAAGACCCTCGGTGGTATCCGCGAGATGTCGAAGGTTCCCAGCGCCGTCTGGATCGTCGACACCAAGAAGGAGCACATCGCCGTCGGCGAGGCGCGCAAGCTGCACATCCCGGTCGTCGCGATCCTCGACACCAACTGCGACCCCGACGAGGTCGACTACAAGATCCCGGGCAACGACGACGCCATCCGCTCCGTCACCCTGCTCACCCGCGTGATCGCCGACGCCGTCGCCGAGGGCCTCATTGCCCGCTCCGGCGCTGCGACCGGTGACTCGAAGCCGGGCGAGAAGGCCGCCGCCGAGCCGCTCGCCGAGTGGGAGCGCGACCTGCTCGAGGGCGAGAAGAAGGCTGACGCCGAGGCCCCCGCAGCCGAGGCCCCGGCCGTCGAGGCCCCGGCTGTCGAGGCCCCGGCCGCCGACGCCGAGCAGGCCTGACCCTCTGAGAGCGCCCGGCGTTCATCCGCCGGGCACTCGCAGCACGGACGATGACGGCGGGGGAGCCGTGCCACGAGCGCGCTCCTCCGCCGTTCACCCGTAGATCTACGACTTCGAGAGAGAATCACAGACTCATGGCGAACTACACCGCCGCTGACGTCAAGAAGCTCCGCGAGCTCACCGGCGCCGGCATGCTGGACTGCAAGAACGCGCTCGTCGAGGCCGACGGCGACGTCACCAAGGCCAACGAGATCCTGCGCGTCAAGGGCCTGAAGGGTGTCGCCAAGCGCGAGGGCCGTTCCGCCGAGAACGGTGCCGTCACCTCCCTGATCTCCGAGGACGCCACCTCCGGCGTGCTCGTCGAGCTCAAGTGCGAGACCGACTTCGTGGCCAAGAGCCCGAAGTTCCTGGCCGTCGCCGACCAGCTTGCCGCCCACGTGGCCGCCACCAAGCCCGCCGACATCGAGGCGCTGCTGGCGTCCGAGATCGAGGCCGGCAAGACCGTCCAGGCGTTCGTGGACGAGGCCAACGCCAACCTCGGCGAGAAGATCGTCCTCGACCGCTTCGCGGCGTACGAGGGTGCCTTCGTGGCCTCCTACATGCACCGCACCATGCCCGACCTGCCCCCGCAGATCGGTGTCCTGGTCGAGCTGGACAAGGCCGACGCCGACCTGGCCAAGGGCATCGCCCAGCACATCGCCGCCTTCGCGCCGAAGTACCTCACCGCCGAGGACGTCCCGGCCGAGATCGTCGAGTCCGAGCGCCGCGTCGCCGAGGAGACCACCCGCGCCGAGGGCAAGCCCGAGGCCGCGATCGCCAAGATCGTCGAGGGTCGCGTCAACGGCTTCTTCAAGGACGCCACGCTGCTCGGCCAGCCGTACGCGCTGGACAACAAGAAGTCCGTCCAGAAGGTTCTGGACGAGGCCGGTGTCACCCTGAAGCGCTTCGCCCGCATCAAGGTCGGCATCTGAGTCCGTCCGTACGCGACGGACACCGGACCCCGATAGGGTCTGAGGCAGTCGTCCGAGCTTGCGCCGGACGACCGCAGATCTGACGAGGAGGCCATTGCCGCAGAGGGAACCGCGAGGACCCACCGGCAATGGCCTTCTTCGTATGTGCACGAGGAGATCTCCATGAATCAGGGCGTGGACACCCACACCGCATCCCACGACAAGAGCGACCACGACAAGAAGGGTCGCCGCTTCATGCTGAAGCTGTCCGGCGAAGCCTTCTCCGGCGGCGGCGGGCTGGGTGTCGACCCTGACGTCGTGCACGCCATCGCCCGCGAGATCGCGGCCGTGGTCCGAGACGGCGCCGAAATCGCGATCGTCATCGGCGGCGGCAACTTCTTCCGCGGCGCGGAGCTTCAGCAGCGCGGCATGGACCGGGCCCGGTCCGACTACATGGGCATGCTCGGCACCGTCATGAACTGCCTCGCCCTCCAGGACTTCCTGGAGAAGGAAGGCATCGACAGCCGCGTCCAGACCGCCATCACCATGGGCCAGGTCGCGGAGCCGTACATCCCGCTGCGCGCCGTCCGCCACCTGGAGAAGGGCCGCGTCGTCATCTTCGGCGCCGGCATGGGCATGCCGTACTTCTCCACCGACACCACGGCCGCCCAGCGCGCCCTGGAGATCGACGCCGAAGCCCTCCTCATGGGCAAGAACGGCGTCGACGGGGTCTACGACTCCGACCCGAAGACCAACCCGGACGCGGTGAAGTTCGACGCGCTGGAGTACAACGAGGTGCTGTCCCGGGACCTCAAGGTCGCCGACGCCACGGCCATCACGCTGTGCCGCGACAACCGGCTCCCGATCCTGGTCTTCGAACTGCTCGCCGAAGGCAATATCGCCCGCGCCGTCAAGGGTGAGAAGATCGGCACGCTCGTGAGCGACCAGGGCACCCGGGCCTGAGCCCGTCGCACCGGGCCCCGCGGGGGCCCGGTCCGGGCGGCCCGACCGCCCCGCCCCGCCTGAACCATCCATATCTGACATGCAGGAGCACGTGGTGATCGAAGAAATCCTCCTCGAAGCCGAGGAGAAGATGGAGAAGGCCGTCGTCGTCGCCAAGGAAGACTTCGCGGCGATTCGCACGGGCCGTGCGCACCCGGCGATGTTCAACAAGATCGTGGCGGACTACTACGGTGCCATCACGCCCATCAACCAGCTCGCCTCCTTCTCGGTGCCCGAGCCGCGCATGGCCGTCGTGACCCCGTTCGACAAGAGCGCGCTGCGCAACATCGAGCAGGCGATCCGCGACTCCGACCTGGGCGTCAACCCCAGCAACGACGGCAATATCATCCGGGTGACCTTCCCCGAGCTGACGCAGGACCGCCGCAAGGAGTACATCAAGGTCGCCAAGAACAAGGCCGAGGACTCCCGCGTCTCCATCCGCTCCGTGCGCCGCAAGGCCAAGGACGCCCTCGACAAGCTGGTCAAGGACAAGGAGGCCGGCGAGGACGAGGTGCGCCGCGCCGAGAAGGAGCTCGACGACACCACCGCGAAGTACGTCGCGCAGGTGGACGAGCTGCTCAAGCACAAGGAAGCCGAGCTTCTCGAGGTCTGATGAACGACTCTCCCTGGGCCGCTGAGCCGGTACCGGCGGGTCCCGCATACGATGCGCTGGTGGGCCCGCAGACTGCGCCCATGCCCATCGTGCCCGATGCCGCCGGCCGTGCGTTCGACGACCGGGAAGCACGCGATCGGGGGGCCGCCTTCACCGGCGGCCCCCCGCTCCGTACCGAGATGCCGTTGCAGGAGCCCATGCCCAGCCCCCCGCCCCCGCCTTCGCAGGCTCCGCAGGACGCCTCGCCCCCGCCGCAGAAGAAGCGCGCCGGGCGGGATCTGCGTGCCGCCATAGGGGTCGGCGTCGGCCTCGGCGCGGTGATCTTCGCTTCGCTGTTCATCGTCAAGGCCGTCTTCGTCGGCGTGATCGTCGTCGCGGTCGTCGTCGGCCTGTGGGAGCTCACCTCCCGGCTCCAGGAGAAGAAGGGCATCAAGGCCCCGCTGGTCCCGCTCGCGGTCGGCGGCGCGGCGATGGTCATCGCCGGCTACGTCCGGGGGGCCGAGGGCGCCTGGGTCGCCATGGCGCTGACCGCGCTGGCGGTGCTCGTCTGGCGGATGACGGAACCGCCGGAGGACTACCTCAAGGACGTCACCGCGGGCGTCTTCGCGGCGTTCTACGTGCCCTTCCTGGCCACCTTCGTCGCGATGCTGCTCACGGCCGAGGACGGCCCGCAGCGGGTGGTCACCTTCCTCCTGCTGACCGTCGTCAGCGACACCGGCGCGTACGCCGTCGGCTGGCGCTTCGGCAAGACCAAGCTCGCCCCGCGCATCAGCCCCGGCAAGACCCGCGAGGGGCTCTTCGGCGCGGTGGCCTTCGCGATGGCGGCCGGCGCGCTGTGCATGGAGTTCCTGATCGACGGCGGCTCCTGGTGGCAGGGCCTGCTGCTGGGCCTGGCCGTCGCCGTCAGCGCGACCCTGGGCGACCTCGGCGAGTCGATGATCAAGCGTGACCTGGGCATCAAGGACATGGGCACGCTGCTGCCGGGCCACGGCGGCATCATGGACCGCCTCGACTCGCTCCTGCCGACGGCCCCCGTGGTCTGGCTGCTGCTGGCGGCCTTCGTCGGCACCGGCTGACCGGTCCGGGCCGGGTTATCCTGGAGGGCGCGCCGTGTTCCACGCGGCGCGCCCTTTCCGTCCGGCGGCGAGACGCCGCGGACCGGCCCTGCACGCGCGGGGTGACCCCCACCCCGTCGTACCGAGGAGTACCGCATGGCCCCCCGTCCCGTTCCGGGTGAGCTCACCTTCGTCGCCCCGCGAGGGGCCAAGAAGCCGCCCCGGCACCTGGCCGACCTCACCCCGGCCGAGCGCCGCGAGGCGGTGGCCGCGATCGGCGAGAAGCCGTTCCGGGCCAAGCAGCTCTCCCAGCACTACTTCGCCCGCTACGCCCACGACCCGGCGCAGTGGACCGACATCCCGGCGGGTTCGCGCGAGAAGCTCCAGCAGGAGCTGCTGCCCGAGCTGATGAACGTCGTCCGGCACATCAGCTGTGACGACGACACCACCCGCAAGACCCTGTGGAAGCTGCACGACGGCACGCTCGTCGAGTCCGTGCTGATGCGCTACCCGGACCGGGTCACCATGTGCATCTCCTCGCAGGCCGGCTGCGGCATGAACTGCCCGTTCTGCGCCACCGGCCAGGCCGGCCTGGACCGCAACCTCTCCACCGCCGAGATCGTGCACCAGATCGTCGACGGCATGCGCGCCCTGCGCGACGGCGAGGTCCCCGGTGGCCCGGCCCGCCTGTCGAACATCGTCTTCATGGGCATGGGCGAGCCACTCGCGAACTACAACCGCGTCGTCGGCGCCATCCGCCGCCTCACCGACCCCGAGCCCGACGGCCTGGGCCTGTCCCAGCGCGGCATCACCGTCTCCACCGTCGGTCTGGTCCCGGCCATGCTGCGGTTCGCCGACGAGGGCTTCAAGTGCCGCCTCGCCGTCTCCCTGCACGCCCCGGACGACGAGCTGCGCGACACCCTCGTCCCCGTGAACACCCGCTGGAAGGTCCGCGAGGTCCTCGACGCGGCCTGGGAGTACGCGGAGAAGTCCGGCCGCCGGATCTCCATCGAGTACGCCCTGATCCGCGACATCAACGACCAGGCCTGGCGCGGCGACCTGCTCGGCCGCCTGCTCAAGGGCAAGCGCGTGCACGTCAACCTGATCCCGCTGAACCCGACCCCGGGCTCGAAGTGGACCGCCTCGCGCCCCGAGGACGAGAAGGCCTTCGTGGAGGCGATCGCCCGCCACGGCGTGCCCGTCACCGTACGGGACACCCGCGGTCAGGAGATCGACGGAGCGTGCGGACAGCTCGCCGCGAGCGAGCGGTAGGCTGGCCCGCGTACATCTGCATATTCCGACAGGGGAGCGCCACAGCGCTGAGAGTGCGGCAACCGTCAGGCCGCAGACCCTCTGAACCTCGCCCAGGTCATTCTGGGTAGGAAGTTCGGTCACCACCTCAAGCTGTTGCGCCCTGCCCGGGCGCCCCGCTCCACCGAGCGCCCGGGCGGGGCCGCGTCTTCTCCTGGTCATACCCAGGAGGAATCAACCGTGAGCACCACCAAGAAGGTCGCGGGTGCGGCGCTGGCCGCGGCCCTCGGCGTCACCACGCTGACCGCGTGCGGCGGAGGCGGCAAGGACGAGGGCGGGGCCGCCGCGAGCGGGTCGCCGAAGTCCAAGACCGTCACCCTCGTCTCCCACGACTCCTTCAACGTGACCGACTCGGTCCTCAAGGAGTTCGAGCAGCAGAGCGGCTACACCGTCAAGGTCCTGAAGTCCGGGGACGCCGGCGCCGCCCTCAACCAGGAGATCCTCACCAAGGGCTCCCCGCGCGGCGACGTCTTCTTCGGTGTCGACAACACGCTCCTCTCCCGCGCCCTCGACAACGGGATCTTCACCCCCTACGAGGCCAAGGGCCTGTCCGAGGTCAAGCCCGAGTACGTCCTCGACAAGCAGCACCGGGTCACCCCCGTCGACTCCGGCGACATCTGCGTCAACTACGACAAGGCCTACTTCGCCGACAAGAAGATCGCCCCGCCGCAGACGCTGGACGACCTGGTCAAGCCGGAGTACAAGAACCTGCTGGTCACCGAGAACGCCGCGACCTCCTCGCCCGGCCTCGGCTTCCTCCTCGCCTCCGTCGGCAAGTACGGCGAGGACGGCTGGAAGGACTACTGGAGCAAGCTCAAGGCCAACGGCGTCGAGGTCGTCGACGGCTGGGAGCAGGCCTACAACGAGCGCTTCTCCGGCTCCGCGGGCGGCAAGAAGGCCAAGGGCGACCGTCCGCTGGTCGTCTCCTACGCCTCCAGCCCGCCGGTCGAGGTCCTCTACGGCGAGCCCCAGCCGGCCGAGGCCCCCACGGGCGTGGCCACCGGCACCTGCTTCCGCCAGGTCGAGTTCGCGGGCCTGCTGAAGGGCGCGAAGAACGAGGAGGGCGGCAAGGCCCTCATCGACTTCCTGATCGGCAAGAAGTTCCAGGAGGACATGCCGCTCCAGATGTTCGTGAACCCGGTGGTCAAGGACGCGAAGCTGCCGGAGGTGTTCACCAAGCACGGCGTGGTGGTCGACAAGCCGGAGAACGTGGCCCCCGAGGCCATCGCGAAGAACCGTGACCAGTGGGTCAAGGCATGGTCCTCGATCGTCGTGAAGTAGGACGCGACGGCTCTCCGCAGGAGGGCGGGCGGGCCACCGCCGTCAGACTCGCTCTGATGGCCGTGCCGCTCGCCTTCTTCGGGCTGTTCTTCGCCTGGCCCGTGGCCGCGATCGTCGGCCGCGGGTTCAAGGCGGAGGAGGGCTGGCGGTTCGGCCGGATCGGCGAGGTGCTCTCCGCGCCGGACATCGCCGGCGTGCTCTGGTTCACCACCTGGCAGGCGCTCGCCTCGACGGCGCTCACCCTGCTCGTCGCGCTGCCCGGCGCGTACGTGTTCGCAAGGTTCTCCTTCCCGGGCAAGCAGCTGCTGCGCGCCCTCGTCACCGTGCCGTTCGTGCTGCCGACCGTGGTCGTCGGCACGGCCTTCCTGGCGCTGGTCGGGAGGAACGGGCTGCTGGACGAGGTGTGGGGCGTCCGGCTGGACACCACCGTGTGGGCCATTCTGCTCGCCCACGTCTTCTTCAACTACGCCGTCGTCGTGCGGACGGTCGGCGGGCTGTGGGCCCAGCTGGACCCGCGCCAGGAGGAGGCCGCCCGGGTGCTGGGGGCCGGACGGTTCGCGGCCTGGCGGCGGGTGACCCTGCCCGCGCTCGCCCCGGCGGTGGCCGCCGCCGCGCTGATGGTGTTCCTGTTCACCTTCAGCTCCTTCGGCGTCGTGCAGATCCTCGGCGGGCCCTCGTACGCCACGCTGGAGGTCGAGGTCTACCGGCAGACCGCGCAGCTGCTGGACCTGCCGACCGCCGCGGTGCTGACGCTGGTCCAGTTCGCCGCCGTCGGGGTGATCCTCGGCGTGCACGCCTGGACCGTGCGCCGGCGGGAGACCGCGCTGCGGCTCGTCGACCCCGCGCGCACCGCGCACCCGCCGCGCGGCTGGGCGCAGCGCGGACTGCTGGGCGGGGTGCTGCTGACGGTGGCGCTGCTGATCGTGGCCCCGCTCGCGGTGCTGGTGGAGCGGTCCCTGGACGCGCCCGGCGGGTACGGGTTCGGGTTCTACCGGGCGCTCCAGGAGGCCGGTGCCGGGGGCGGAACGTTTCTGGTGCCGCCGCTGGAGGCCATCGGGAACTCCCTGCAGTACGCCCTCGCCGCCACCGGCATCGCCCTGGCCGTCGGCGGGCTCGCGGCCGCGGCGCTGGCCCGGCGGGCCGGGCGTTTCGTCCGGGGGTTCGACGCGCTGCTGATGCTGCCGCTGGGGGTGTCCGCCGTGACGGTGGGCTTCGGGTTCCTGATCACCCTGGACCGGCCGCCGCTGGACCTGCGGACCTCCTGGATCCTGGTGCCGCTGGCCCAGGCGCTGGTCGGCGTGCCGTTCGTGGTGCGGACCATGCTGCCGGTGCTGCGGGCGGTGGACGGGCGGCTGCGGGAGGCCGCGGCCGTGCTCGGGGCCTCGCCGCTGCGGGTCTGGCGGGAGGTGGACCTGCCGCTGGTGCGCCGGGCGGTGCTGATCGCGGCGGGCTTCGCCTTCGCGGTCTCGCTGGGCGAGTTCGGCGCGACGGTGTTCATCGCCCGGCCGGACCGTCCGACGCTGCCGGTGGCGGTGGCCCGGCTGCTGGGGCGGGCCGGGGAGATGAACTACGGGCAGGCGATGGCCCTGAGCACGATTCTGATGCTGGTGTGCGCGGTGTCCCTGCTGGTGCTGGAGCGACTGCGACCCGACACGACCTCGGGAGAGTTCTGATGACCCTGCTCCGGCTCGAAGGGGTGACGGTCCGCTTCGGCGACCGGGCGGTCGTGGACGCGGTGGACCTGGAGGTCGCCGAGCACGAGACCGTCTGCGTGCTGGGGCCGAGCGGCAGCGGCAAGTCCACCCTGCTGCGGGTGGTGGCCGGGCTGCAGCCGCCCTCGGCCGGACGGGTGCTGCTCGGCGGCGCCGACCAGGCCGGGGTGCCGGTGCACCGGCGGGGGGTGGGCCTGATGTTCCAGGACCACCAGCTGTTCCCGCACCGGGACGTCGGCCGGAACGTCGACTTCGGCCTGCGCGTGCGCGGCTCGGCGAAGCCGGAGCACGAGGAGCGGGTCGCGGACCTGCTGGAGCTGGTCGGCCTCCCCGGGGCGCAGCGCCGGGCGGTGGCCTCCCTGTCGGGCGGTGAACAGCAGCGGGTCGCGCTGGCCCGGGCGCTGGCCCCCTCCCCGAGGCTGCTGATGCTGGACGAGCCGCTCGGCCAGCTGGACCGGGGGCTGCGCGAGCGGCTGGTGGTCGAGCTCCAGGGGCTGTTCTCCCGGCTGGGCACCACCGTGCTGGCCGTCACCCACGACCAGGGTGAGGCCTTCGCGCTGGCCGACCGGGTGGTGGTGATGCGGGACGGGCGGATCGCGCAGGCGGGGACCCCGCTGGAGGTGTGGCAGCGGCCGGCGTCGGAGTTCGTGGCGCGGTTCCTCGGCTTCGAGAACGTGGTCCCGGCCACCGTCCGCGGGGACGCGGCCGCCACCCCGTGGGGTGAGGTCCCCGTACCGGCCGGCTCTCCCGAGGGCGAGCAGCGCCTGCTGGTCCGGCCGGCCGGGGTGGTGCCGGGCGCGGCCGGGCTGGAGTGCGTGGTGGAGTCCCGGACCTTCCGGGGCACGCACGTGGCCCTGCTGCTGCGGCCCGCGCGGGGACCCGTACTGGAGGCGGAGTGCGACCTGGCCGCCGCGCCGACCACCGGGGACCGGATCGCGGTGACCTTCACACCCTCCGAGGTGGTCGTCCTCCCGTCGGCTTAGACGGTCCAAGGGGGCGGCGGCCTATGCCGCCCGGATCCCGTCGACGGCGATCGGCAGGTGGCGCGGGCCGCGCAGGACCGCGTTCTGCCGGTAGGGGGGCGGGTCCTCCAGCAGCCTCGGGTTCTCCAGCCTGCGGGCCAGCTCGCTCAGCGCCAGGGCCGCCTCCAGCCGGGCCAGCGGCGCCCCGAAGCAGCTGTGGATGCCGCTGCCCAGGCCCAGGTGCTGGACGTCCGGGCGGTCGGGGTCGAAGCGGTCCGGGTCATCGAACCGCTTCGGGTCGCGGTTGCCGGAGGCCAGGATCAGCCAGAGGGAGGAGCCCTTGGGGACGGTGACCCCCGCCACCTCGATGTCGGTCAGCGTGCTGCGCTGCGGGAGCAGCTGCACCGGCGGCTCGAAGCGCAGCAGCTCCTCCACCATCGGTACCGCCAGGTTCGGCTCGGAGCGCAGCCGCTCCAGGTACTGCGGGTTGCGCAGCAGGGTGAGCATGCCGTTGGTGATCAGGTTGACGGTGGTCTCGTGGCCGGCGATCAGCAGCAGCGCCGCCGTGCTGAGCACCTCCATCGTGCTCATCGTGCCGTCCGGGCCCTGGCCGGTGGCCAGCTCCGAGAGCATGTCGCCGGTGGGGTTCTTGCGCCGCTCCTCGATCAGCCCGGCCAGGTACATGCCGAGCTCCATGCGGGCGCCCTCCGTCTTCTTGGCGCGTTCGGCGGGATCGGCGTCCGGGTCGGGGTCCAGGCTCGCGGCCAGGGTGTCGGCCCACACGTGGAAACGGGCCTCGTCCTCGGGCGGCACGCCCAGCAGCCGGCAGATGACCGTCACCGGGAAGGGGTAGGAGAACTCCTCGACGAGGTCGATCCGGGCCGGGTCGCCCTTCGCGGCGATCGTGTCCATCAGCCCGGTGACGATGCCGCCGAGCTCGCCGCGCATCTGCTCGACCCGGCGGGGGGAGTGCGGCGGTCCGAAGGGGCGGTTGGTCATCCGGCGCAGCCGGTCGTGGTCGGGCGGGTCCAGCTTCAGGAAGGAAGGCGGCAGCACCTCCGACCCGCCGCCCTCCTCGGCCTGGTTCAGCGGGTCGCCGGCCGTCGCCGTCAGGTTGCGGGCGTCGGAGCTGATGCGCGGGTCGTGCAGCAGGCCCTTGATCTCGTGATAGGTGCTGACGACGTACGGGCCGTCCCCGTCGTGGAACACCGGGGTCTTGCGGAGCTCCTCGTACAGCGGGTACGGGTTGGCGCGGCTGGAGTAGTCGAGGATCTGCCGCAGGATGCCTTGGGTCATGAGAGGTCCTCGTGCTCGTGCTCAGTTGTGCGCCGGAGTGAAGGTCATCCGCCGGTCGGCCGGCGAGTAGCCGCTCAGGGTGATGGTCGGGCCGTGGGTGGGCACCGACGGGTCCGGGAAGTCCGCGGCGAGCGGGCGGTCCCCCTCGGGCCTGCGGTCCACCGTCGGGAACGGCGGCGGGAACGGCGCGGTCTGCTGGATCTGCTGCTCGTAGAAGTCCAGCCAGCGGCTCTGGTCGAAGGTGACGGCCCCGATGACGCGGCCCTGGTACCCGTACACGCCGACGAAGCGGCGTTCGGCGCGCGAGCCCTGGGTGATGACGATCTCGGTGCCCATCGAGGGGACCCCGACCGACTTGATGTTGACGCCGAACTGGGAGGACCAGAACGCCGGGACCCACAGGTGCGGCCGGCGCTCGGCGCTCAGGCTGAGCATGTTGTGCGCGGCCGTCTCGGCCTGGGCCACGGCGTTGCCCCAGTGCTCCAGGGAGAGGAACTGGTAACCGAAGAGGGCGTGCGGGGAGCGGGCCACGTCGCCGGCCACGTAGATGTCGTCGGTGACGATGCCCCAGATGTCGAAGGCCCGGCAGCCCGCGTCGCAGGCGATGCCGCGCGGACCCGCGCCGAGCCCGGACCCGGCAAGCCACTCGGTGTTGCGCTGGGCGCCGAGCGAGACGACCACCACCTCCGCCTCCAGCGTGGTGCCGTCGGAGAGGTGCGCGGCGCGGACCCGGCCGGAGGAGTCGCCCTCCAGGCCCGTCACCATGATTCCGGTCCGCAGGTCGACCCCGTTCGCACGGTGCATGTCGGCCGCCACGGCCCCGATCACCCCGCCGAGCGCGCCGACGAGGGGGGCGTCGCCGCGTTCGGCCACGGTGACGGCGAGCCCGCGCTCCCGGCAGGCGGAGGCGATCTCGGAGCCCGTGAACCCGGCGCCGATCACCAGGACCCGGCCGGGCCCGGCGGAGAGGGCGCGTTCCAGGGCCGCCGCGTCGCCCCGGGTGCGCAGCGCGAAGACGCCGTCGAGGGCGGCCTCGTCGGGGTTCGGCCAGGGCCGGGCGCGTACGCCGGTGGCGATCAGCAGCCGGTCGTACTCCACCTCGTCGCCGTCGGCCATCCTGACCCGGCGGGCCGCCATGTCCAGGCCGGCGGCGGGTACCCCGAGGCGCCACTTCGCGTCGATGTCCCGGCGGCGGGGCAGGGCCGTCCCGTCGGCGGTGGCCATGCCCAGCAGGACCTGCTTGGACAGGGGCGGGCGGTCGTAGGGCTCGTGGGGTTCGTCGCCGATCATTGTCAGCTCACCGGCGAAGCCCTTCTCGCGCATGGTTTCGGCGGCCCGCAGGCCGGCCAGGGAAGCGCCCACGACGACGATGCGGCCCTCGCGCTTGAGCCGCTCCAGGGCTCCGTCACCGTTCACCGCTGGCCTCCGGAGTCTGGAGGGATCCGTTCATGGCGTCCAGGAGGATGGCCCGGACCGGGCAGGCGTGGGCGGCGCGCACGACGTTGTCGTGCTGGTCGTCGGGGGCCTGCGGGTTGTAAAGCAGTGACTCGTCGCCGTGCATGGCGAAGACGTCGGGTGCGAGGAACGCGCACTGGGCGTACCCCTGACAGCGGTTCAGGTCGACGACGAGCCTCATGAGGCATCAGCCTTTCCGTGCCCTGATGACCCCCGAACTGCCCCCGAGGCCCCCCGCCACCCCTCCAGCATGCGCGCGCGGGCCGCCCCCCGCCTGCCGGGCGCAGCGGGCGGCGAAGGCGCAGGTCAGGGGGTGCGGCGCAGGCCGGAGCGGAGGATGTGGAGGCTGACGACGAGGACCCAGAACGGGAAGACGAGCTCGATCCAGGGCACGCCCGATCCCAGCACGAGCAGCACCAGGCCGGTGGCGAAGCCCAGCAGGGCCAGCGGGCGGGGGAAGACGCCGAGGCGGCGGCCGATGGCCGAGGTCGAGAAGGTGAACACGGCCGCCATGCGCATCGCGTACGAGGTCAGGACCGTGTAGGCGAAGGGGCGGCCGAAGCCGGAGGGTGGGACGGGCTCGTCGAGCACGGTCCCCGCCGCCGCAGCGGCCACGAACAGGGCGGCGACGAAGACGAAGCCGCTGCCCAGGAACACCGTGGCGAAGAAACGATCCTCCACCGGGCCCGAGTGCTCCCGCAGCGCCCCCATGAACCAGAGGAAGAAGATCCCTGCGAACGGGACGATCTCCAGCGCCAGCCGCACGGCCCAGCGCCGGTCCGGAGCGACGGCGGCCTCGGCCGGGCTCCCGGAGGGGATGGCGGTCCGCATGAGCACGATCGCCGCCGCGAGCAGCACGGCGAAGATCACACCGGCCGTCCCGGCGGCGCGGGGCGTGCGCAGCCGTGTGGTGGTGGGGGAGTCCATGCCTTCAGCAGGCCCCCGCGGCCGCGGCGGCGCCACCCCGGGCACCCGTCGGGGTGAACGCCGGCGGCCCCGGAGTGGGGCCGGCCGGCTCAGCCCACCGGCTGCGGGACCTGCTCCTCGGCCGGGGCCCCGGCCCCGTCGTGGTTGCCGTACCAGGCCACGGCGACGGCGCCGGCCACCGCGAGCACGAACCCGACGGCCGCCAGCCAGGCCAGCCCGGGCCGGGAGGCGTCGCCGAGCCACAGGACGCCGATCGCGCCGGGGAGCACCGTCTCGCCGACGACCAGGGCGGCCGTGGCGCCGTTCACCGAGCCGATCTGCAGGGCGACGGTGTGCAGGTACATGCCGCCGACGCCGGCCACGAGGATCGCGTACAGCGCGGGGTCGGTGAGCAGCGTGCCCAGGTCGAAGGGGTCGATCCCGTCCAGGACGCGCACGCCCACGCCCAGCGCGCCGAAGGCCAGGCCCGACAGCAGGCCCGCCAGGATCGCGGCCCGCGCGCCGAGGAACCGTACGGCCACCGTGCCGCCGACGATGATCAGCAGGGTCACCGCCAGCAGCCACCAGTGGGTGGACATCGGGGCGTGGTGGCCGCCCTCGTGGCCGGCGGCCGTCGCGAGCAGCACCAGGGCCGCGCAGACCACCCCGATCGAGGTCCATTCCTTGCGGGAGAGGCGGATGCCCAGCATCTTCACGCTCAGCACGGCGGTGATCACGAGGTTGGCGCTGATCACCGTCTGGGAGAGGAAGAGGGGCAGCAGGCGCGCCGCCAGCGCGCCCAGCCCGAAGCCCACGAAGTCCAGGATCGTGCCGACGATGAACTCCCAGGTCATCGCGGCCTTGGCGGTGGAGGACAGGTTCGGGCCGCCGTGGGCGGTCACCCCGGCGGCGGCCGGCGCCGTCCGCGCGGCCCGGCGCGAGCCGACGGCTTGCAGGACGGAGCCCGTCCCGTAGCAGATGGACGCCGCGACAGCGGTCAGCAGGCCTATGAGCACAGAGGGCTCCGTTCAACGTCTGGCAGGTAAGGCGGTACCTCTGCCAGACGTCGGATCGGGCCGCGGAGTTGCCTCCGCAAGAGGGTTCGTTGACCTTTTCTTTGCCCGCCGGGCGGCCGCCCGCTCAGGCCAGGGCGGCCAGCGCGTCCGGGACCTCGTCCACCGCGTCGACGAGCGCGATCCGCCCCTCCATGGCGCGGCCCCGGGCCAGCGCCCGAAGCAGCGGCCAGGCGGGCAGCTCCTCGGTCCAGTGCCGGTGGCCGACCAGGACCATCGGGGTCGGCGCCGAGCCGGCGGCGTAGTAGTTCGGCGTCGCGTTGTCGAAGACCTCCTGGACGGTCCCGGCCGCGCCCGGCAGGAACACCACGCCCGCCGTGGACCGGGCGAGGAGCCCGTCCTCGCGGGTGGCGTTGGCGAAGTACTTGGCGATCTGCCCGGCGAAGGCGTTCGGCGGCTCGTGCCCGTAGAACCAGGTCGGGATGCCCACCGAGGCGCCGCCCGAGGGCCAGCGCTCCCGTACGGCGAAGGCCGCGCGCGCCCAGTCGGAGACGGACGGGGTGAAGGAGGGCGCCTTCGCCAGCACCTCCAGCGCCTCGGCCAGGGCCTCGTCGGGGGCGGGAGCCAGGTAGGCGCCGAGGTTGGCCGCCTCCATCGCGCCGGGGCCGCCGCCGGTGGCCACCGTCAGGCCGGAGCGGCTCAGGGCCCGGCCGAGTTCCGCCGCGCCGCGGTAGCCGTCCGTGCCCCGGGCCAGGGCGTGTCCGCCCATCACGCCGACCACGCGCGCGCCCGCCAGGGCCTCGTCGAGGGCGTCGGAGACGGCGTCGTCGTGGATCGAGCGCAGCATCGAGGAGAAGACGTCGCCGTCGGCCTTCGTCTCCTGGAACCAGGCGTACGCCTGGGCGTCGAGGGTGTTCTCGTAGCCTTCGGAGAGGCCCGCGAAGAGCTCCTCCGCCGTGTAGAGCAGCCCCCGGTACGGGTTGAAGGGCAGGTCGGGCACCGGGGGGAAGACCAGTGCGCCGTCCGCGCGCACCTTCACCGCGGCGTCGGGCTCCATGGCGCAGCCCAGGAACACGGCGGCGGAGGTGTCGGCGGACAGCAGGGCGAAGGTCCGCTCCAGCAGGTTGACCGACTGGACGCGGTAGCCGCTCAGGGAGCCCCGGGCGACGACCCGGTCGAACTCGGCGAGCGTCTCGATCTCGATGTCTGCGTGGACCATTCGGCCCACCCTAGGTCCTGGTCCGCTCAGCGGGTCAGGGCCAGCGACGTCAGCTGCGCCACACCCCACACGAGCGGGGCGCAGCCGGCGAGCAGGGCGGCGGCCCGCAGGCCGGCGGCGTTGCGCAGCACCGTGCCGGGGGTGCCCAGGTCGAGCAGGGCCGCCCGGGCCGCCCCGCGGGCCTGCCGGGACTCGACCGCGGCGGTGAGCAGGGAGGCGGCCGCGCAGACCGCCACGAGCACGGCGGCCGGTACGGTCAGCGGCCCCAGCGGGGTCGGTGCCCCGCCCTGGGCGCCGCGCGGGGCCAGGGTGACGGTGAGGGCGGCCGCGCCGACGGCGCACAGCACACCGAGTGGACGGCCCAGCCGGGACGCCTCCTCCTGGAGGGTCCGTCCGGCCAGCAGCCGTACCGCTCCCGGGCGGACGGCCTGGACCACGGTGCCGCAGGCGTAGGCGAGGCCGGGTCCGGCGAGGGCCAGGCCGACCGCGATCAGCCCGCCGGCCGCCGGCACCGCCGGGCCGTCCGGGCGGGCGTAGGCCAGGAGGGCGAGCCCGCACGCCGCGAGCGCCACCCCCCAGGGCACGCCCGTCTGGGGGGCCAGGCCGGACCGCGGGTCCCGCGTGCGCAGGGCGAGGGCCGTCGCGGCGGAGGCGGTCAGGGGGAGCAGGGCCAGCAGGGTGAGGGCGGCGGCCACCGGCAGGGGCCGGTCGGCGTGCAGCAGCCGGGCGCCGGCCCCGTCGAAGGGCAGTCCGGCGAGGTCGCCCCGCAGGTGGAGGAAGGCGGCGAGGGCGAGGGCGCTGCCCAGGGAGCAGGCGACGGCGGTGGACACCGCCGCGGCCAGGGCCAGGCGTACGGGTCCCAGTCCGACGGCGTCGAGCCCCTCGCGGGGCCGGGTCGCCGGGTCGGTACGGGCCACCGCGACGGCGAACTGGACCGCGGCGGCGAGCGGCACCAGCGCCCACAGCAGCCGGGGGAACGATCCGCCGCCCCGGGCCTCGGCGTCCGCGAGGACGTACAGCAGGAGGAAGCCGCTGCCGGCGCAGGCGGCGGCGACCAGGAGTCTGCGCAGCTGGACCAGGGGGCGGGAGCCGCGGACTAGGCGGAGAGAGAGCACGCGGCCTGCTCCTCCGTGGTTCCGGGGGAGTCGCCCGCCCCGGCTGCGGCGGCCGGGCGGCCGTCGATCAGGGCCAGGCGCCGGTCCGCGGCGCCGGCGGTCTCCTCGTCGTGGGTGGCGAGGACCACGGTGATCGCGTGCGAGCGGGCGGCCGTGGTGAGCGTACGGAGCAGCAGCGCGCGCTCGGCCAGGTGCAGCGGGGCGGTCGGCTCGTCGGCGAAGAGGACCGAGGGCTCCCTGACCAGGGCGCGGGCGAGGGCGACCCGCTGGGACTCGGCGCGGTTCAGGGCGCCGGGGCGCTTGCGTGCGAAGCCGCCGATGTCGAGCCGCTCCAGCCACTCGTGGGCGGCGGCCCGGGCGGCCCGGTGCGGGGCGCCGGCGATCAGCAGGGGCAGGGCGGCGTTCTCCCACACCTTGAGCTCGGGCAGCAGCTGCGGCTCGGGTCCGATCCAGGCGAACCGGGCGCGGAACAGCCGCTCGCGGGCCGGGGCGTGGAGGGTGTGGACCGGGATGCCGTCGAACCCGACCTCGCCCTGGTCGGGCACCAGCCGTCCGGCCAGGCAGCGCAGCAGGGTGGTCTTGCCGCTGCCGCGCGGGCCGGTCACGGCGAGGACCTCGCCCTGCCGGACTCCGGCGCCGACGCCGATCAGGCCGGGGGACCCCCCGTGCGAGTAGTGCAGGGACCGCGCCCAGAGGACGTCGTCGTCTGGCGGGGCACTGTCGGGTGGAGCCACCATGGCGTACACCTCCGTCCGGGGGAACGAAGCGGAGCCGCTTTCGGTCACTGGCCCGCACAGAGATGTAAAGAGATGAACCGCTTGGATGGTGACAGCACACGGCCCGGACCACCCCGTTCTCACTCGAACAGGCGATCCGGGCCATGGCGATGGGCCTATCTTCTGTTGTTTACAGCTTGGTCCAGGCCTCGGTGAGCACGCTGCGCAGGATGCCCTCGATCTCGTCGAAGGTGCCCTGGTCCGCGATCAGCGGCGGGGCCAGCTGGATGACCGGGTCGCCACGGTCGTCGGCCCGGCAGTACAGGCCGTTGTCGAAGAGCGCCTTGGAGAGGAAGCCGTAGAGCACGCGCTCCGTCTCCTCGTCCGTGAAGGACTCCTTGGTGGCCTTGTCCTTCACGAGCTCGATGCCGTAGAAGAAGCCGTTGCCGCGGACGTCGCCGACGATCGGGAGGTCGTGCAGCTTCTGCAGGGTGCTGAAGAAGTTGCCCTCCTGGTCCAGCACGTGCTGGTTCAGGCCTTCCTTGTCGAAGATGTCGAGGTTGGCCAGGGCCACCGCGGAGGACACGGGGTGCCCGCCGAAGGTGTAGCCGTGCAGGAAGGTGTTGTCGCCCTTGTAGAACGGCTCCGCGATCCGGTCGGAGACGATGCAGGCGCCGATCGGGGAGTAGCCCGAGGTCATGCCCTTGGCGCAGGTGATCATGTCCGGCACGTAGCCGAACTTGTCACAGGCGAACATCGTGCCGAGGCGGCCGAAGGCGCAGATCGTCTCGTCGGAGACGAGCAGCACGTCGTAGGTGTCGCAGATCTCGCGCACCCGCTGGAAGTAGCCGGGCGGGGGCGGGAAGCAGCCGCCGGCGTTCTGGACGGGCTCCAGGAAGACGGCCGCGACGGTGTCGGGGCCCTCGAAGAGGATCTGCTGCTCGATCTGGTCGGCGGCCCAGCGGCCGAAGGCCTCGGGGTCGTCGCCGT
The DNA here is from genome assembly GCF_055580265.1 of Streptomyces sp. NPDC032091. Classification (NCBI taxonomy): domain Bacteria; kingdom Bacillati; phylum Actinomycetota; class Actinomycetes; order Kitasatosporales; family Streptomycetaceae; genus Streptomyces; species Streptomyces sp. NPDC032091. The sequence goes on along the minus strand of NZ_JBVILR010000030.1, from coordinate 85,131 downwards.
GGATCGGGGCGCGGTAGATGTTGGTGTTCGGCACCTTGTGCGCGCCGGGGACCAGCGGCTCGAAGGGGGCCTTCAGGGCCGGCAGACCGGTGATGGACAGGGCGCCCTGCGGGGTGCCGTGGTAGGCGACCGCACGCGAGATGACCTTGTACTTGGTGTGCTTGCCCTGCAGCTTGAAGTACTGCTTGGCGAGCTTCCACGCGGTCTCGACGGCCTCGCCGCCACCGGTGGTGAAGAAGACCTTGTTCAGGTCGCCGGGGGCATAGCCGGCGAGGCGCTCGGCGAGCTCGACGGCCTTGGGGTGCGCGTACGACCACACGGGGAAGAACGCGAGCTCCTGGGCCTGCTTGTAGGCGACCTCGGCCAGTTCCTTGCGGCCGTGACCGGCGTTGACCACGAACAGTCCGGCGAGACCGTCCAGGTAGCGCTTGCCCTTGTCGTCGAAGATGTAGGTGCCCTCACCCCGCACGATGGTGGGGACGGGCGCGTTCTCGTACGACGACATGCGGGTGAAGTGCATCCACAGGTGGTCGTACGCGGTTTTGGAGAGGTCCTGGCTCACGGGCTATCGAGTTCCCCACATGTAGGTCTGCTTCTTGAGCTTCAGATAAACGAAGCTCTCGGTTGATCGCACGCCGGGGAGCGTGCGGATCTTCTTGTTGATGGTTTCGAGCAGGTGGTCGTCGTCCTCGCAGACGATTTCCACCATCAGGTCGAACGACCCGGCGGTCATCACGACGTATTCGCACTCCGCCATGGCGGTCAGGGCGTCGGCCACCGGATCGAGGTCGCCCTCGACGTTGATGCCGACCATGGCCTGGCGCCGCAGACCCACGGTGAGCGGGTCGGTGACGGCGACGATCTGCATGACGCCCTGGTCGAGCAGCTTCTGCACGCGCTGGCGCACGGCTGCTTCGGAGAGGCCCACGGCCTTGCCGATCGACGCGTACGGGCGCCGGCCGTCTTCCTGCAGTTGCTCGATGATCGCCAGGGACACAGCATCGACCGAAGGGGACGGTTGTCTGTTCCTGGAATCTGCGCTTCGACTGACCACGACGCCACTGTGCACGAGGAGTCGTCGGTTCCGCAACCCGCAATCGATGAAATCCGTTGTGGATCGTCTCCAGATGCACGGATTTCGTAGTTGGCCGGGTCTGGCTCTGTCGAAAGCGTCGCCCGAGGGGCTACCCTTGGGACTTGTCTCAATCGTTGGACATGTGATCAGGAGAGTGGCTGTAGTGACCACCGAACTGCGTCGTCTGCGCAACTACATCGGCGGGGAGTTCAAGGACGCCGCCGACGGGCGGACCACTGAGGTGGTCAACCCGGCCACCGGCGAGGTGTACGCGACCGCGCCGCTGTCCGGCCAGGCCGATGTGGACGCCGCCATGGCCGCCGCCGCGGCCGCCTTCCCGGGCTGGCGCGACACCACCCCCTCCGAGCGGCAGAAGGCCCTCCTCAAGATCGCGGACGCCTTCGAGGCGCGCGCGGACGAGCTGGTCGCCGCCGAGTCGGAGAACACGGGCAAGCCGCTGGGCCTGACGGCCAGCGAGGAGCTGCCCCCGATGGTGGACCAGATCCGCTTCTTCGCGGGCGCCGCGCGCCTGCTGGAGGGCCGCTCCGCCGGTGAGTACATGGACGGGATGACCTCGATCATCCGCCGTGAGCCGGTCGGCGTCTGCGCCCAGGTCGCGCCCTGGAACTACCCGATGATGATGGCCGTGTGGAAGTTCGCCCCGGCGATCGCCGCGGGCAACACGGTCGTCCTCAAGCCCTCCGACACCACCCCGGCCTCCACGGTGCTGATGGCGGAGATCATCGACTCGATCCTGCCCAAGGGCGTCTTCAACGTCGTCTGCGGCGACCGCGAGACCGGCAAGGCCATGGTCGAGCACTCCACCCCGGCGATGGCCTCCATCACCGGCTCGGTGCGCGCGGGCATGCAGGTCGCCGAGAGCGCCTCGAAGGACGTCAAGCGCGTCCACCTGGAGCTCGGCGGCAAGGCCCCGGTCGTGGTCTTCGAGGACGCCGACATCGCCAAGGCCGTCGAGGACATCGCCGTCGCCGGCTACTTCAACGCCGGCCAGGACTGTACGGCCGCCACCCGCGTGCTCGTGCACCAGTCCGTCCACGACGAGTTCGTGGCCGCCCTCGCCAAGGCCGCCTCGGAGACCAAGACCGGCCAGCCGGACGACGAGGACGTGCTCTACGGCCCGCTGAACAACCCGAACCAGCTCAAGCAGGTCGCGGGCTTCATCGAGCGCCTCCCCGCCCACGCCAAGGTCGAGGCGGGCGGCCACCAGGTCGGCGAGAAGGGCTACTTCTACGCCCCGACCGTCGTCTCGGGCCTGAAGCAGGACGACGAGATCATCCAGAACGAGGTCTTCGGCCCCGTCATCACCGTCCAGTCCTTCACGGACGAGGCCCAGGCGCTGGAGTACGCGAACGGCGTCGAGTTCGCCCTCGCCTCCTCCGTCTGGACCAAGGACCACGGCCGTGCGATGCGCATGTCCAAGAACCTCGACTTCGGCTGCGTGTGGATCAACACCCACATCCCGCTCGTCGCCGAGATGCCCCACGGCGGCTTCAAGAAGTCCGGCTACGGCAAGGACCTCTCCGCCTACGGCTTCGAGGACTACACCCGCATCAAGCACGTGATGACCTCGCTCGACGGCTGAACCGGCCCGGCGGCCGGCTGATCCGTGCGCGCGTGTCCACCGCGCACTGATCACCGCAGGTCACTGAAGGGGCGGGTGGTAGACAAGTTGTCTATTGCCCGCCCCTTTCGTGTTGACCGAGGCTGAGCCCATGCCTGAACTCCCCTTCTCCCGCCGCGCCGCGCTGCGCGGCCTCGGTGCCGCGGGCCTGCTGGCCGCCCTCGCCGGCTGCGGTGTCCCCGCCGCCTACGTCCCGGAGGACCGCAGGCAGGGCCAGGACCTCTCGGAACGGGAGCGGAGCCTCGCCTTCTCCAACTGGCCGCTGTACATAGACACCGACGACCAGGACGAGGAGAAGCGCCCGACGCTGGACGCCTTCTCGGCGAAGACCGGCATCGCGGTCCGGTACACCGAGGAGATCAACGACAACGACGAGTTCTTCGGCAAGGTCAGCCCGTCCCTGATGAACCACCAGGCGACCGGCCACGACCTGGTGGTGGTCAGCGACTGGATGGCGGCCCGCTTCGTCCACCTGGGCTGGGCCCAGACGATGGACCGCGCGGCGCAGGCCAACGTGGCGAAGAACCTCGACCCGCAGCTGCGTTCCCCCGCCTTCGACCCGGGCCGGCTGCACACCGTCCCCTGGCAGTCCGGGATCACCGGTATCGCCTACAACCGCAAGGCGCTGGGCCGGGAGATCAAGTCCGTCCAGGACCTGTGGCACCCCGACCTCGCGGGCAAGGTGACCCTCTTCTCCGGTCTCGACGAGTCCTTCGCCCTGCTGATGCAGGGCAACGGCACCGACACCACCCGCTGGACCGAATCCGACTTCCACCGGATGTGCGACCAGGTGGAGAGCATGGTGAAGAAGAAGCACATCCGCCGCTTCACCGGCAACGACTACACCTCCGACCTCGGCAAGGGCGACGTCCTGGCCTGCCAGGCCTACTCCGGCGACGCCATCCAGCTGAAGGCCGACAACCCCGACATCGAGTTCGTCGTCCCCGAGGAGGGGGCGGAGCTGTGGGCGGAGAGCATGCTCATCCCCAACCTCGCCCGGCACAAGGCCAACGCGGAGGCGCTGGTCGACCACTACTACGACCCGGCGGTGGCGGCGGAGCTGGCGGCGGCGGTCAACTACGTCTGCCCGGTCCCCGCCGCCCGCGAGGTCCTGGCCGCCTCCCCGGACAGGAAGACCGCCGAACTGGCCGAGAACCCGCTGATCTTCCCCGACGACTCCATGCGGCGGCGCCTGGTCGTGGCCCGCGACATCTCCTCCTCGGAACGCCGCTCCTTCGCCCCCCGCTGGAACTCCATCGTCGGACTGTGATCACGATCGCACGCCCGGGCTGAACATGTTCATAAAGTTGCCTGAACGTGTTCAGTTCTGCGTGTAGGCTCCCTTCCATGAGCGAGAGAAACGCCCTCCGGCGGCGGATCCGTGCCTGGCTTGCGCTGTTCCTGGTCTGCCTGGTCCTCAGCGGGCTCACCGCCTTCCCCCTCGTCACCGAACTCCACTGGCTCAACTCCCTGGTCACCCACGACTGGCTGCGCCGGGTCGGGGACGGGCTGGACCGCGCCGACGCCGAGTACCCCTTCCTCCTCTACGGCACCGACTGGCTCGCCTTCGCCCACCTGGTGATCGCGGTGTTCTTCTACGGGGTCCACCGCGACCCGGTCCGCAACGTGTGGATCGTCGAAGCCGGCATGGTCGCCTGCGTCGGCATCATCCCGCTCGCCCTGATCTGCGGGCAGGTCCGCGGGCTTCCCTTCGGGTGGACGCTGATCGACATGTCGTTCGGCGTCTTCGGGATCGTCCCCCTGCTGGTGCTGCGCCGCCTGATCAAGCGGCTGGAGGTACTTCAGGAGGCCGAGGCCGCCGGTTACTTGGCGAAGGCCGCGCCGATGATGCCGTAGGACACCGCGTTCATGTCCCGGCCCTTGGCATCCGTGGCGTTCACCGAGTAGACCAGCGTGCGCGACAGGTCGCGGGTGCCGCCGATCACCGTGCTGTAGCCGAACCGGGAGCCCGTCTTGCCGTAGAGCTTCGTGCCGTCCGGGAGGACGAATTCCTTCAGGCCGGCCGTCTGCACGGCGTGCTTGCCGCTGTCGGCGTCCGCCACGTCGGGAACGGTGAACATCTCCTCCAGCTGCGCCCTCGGCACCACCCGGCCGCCGAACAGGGCCACCGTAAACCGCTCCAGGTCCGCCGTCGTCGAGATCAGGTCCCCCGCCGCCCAGTTGGACGAGGAGTTCCAGTCCGACACGTCGACCAGCGTGCGGCTGCCGTCCTCCCGCGCCACCGCCTGGTAGCCGTGGTTGTACGGGCCCGGTATGCGGTTCTGGGTACGGGCCGGGAACGAGGTGTGGCGCAGGCCCAGCGGCTTGATGATCCGCTCTCCGACGGCCTTCTCGTACGTCGTCCCCGTCAGCTTCTCGATCAGCACGCCCAGCACCGTGTAGTGGATGTTGCTGTACCGCTGCTTCTCGCCGGGCCTGGACTCCGGCCCCTTCGCCACCGCGTTGGCGATCAGCGCGTGCGGGTCGACCAGGTCGAAGCGGTGGGCGTACTCGTCCTCGAAGGCGTCCCCGGGACCGTCGGCGGACCGCAGCCCGCTCGTGTAGTTCAGCAGCTGGCGCACCGTCACCGGCTCGAACCCCGGCAGCAGCCCCGGGAGGTAGTCCTGCACCGGACGGTCCAGGTCCACCTTGCCCTCGGCGGCCAGCTGGAGCACCACCGCCGCGGTGAAGGTCTTCGTCACCGACCCGGCCCGGAAGCGGGCGTCCTCCACCGCCGCCCGCCCACTGCCGATGTCCGCGACACCGGCGCTGCCCCGCCAGCTTCCGCTCGTCCCGCCCACCCGGACCAGCGCGGCCGTCGCGTCCTTGCTCTGCGGCCCGACCCCGGCGATGGCCTTCCGCAGCGCCGCCGCGTCCGGCGGGGCGGTGAAGACCGGGGACGGGACCGACGCCGTCGCCGATGTCGGAGCCGGAACCGACGCCGGAGCCGGGGCGGCCTGGGCGGCGGCCACCGGACCGGCGGCGAAGCCCAGGACCAGAGCGGTGGCGACCAGTGTGCGCGTACGTGCCTTCATGACGGTTCCCCCTGTGTGCGACCGAGCGGCCCGCTGCCCCCCGATGACCTCAATGCTGCAGGTCAGAGGGGTCACCGCACATCACCATCCAGAGGGGTCTTCAGCGGTACGACAACTCGCCGGTGCGGGGGATACGACCCGCCGCCCCCTCACTCCCCAGAGGGAGATACCCCAGAGGGATCCGCCGCGCCCGCCGCGATCAGACCCGTCTCGTACGCGCAGATCACCGCCTGGATCCGGTCCCTCAGCCCCAGCTTCGCCAGTACGTTCCCCACGTGCGACTTCACCGTGTGCTCGCTCACCACCAGCGCCGCCGCGATCTCCGCGTTCGACAGCCCCCGCCCCAGGTGCAGCAGCGTCTCCCGCTCCCGGGCCGTCAGCACCTCCAGCCGCTCCGCCGCCAGGGCCGGGGCGGCCGGCGGCCGGGCCGTCGCCGCCGTGTACTCCTCGATCAGCCGCCGCGCGACCGACGGCGCCAGCAGCGACTCGCCCGCCGCCACCACCCGCACCGCGTGCACCAGGTCGTCCCGTCGCACGTCCTTCAGCAGGAACCCGCTCGCCCCCGCGTGCAGCGCCTCGTACACGTACTCGTCCGAGTCGAAGGTCGTCAGCATCACCGTCCGGCACGCGCCGCCCCGCGCCGAGATCGCCCGGCAGGCCTCGATCCCGTCCAGCACCGGCATCCGGACGTCCAGCAGCGCCACGTCCGGGGCCAGCCGCTCCACCGCGGCCACCGCCGCCGCCCCGTCCCCGACCTCCGCCACCACCTCGATGTCCTCCTGGACGTCCAGGATCATCGCGAACCCGCTGCGCACCAGCTCCTGGTCGTCGGCCACCACCACACGGATCGTCAATTCCCCACCTCCAGCGGCGAGGTTACAAGCACCGTGAACCCGCGCCCGTCCGGCCCCGGCCCGGTCCACGCCGTCCCGCCGTGCGCCGCGGCCCGCTCCCGGATCCCGATCAGCCCGTGCCCGCCCGCGGCGCCCCCGGCCGCACCCCGGCCGTCGTCCGTGACCCGGACGGCGAGCTCCCGCGGCCCGTACTCCAGACGTACGTCCACCGCCGAGGCCCCCGCGTGCTTCACCACGTTGGTCAGCGCCTCCTGCACCACCCGGTGCACCGTCGCCCCCAGCGCCGCCGGCAGCTCGCGCACCGCGCCCGTCCGCTCGTACGACACCGCCAGCCCGCTCGCCCGCACCCGCTCCACCAGGGCCCCGAGCTCCCCGATCCCCGGCTGCGGAGCGCGCGGAGCCGCCTCCTGCGTCCGCAGCACGCCCAGCATCGTCCGCAGCTGCGCCATCGCGTCCCGCCCCGTCTCGGCGATCGCCTCGAACGCCGCCTCCGCCCGCTCCGGGGCCCGGCGCACCGCCACCGGCCCGGCCTCCGCCTGCACCACCATGATGCTGACGGCGTGCGAGAGGATGTCGTGCATCTCCCGCGCGATGCGCGCCCGTTCGCGCGCCGCCGCCTGCTCCGCCTCGATCCGGTTCGCGCGCTCCAGCTGCGCCGCCCGGTCCTCCACCGCCGCCGTGTACGCCAGCCGCGTGGCCTGCAGCCGCCCGAGCGCGAACGCCGCCGCGAACACGAAGAGCGAGAACAGCAGCTCCCGGGCCGTGCCGGTGTTCAGCCCGACGGACACCGCGATCACCAGGACCAGCGCCGCCGCGACGGCCAGCCGCACCCGCGGCGGCCGCAGCAGGGCGATCGAATAGACGCAGACCAGCCCCGCGTACGGCAGCGGCTGCCCCGGACCGTCCAGCGCCAGCCGGTAGACCGAACCGGCGACGAGCACCCCCAGCAGCGCCGCCACGGGAGCCCGGCGCCGCCACAGCAGCGGTACGTTCCCCAGCGTCGTCAGCAGGTACGCCGTCCATGTCGCCGGGGAGTCCGCCGGATCGCGGGGCACCACGAAGGGGATGGTCGCCGCCACCTGAACCAGCAGCGTCAGCCCCGCGTCCCGCCAGCGCGGATCCGCCCGCAGGGCCCGCTCCCGCAGGCGTTCGCCGAGCCCGCGCCTCACCGCCCGAGCTCGGCCCGTACGGCGGCCAGCGCGTCCAGCCGGTTCGTGGTGACGGAGTCCACCCCGGCCCGCAGCAGGGCCCGCATCGACCGCTTCGTGTCCGCCGTCCAGGCCGACACCAGCAGCCCGTCCCGGTGCAGGGCGTCCGTGAGCTCCCGGCTGACCAGCCCGAAGCGGTAGTTGAGCCAGCGCGGGGACACCGCGTCGATCAGCACCCGGCGCGGCGGCGACAGGGTGGTCCAGGTCAGCGCGATCTCCGCACCCGGGTCGGCGGCGCGCACCGCCAGCATGGTGTTCGGGCCGGCGCAGTAGTAGGTGCGGTCGCGGGCCCCGCACTCGCGCACCAGGTCGACGACGGTCCGTACGGCCTCGAACGTGGCCCCGGGCAGGTCGATCATCAGCCGGCCGGCCCCGGCCTCCATCAGCGCCTCGCGCAGGGTGGGCACCCCGCCCCCGGCGAGCTCCTTCAACTGCGGTGCGGTGACGGCGTCGAGCCGTACGTCGTGGCCCCACAGCCGCTTCAGCGTCTCGTCGTGCAGCAGGACCGGCACGCCGTCGCGGGTCAGCCGCACGTCGATCTCCACCGCGTCGGCCCCGCGCGCGAACGCGGAGCCGATCGAGGCGAGGGTGTTCTCACGGACTCGGTAGGGATCGCCGCGGTGGCCGACGGCAGTCAGGGTGCTCATGCCCCCATTCTCGGGGGCCGGAGCGATCAAGGGGAGTCAGCGGGCCAGCCATTCGGCCGTGTACGCGTCGATCTCCGCGGTCAGCCTCGCCTTGCCGGCCGGGTCCAGGAAGGAGGCCTCGACGGCGTTCTTCGCCAGCTGGGCGAGGCCGCGCTCGTCGAGGTCGAGGAGCCGGGCGGCGACCGCGTACTCGTTGTTGAGGTCGGTGCCGAACATCGGCGGGTCGTCGCTGTTGATGGTGACGAGCACGCCCGCCCGCACCATCTCCTTGACGGGGTGTTCGTCGAGGTCGGCCACGGCGCGGGTGGCGATGTTGGAGGTCGGGCAGACCTCCAGGGCGATGCGGTGCTCGGCGAGGTAGGCCAGCAGCTCCGGGTCCCGCGTGGAGCTGGCGCCGTGGCCGATGCGCTCGGCGCCCAGTTCGCGGACGGCGTCCCAGACGGTCTCCGGGCCCGTGGTCTCGCCCGCGTGCGGCACGCTGTGCAGGCCGGCCGCCCGGGCCCGGTCGAAGTACGGCTTGAACTGCGGGCGCGGCACGCCGATCTCCGGGCCGCCCAGGCCGAAGGAGACCAGGCCCTCGGGGCGCAGGTCGACGGCGAGGCGGGCGGTCTCCTCGGCGGCCTCCAGGCCGGCCTCGCCGGGGATGTCGAAGCACCAGCGCAGGATGACGCCGAGCTCGGACTCGGCGGCCTTGCGGGCCTCCTCGATGGCCTCCATGAAGGCGCGCTCGTCGATGCCGCGGCGCGTGGACGAGTAGGGCGTGATGGTCAGTTCGGCGTAGCGGATGTTCTGCCGGGCCATGTCGCGGGCGACCTCGAAGGTCAGCGTGCGGACGTCGTCGGGGGTGCGGACCAGGTCCACGACCGACAGGTAGACCTCGATGAAGTGGGCGAAGTCCGTGAACGTGAAGTAGTCGGCCAGGGCCTCGGGGTCGGTGGGGACCTTCGAGTCCGGGTGGCGGGAGGCGAGTTCGGCGACGATGCGCGGGGACGCCGAGCCGACGTGGTGGACGTGGAGTTCGGCCTTCGGCAGCCCCGCGATGAAGGGGTGCAGGTCGGACATGGGGGCCTCCGGTGGGACGCTGGTGCGTGCAGGTCTGCTTCATCGTAGGCAGGCCCGGCCCTGTCGGCGGCAGCGCTTAGCATGGCTGTACGAGAGGGGGGCGCCGTATGACCGACCAGAGCCCTGAGCCGAGGGACCCGTGGGCGCCGCCCGAGGGGCGGGCGGGCGAACCGGGCGGTGGCCCGCGCCAGGCACCGGGGACCCCGGGGGGCCCGCCGTCCGTGCACGACCAGCAGACGGTCGTCGGGCTGCCGGGAGCCGACGGGACGCCGCCCGTGTCCGGCCCGGCGCCCTTCGCCGCACCGCCTCCGGCCTCCGCACCGCCTCCGGCCTCCGCACCGACGCCGCCGGCGCCGGGCGCCGCGTACGGATACCCCGCCCAGGGCGGGTACGGGCAGCCCGGTCCCGCCGCGGCCCAGCCGCCCGGCCAGCCCGGGTACGGCTATCCCGGCTACCAGCCCCCCGCCGGCCACCAGGCCCCTCCGGCGTACCCGGGCGCGCCCGGCTACCCGGCCCCTCCCGGCTACCCGGGCTACCCCGGCTACACCGGGTACCAGCCGTACGGACCCGGCCCGAACAACGGCTTCGGCGTCACCGCGCTGGTCCTCGGGATCCTCGCGGTCGTCGGGTGCGTCACGAGCTTCTTCGCCATCGCGCTGGGCATAGCCGCGGTGGTCTTCGGGGTGCTCGGCCGGGGCAAGGCGAACCGGGGCGAGGCCACCAACGGCGGCGTCGCCCTCGCCGGCATCATCCTGGGCGCGATCGGCATCGTGCTGGGCGCCCTCCTGGTGGCGGTCATGTTCGCCGGGTTCATGGCGGACACCCTCAACGAGACCCCGGACGGCGGCTCGCACTCGAACACGCAGGTCCGCGAGCGGGTCTGACACCGAGGCACCCGGCAGGACCGGCGCGGCCCCGCGACGGCGGACACGGTGAAGGGCCGGTCCCGGGCAGCAGCTGCCCGGGACCGGCCCTTCACCGTTCCCGCGGGGGGCCTACGCGGCCCACGGCCAGTCGGCGTCCCGGCCGCCCTCGATCAGGGAGACCATCCGGAAGGCCGCGTCGGTGAGCCCGCCGAAGGTGTGCCGGTTCGCCGTACCGGACGGCGCGTGGCCCACCTGGTAGCCGGCCAGGTTCCAGGTGTAGACGGGGACCTTCCCGGGCACCAGGGCCGTCGGATCGCCGCCGTACGCGTAGTCGGCCTGCTCGTCGGTGACGATCAGGACCCGGTCGTGGCGCTTGTAGTGCCGGCGCACGGCCTCCGCGGTGTTGGTGCCGCCGAGGCTCTCGAACCGTTCCAGCACCTTGAGCACCGACTCGCCGCGCCGGTACGCGACCTCCTTGCTCACGGTGCCGAACTGCACCAGGTCCGCCCGCTCGGCCCGCAGGGCCAGCGCCGTGCCGAACACGGCGGCCGCGTCGGCCCGGTTGAGCTGCGAGCGGGCCGACAGCGGCGACCACATCGAACCGGAGCGGTCGACCAGGATCAGCGTCCGGCCGGGCAGCTCCGGCACGTTGGCCAGCGCGTGCCCCAGCGCCTGCTCCAGCGGGTACGACCAGCGCAGCGAGGGCGCGTGCTGGTAGGCGGCCAGGTAGCGGAAGGGGAACTGCCGCGACCGGGCGACGGACTCGGGATCGCTGATCCTCCCCGCGACCTCCCGGGCCACCGCGTCCGAGACCCCCGCCTGGTCGAAGTTGCGCAGGTTCCGCAGCAGGGCCATCGAGCCCATGGACGGGATGACCGCCTCCCACACGGCCGCGTCCATCGGCCCCTGGAGCCAGCCGGCCAGCGCCTCCCAGGTCATGCCCGCCTCCGCGAGCCGGTCCGCCCCGTCCTTCCCCGTCACCACGGCCCGGCGCCGCTCGACCGGGAGTGCCATGAGCTCCCGGTGGGCGGTCAGGGTGCGGTCGCCGGCCGGGACCTCGGCGGTCTCCGGGTGGTGGCGCCGGTCGAGGGCGTAGCGGAACAGCTCGCCCTGCCAGGGCCTGGCCGGGTCGGGCGAGGCGTGCACCAGGTTGAGGACGTCACCGAAGCGGAAGCCCTTCGACGCGGTGTCGTACTTCAGCAGCGAGGCACTGGAGTAGAGGCGGCGCACGGCGTCGGCGATGCCGCGCTTCACGGGCTTGGGGACGTTGCGCCCGTGCACCGCCGTCCAGTAGGCCAGCAGTTCGCCGGGCTCGTCGGCGCGCAGCAGTACGGAGTCCACGACCCGCCGGTTGGACGGCCCGTCCGTGGCGCCGGCGTCGAGGCGCGCCTTGACGTACTCGGCGGCTCCGACGAGGGAGGCCGTCCGCATGCTGCCGTCGCGACGCAGCCAGTGCAGCAGGCCGGCGGTCCACTCCGGGTCCTCGACGGCGAGCCGGCGCACGAGTGCGGCGAAGCGGTCGTCGCGGTCCCCGCCGGACTCGTACGCGGTGTTCTGCGTGACGAAGTTGGCGACGGCCAGCAGGAACAGCTCGGAGCGGGCGTCGCGGACGAAGCCGGGGCTGCCGTGGTGGTTGGCGGTGCGCCGGCCCGTGGAGCGCACGGGCGAGGCGGGCGCGGACGTGGTCCTGGACGCGCGCTGGTTGAAGCGGGCCATGTGAATCCCCCCGAATTCAGGACGAAGAGCGGGGGAGGCGTGCCGGTGGGGGATGCCCGAGATCGGAGTCGGAGACGGTACACATGCCCGGCGAGCCACCAAGCTGCTCCACCGGCCCGTGCCCTCGCGGGTGTGGGCCGGGTGGGATTCGAACCCACGACCTCCGGGTCCCGGAAGTAACCGTCGCCTGCGCACCGGGCATCCCCCACGCGGGCCTCCCGAGATCAGATGGGGCGGCGGCATGATTTCTGCGAGAAGTAGCCGCCGCCGGGCGCACCGGGAGGTGCGTGACGACTAGGTGTCCAGAGAACAAGGCCGGCGAAACCACAAGGTGCTCTGCCGACTGAGCTACACCGGCACGAGTACCGGTGGCGGGACTCGAACCCGCGACCGCCCGATGAGTAGTCGAAGTAGGTCTCGCCTTCGCACCTGGACGAGGTCCACGTTAGGGTCCGCCCCACCCGCGCCGCCACGCATTTACGGAGCCCTCAGCAGGCCTCCTCGCGCAGCCGCGTACGCGCCTCCATCAGGGCGAACCCCAGCAGGTTCAGGCCACGCCAGCGCGCCGGGTCCAGGACGCGGTCGTCGTCGGGGGCCAGCCCGACACCCCAGATCCGGTCCACCGGGCTCGCCTCCACCAGCACCCGCGCCCCCGTACCCAGCAGGTACGCGCGCAGCGCCGGGTCGGAGCCGAACTTGTGCACGCTGCCCTCCACGACCAGCGCGAACCGCTCCCGCTGCCATATCGCCTCGTCGAAGCCGCGCACCAGGCGCCCGGCCTTCTTCGCCTGCGCCGGACTGCCCGCCTCCAGAGCGGCCCGCTCGGCCTCCGGATCCCCGAACAGGCGGGCCTTCCCGGCCATCATCCAGTGCTCGGCCGTCGCATACCGGACGTCACCCACAGTGAAGGGGGACGGCCACCACTGGCTGAGGCAGCTCGGCCCCAGGCTCCCGTCCGGGCGCGGCCGGTGTCCCCAGAACGGCAGGAACTTCACCCGCTCACCACGGCTGACCTGCCCGATCAGAGCGTCGATCTTCTCCATGCACGCGAGTCTGCCAGCCACCACTGACACTTCGTACGGGATTTGCGGCGCGCCTCGACACATGGTCGACCGATTCCGTCGCGTAATCAAAAGGCAACAACGGAATCACTTGGCGGAGGGAAAGCCCTCTGTCAGGATCGGCACTCAATTCGAGCTGTAGCTACGGAGAGCGTGAGAGCGTGATGGGTAACCGCTTCCAGGTCAAGGACCGCTTCGCAGACGGCGCGCAGTACATCGACGGCCGCCTCCGGCCCGGTACCTCAGGACGGTCGCACACCGTCGTCGACCCCGCCACCGGCCAGGACGTGCTCACCTACGAGCTCGCCGGCCCGGCCGACGTGGACGAGGCCGTCGCCGCCGCCAAGCGGGCCTTCCCGGCCTGGTCGGCCGCCACCCCGGGCGAGCGCTCGGACGCCCTGCACCGGCTGGCCGCCGTCCTGGCCGAGCAGGCGAAGGACTTCGCGTACGCCGAGTCCCTCCAGTGCGGCAAGCCGCTGAAGCTGTCCACGGAGTTCGACGTCCCCGGGACCATCGACAACACCGCCTTCTTCGCGGGCGCGGCCCGCCACCTCCAGGGGCAGGCGGCCGGCGAGTACTCCGGCGACCACACCTCCTACGTACGCCGCGAGGCCATCGGGGTCGTCGGCTCCATCGCCCCCTGGAACTACCCCCTCCAGATGGCCGCCTGGAAGATCCTCCCGGCCGTCGCCGCGGGCAACACCATCGTCCTCAAGCCCGCCGAGCTCACCCCGCTGACCTCCCTGATGTTCGCCCAGGCGGCCAAGGAGGCGGGGATCCCCGACGGGGTGATCAACATCGTCACCGGCGCCGGCCGCGACGCGGGCGAGCACCTGGTCGGCCACCCCGACGTGGTCATGACCTCCTTCACCGGCTCCACCGCCGTCGGCAAGCGGGTCGCCGAGATCGCCACCGCCACCGTCAAGCGGCTCCACCTGGAGCTCGGCGGCAAGGCCCCCTTCGTCGTCTTCGACGACGCCGACGTGGAGGCCGCCGCCCACGGCGCCGTCGCCGCCTCCCTCATCAACACCGGCCAGGACTGCACCGCCGCCACCCGCGCCTACGTCCAGCGCCCCCTCTACGAGGCCTTCACCGCCCGCGTCGCCGAGCTGATGGAGACCGTCCGCCTCGGCGACCCCTTCGAGCCCACCACCGACCTCGGCCCGCTGGTCTCGCACGCCCAGCGCGACCGGGTCGCCGCCTTCGTCGAGCGCGCCCGCGCGTACGCCACCGTCGTCACCGGCGGCGAGACCCCCGGAGGGGATCTCGCCGAGGGCGCCTACTACCGGCCCACCCTGATCACCGGCGCCGCCCAGGACAGCGAGGTCGTCCAGTCCGAGATCTTCGGCCCGGTCCTCGTCGCCCTGCCCTTCGACACCGACGACGAGGGGCTGGCCCTGGCCAACGACACCCCGTACGGCCTCGCCGCCTCCGCCTGGACCCGGGACCTCTACCGGGCGAACCGGGCCACCCGCGAGCTCAAGGCGGGCTGCGTCTGGGTCAACGACCACATCCCGATCATCAGCGAGATGCCGCACGGGGGCTACAAGGCCAGTGGCTTCGGAAAGGACATGAGCTCTTACTCTTTCGAGGAATACACGCAGGTCAAGCACGTGATGTACGACAACACCGCGGTGGCCGCCAAGGACTGGCACCGCACGATCTTCGGGGACCGATAGCCGCAGCGCCGCCTGACCAGCGGCCCTCCCTCCCGAAAGGGCAACGCGCATGGAGCAGTTCGAGCCCGACCGCCTCTCGGCGGCGCAACTCGCCGCGATGCGGCGCAGTCTCACCAGTGGCCGCGGCGCCCTCACCCGCCGCTCGCTGCTGCGCGCCTCCGGAGCCGGGGCGCTCACCCTGGGCGGCCTCGCCGCCCTCACCGCCTGCGGCATCCCGCCCGCCAAGCGCGAGGGCGGCCAGGCGGCGCCGTCCGACGACCACTCGGACCAGGAGAAGGAGATCATCTTCTCCAACTGGACCGAGTACATGGACACGAGCGACGACGAGAAGTCCCGTCCGACGCTGGAGGCGTTCACCAAGCGCACCGGCATCGAGGTCAAGTACACCGAGGACATCAACGACAACGTCGAGTTCTTCGGCAAGATCCGCCCCCAGCTCGCGGCCGGCCAGGACACCGGACGCGACCTGATCGTCGTCACCGACTGGCTCGCCGCCCGCATCATCCGGCTCGGTTGGGCGCAGAAGCTGGACCCCGCCCACCTCCCGAACGCCTACGCCAACCTGATTCCCCAGTTCCGCAACCCCGACTGGGACCCGGGCCGTGCCCACAGCTACCCCTGGACCGGCATCGACACCGTCATCGCCTACAACGTCAAGGCCACCGGCGGCAACAAGGTCGACTCCGTCACCCAGCTGCTCGACGACCCCACCCTCAAGGGCCGCGTCGGCTTCCTCACCGAGATGCGCGACACCGTCGGCATGACCCTCCTCGACCAGGGCAAGGACCCGGCGAAGTTCACCACCGCGGACTACGACGCCGCCCTCGGCCGCCTCCAGAAGGGCGTCGACACCAAGCAGATCCGCCGCTTCACCGGCAACGACTACACCGCCGACCTCGACAAGGGCGACATCGCGGCCTGCCTCGCCTGGGCGGGCGACGTCATCCAGCTCCAGGCCGGCAACCCCGACATCAAGTACGCGATCCCGGCCGCCGGCTACATCACCTCCAGCGACAACCTGCTGGTCCCCGCCAAGGCCCGGCACAAGGCCAACGCCGAGAAGCTCATCGACTACTACTACGAGCCCGCGGTCGCCGCGCAGCTGGCCGCCTTCATCAGCTACGTCTGCCCGGTCGACGGCGTCAAGGACGAGCTGGCCAGGATCAAGCCGGAGCTCGCGGACAACCCGCTGATCGTCCCGGACAAGGAGATGGCCGCCAAGGCCCACGCCTTCCGCTCCCTCAGCAGCGAGGAAGAGACGGCGTACGAGGAGAAGTTCGCCAAGCTCATCGGCGCCTGACCGGCCCCCTCGCCGGCCCTCCGCGCGCCCCCGCCCCCCTTCCACGACACACCACCGAAGGCCCAGGCCCATGACCGACACCACCGCGAGCGGCGACGTCCGCCTCGCCGGGATCAGCAAGCACTACGGCTCCTTCACCGCCGTGCACCCGCTGGACCTCACCATCCCGCAGGGCTCCTTCTTCGCCCTCCTCGGCGCCTCGGGCTGCGGGAAGACCACCACCCTGCGCATGATCGCCGGCCTGGAGGAGCCCTCCACCGGCACCATCAGCCTGGGCGAGCGCGAGGTCACCCACCTGCCGCCCTACAAGCGCCCGGTGAACACCGTCTTCCAGAGCTACGCGCTGTTCCCGCACATGGACATCTTCGAGAACATCGCCTTCGGCCTGCGCCGCCGCGGCATCAAGTCGGTCAAGAAGCAGGTCGACGACATGATCGACCTCGTCCAGCTCGGCGAGCACGCCCGCAAGAAGCCCCACCAGCTCTCCGGCGGACAGCAGCAGCGCGTGGCCGTCGCCCGCGCCCTGATCAACCACCCCCAGGTCCTCCTCCTCGACGAGCCGCTCGGCGCCCTCGACCTCAAGCTGCGCCGCCAGATGCAGCTGGAGCTCAAGCGGATCCAGACCGAGGTCGGCATCACCTTCGTGCACGTCACCCACGACCAGGAGGAGGCCATGACCATGGCCGACACGGTCGCGGTGATGAACGGCGGCCGCGTCGAGCAGCTGGGCGCCCCCGCCGAGCTCTACGAGAACCCGCGCACCACCTTCGTCGCGAACTTCCTCGGCACCTCCAACCTGATCGAGGCCTCCGTCGAGTCCGCCGGCTCCGACGTGACCGTCTCGGCCTCCGGCGCCACGCTCCGGCTGCCGGCCGCCCGATGTTCGACGACGCCCCGCACCGGCGGAAAGCTGCTGGTCGGCGTGCGTCCCGAGAAGATATCCCTGGTCCCTGCCGAGGAGGAGCAGACCGTCCCGGCCGGCCGCAACAAGATCACCGGCAAGATCGCCGACTCCTCCTTCATCGGCGTCTCCACCCAGTACGTGATCGACAGCCCGGTCTGCCCCGAGCTGGAGGTCTACGTCCAGAACATCGAGCGCGACGCCCGCCTGGTCCCCGGCGCCGAGGTGGTCCTGCACTGGAACCCGGAGCACACCTTCGGCCTGGACGCCGCTCAGGACATCGACGCGGGCATCGAGACCGTCGAGGAGAGCGCGTGACCGCCACCGCCGCGCCCCCGCGGGCCGAAGCCCCGGCCGAGCCCCCCGTCCACCGGGCCTCGCTGAAGAAGCGCCTGATCCCGTACTGGCTGCTGCTCCCCGGCATCGTCTGGCTGCTCGTCTTCTTCGTGCTGCCGATGGTCTACCAGGCCTCCACCTCGGTGCAGACCGGCTCCCTCGAAGAGGGCTTCAAGGTCACCTGGCACTTCCAGACCTACTGGGACGCCTTCACCGAATACCTCCCGCAGTTCCTGCGCTCCCTGGCCTACGCCGGCACCGCGACCGTGCTGTGCCTGCTGCTGGGGTACCCGCTCGCCTACCTGATCGCCTTCAAGGCGGGCCGCTGGCGAAACCTTTTGCTGGTCCTCGTCATCGCCCCGTTCTTCACCAGCTTCCTGATCCGCACCCTGGCCTGGAAGACGATCCTGGCCGACGGCGGCCCGGTCGTCGGCGTCCTGCACACGATCGGTTTCCTGGACGTCACCAGCTGGCTCGGCATCACCGAGGGCAGCCGGGTTCTGGCCACCCCGCTCGCGGTGGTCTGCGGCCTGACGTACAACTTCCTGCCCTTCATGATCCTGCCGCTCTACACCTCGCTGGAGCGCATCGACACCCGTCTCCACGAGGCCGCCGGCGACCTGTACGCCACCCCGGCCACGGTGTTCCGCAAGGTGACCTTCCCGCTCTCGATGCCGGGCGTGGTCTCCGGGACCCTGCTGACCTTCATCCCCGCCAGCGGCGACTACGTCAACGCCGAACTGCTCGGCTCCACGGACACCCGGATGATCGGCAACGTCATCCAGTCGCAGTACCTGCGGATCCTCGATTACCCGACGGCGGCCGCGCTGTCCTTCATCCTCATGGCCATCGTGCTGATCATGGTCACCGTCTACATCCGCCGAGCGGGAACGGAGGACCTGGTCTGATGCGTTGGCTCCGCCGCAATCTCGTCGTCATCGCGGGCCTCGGCACGCTCGCGTACCTGATCCTGCCGAACGTCGTCGTCACGGTCTTCTCCTTCAACAACCCCACCGGGCGCTTCAACTACGCCTGGCAGGAGTTCTCCCTCGACGCCTGGAAGGACCCCTGCGGGGTCGCCGACCTGTGCGGCTCCCTCGCGCTGTCCCTCCAGATCGCCCTGTGGGCGACCATCGGCGCCACCGTCCTCGGCACCGCCATAGCCTTCGCGCTCGTGCGCTACCGGTTCCGGGCGCGCGGGGCGGTCAACTCGCTGATCTTCCTGCCGATGGCCATGCCCGAGATCGTGATGGCCGCCTCGCTGCTCGCCCTGTTCCTCAACATGGGCATCCAGCTGGGCTTCTGGACCATCCTGATCGCCCACGTGATGTTCTGCCTCAGCTTCGTCGTCGCCGCCGTCAAGGCCCGCGTGCTGTCGATGGACCCGAGGCTGGAGGAGGCCGCCCGCGACCTCTACGCCGGGCCCGTGCAGACCTTCCTGCGCGTCACCCTGCCGATCGCGGCCCCCGGTATCGCGGCGGGCGCGCTGCTGTCCTTCGCGCTCTCGTTCGACGACTTCATCATCACCAACTTCAACTCGGGCAACACCGTCACCTTCCCCATGTTCGTGTGGGGATCGGCCCAGCGCGGTACGCCCGTCCAGATCAACGTCATCGGCACGGCGATGTTCGTCATCGCGGTGCTGGTGGTCCTCGCCGGCCAGTGGGCCGGCAACCGCCGCAAGAAGGCACAACCGAAGTAGACCCCTGTAGGGAGTTGGAAGCCATGGCCCCAGTCGCCATGCGTAGTGTTGCGAAATCCCTTTCCGAAGCGAAGCCGGTCTCGTACTGGCTGGACGACCCCGGCCGCCCCGACCCGCAGCCGGCCCTCACCTCCGACGAGAAGTGCGACCTGCTCGTCATCGGTGCCGGCTACAGCGGGCTGTGGACCGCGCTGCTCGCCAAGGAGCGCGACCCCGGCCGGGATGTCGTACTGATCGAGAGCAAGGAGGCGGGCTGGGCCGCCTCCGGCCGCAACGGCGGCTTCTGCGCGGCCTCCCTCACCCACGGCTTCGCCAACGGCCTGGCCCGCTGGCCCGGCGAGCTGGCCAAGCTGGAGGAGCTCGGCGCCCGCAACCTCGACGCCATCGAGGAGGCGGTCGCCCGCTACGGCATCGACTGCGACTTCGAGCGCACCGGCGAGATCGACGTGGCCACCGAGCCGCACCAGGTCGAGGAGCTGCGCGAGCTCCACGAGGAGGCCCTGAGGCTCGGCCTCGCGGACGGCTCCGAATGGCTGGACGGCGAGGCGCTGCGCGCGGAGGTCGACTCCCCGACCTTCCTCGCGGGCCTGTGGGACCGCGAGGGCGTCGCCATGCTCAACCCCGCCAAACTGGCCTGGGGACTGAAGCGGGCCTGCCTGGAGCAGGGCGTGCGGATCTACGAGAACACCCGCGGCCTCAGGATGGCCCGGGCGGGCGCCGGGATGACCGTGGAGACCCCGTACGGCACGATCCTGGCCCGCCGGGTCGCCCTGGGCACCAACATCTTCCCGTCGCTGGTCAAGCGCATCCGCCCGTTCACCGTCCCGGTCTACGACTACGCGCTGATGACCGAGCCGCTGACCGAGGAGCAGCTGGCCTCCGTCGGCTGGAAGAACCGCCCGGGGCTGGGCGACAGCGCCAACCAGTTCCACTACTTCCGCATCACCAAGGACAACCGCATCCTGTGGGGCGGCTACGACGCGATCTACCCCTACCGGGGGAAGCTCGACTCGGAGTACGACCACCGCCCCGAGACCTACCTGAAGCTGGCGGAGCACTTCTTCACCGCCTTCCCCCAGCTGGAGGGGCTGCGCTTCAGCCACGCCTGGGGCGGGGCCATCGACACCTGCTCCCGCTTCTCGGCCTTCTTCGGCACCGCGCACTCCGGCCGGGTCGCCTACGCCGCCGGCTACACCGGGCTCGGGGTGGGCGCGACCCGCTTCGGCGCGGACGTGATGCTGGACCTGCTGGACGGGCTCTCCACCGAGCGCACCCGGCTTGAGATGGTGAGGTCCAAGCCGATGCCGTTCCCGCCCGAGCCCCTGGCCTGGACCGGGATCGCCCTCACCAAGTGGTCGCTGGCCCGCGCCGACGCCCGGGGCGGCCACCGCAACCTGTGGCTGAAGACGCTGGACCGCTTCGGCCTCGGCTTCGACAGCTGAGGCCGCCGGCGGGCGCGCCCCGGCGCACTCCCGCGCCGGGGGCGTGACCCGCTTCACCTCCATGGAGTAACCCGACCCGCGTCATAGCCACGCCCGGCCCCGCTCTCTCCCGGTGAGACACCCTCACACCGCGAGACGAACGGAGGCCGGGCGATGGCGTTCCCGGGGACCAGGACGGCAGTGGAGTGGCTGGCGGCGGCGGCACCCGACCCGGACGCCTGCCGGTGGGAATGGGAGCGGAGCCCCCTCGGGGTCGCCCTCCTGCCGGCGGGCGTGCACTGGGACCTCCTGATCACCCCGGGGCCGCTGGGCTCGGCGGCCCTCGGAGTACTGCGCCGGCTGCCCGCCCCGCCCGGCCCGGTACTCGCCGCCGGCCGGACCTCCCGCCTGGGCTTCTTCGTGCCCGCGGGCACCGCCGCCCACTGGGTCGGCACGGGCGTACGGGGCGCCGGGCGCGGGAGCTGGATCGCGGTCCCGTACCCCGCCCGGGCGACGGGCGGCCCGCGCTGGCTGCACCTCCCGGACGGCCGCGGCACCCTGACGGACCCGGCCCTGCTGGAGCTCGCCCTGCACGAGGCGGCGGCCAGGGCCCTGGCGGGGGAGGGCTGATCGGATGTGACCGGGCGCTGAACGGGGACCGCTTCGGCGGCCGGGAGTTCAGCCGGAACTTCGAGGCGTACTCCGGCCGGCCGCCCACCGCACGCCGAGCAGCGGGGGCGTGCACAGGAGCAGGCTGGCCATGACGTCGAGCGGCCAGTGGAACCCGCGCAGGACCAGGCCCGCCGCGGTCAGGGCCGTCAGGGCGGCCGCGGCCGGCAGGGGCCAGCGGCGGCGGGTGTGCGGGGTGACGAGCAGGGCCGCGGCCGTGTAGGCCGTCAGGGCCGTGGCCGTGTGGCCCGAAGGGTAGTAGCCGGCGGCCCAGGGTTCCAGGGGGCCCGGGCGGGCGGTCCACTCCTTGAGCGGCACGATCAGCGCCGGCACCAGGGCCATCGCGGCGCCGGCCGCGAGGGCGGCGAGGCGCCGGCCACGCCGGACGGCGAACGCCATGGCCAGGGCGAGGACGGGGACGGCGACCGGGATGTTCCCGAGGTCCGCGAGGCGCTCGGTGACGGAGTCCGGGACGGTCCGCACCAGCGCGCGGCTCAGTGCCCGGTCCGGGGCCAGCAGCGGGCCGCCGACGAGGACCTGCCAGGTGACCAGGGAGAGCAGGACGGCGCACAGGGCCGACAGCAGCAGGGGGAGGAAAGAGGCCGGCCGTCCCGGAACAGGGGGGATGGTTCCGGGACGGCCGGCCGGATCGGGTTGCCGTGCGCCCCGGGGGGTTTGGGGCGGACGGCCGTCCGATCGGAGAGGAGTGTGCGCGAACGCATGCCCAGTACGGCGCTGGGGAAGCCCTGTACCGGTTTCGCCCCCGGTTGCCCGGGAGCGGTCTGTCTCACTCATCTGCAGAAACCGTACGGCAGCCGAGGGGGGACCGACAGCAGGAACGGCCTCTTGTCATCGGCCCCCCACAGCTTCTTCACAGCGCCCGACCGTTACCGGCGGTACCGGCGGGCTCCTGTGTTCGGCGGCTCGCTCAGACGTCCGTGCCGATGGCCGCGAACGCCGCCTCGATGAGGTCCAGGCCCTCGTTCAGCAGCTCGTCGCTGATGACCAGCGGCGGCAGGAAGCGGAGCACGTTGCCGTAGGTGCCGCAGGTGAGGACGAGCAGGCCCTCGGCGTGGCAGGCCTTGGCGAGCGCGCCGGCCGCCTCCGGGAACGGGGTCTTGGACGCCGGGTCCTTGACGAGCTCGATCGCGATCATGGCGCCGCGGCCGCGGATGTCGCCGATGATGTCGTACTTCTCCTGCATGGCGGAGAGGCGGGACTTCATGAGGGACTCGATGTTCTTCGCCTTGGCGTTGAGGTCGAGCTCCTTCATGGTCTCGATGGAGCCGAGCGCACCGGCGCACGCCACCGGGTTGCCGCCGTAGGTGCCGCCCAGGCCGCCCGCGTGAGCGGCGTCCATGATCTCGGCGCGGCCCGTCACGGCGGCGAGCGGCAGACCGCCCGCGATGCCCTTGGCGGTGGTGATCAGGTCCGGGACGATGCCCTCGTCCTCGCACGCGAACCACTGGCCGGTGCGGCAGAAGCCGGACTGGATCTCGTCGGCGACGAAGACGATGCCGTTCTCGTTGGCGAACTTCACGATCGCCGGCAGGAAGCCCTTGGCCGGCTCGATGAAGCCGCCCTCGCCGAGGACCGGCTCGATGATGATCGCGGCGACGTTCTCGGCGCCGATCTGCTTGGTGATCTGGTCGATCGCCTGGGCGGCGGCCTCGGGGCCGCAGTTCTCGGCACCGGTGGGCCAGCGGTAGCCGTAGGCGACCGGGACGCGGTAGACCTCGGGGGCGAACGGACCGAAGCCGTGCTTGTACGGCATGTTCTTCGCCGTCAGCGCCATCGTGAGGTTGGTGCGGCCGTGGTAGCCGTGGTCGAAGACGACGACGGCCTGGCGCTTGGTGTACGCACGGGCGATCTTGACGGCGTTCTCGACGGCCTCGGCGCCCGAGTTGAACAGGGCCGACTTCTTGGCGTGGGTGCCCGGGGTCAGCTCGGCGAGGGCCTCGCAGACCTCGACGTAGCCCTCGTAGGGGGTGACCATGAAGCAGGTGTGGGTGAAGTCGGCGAGCTGCGCGGAGGCGCGGCGCACGACGGCCTCGGCGGAGGCGCCCACGGAGGTCACGGCGATGCCGGAGCCGAAGTCGATCAGGCGGTTGCCGTCGACGTCCTCGATGATGCCGCCGCCCGCGCGCGCCGTGAAGACGGGGAGCACGGAGCCCACGCCGCCGGCCACCGTCGAAAGGCGGCGGGCCTGAAGCTCCTGCGACTTGGGGCCGGGGATCGCGGTGACGATGCGGCGCTCCTGCGGGACAGCGGTCATAGAGGGCTCCCTGGGGGGTGTTTTCGGACGCACTTGTGTCTTTGTCCGCAGGCTAGGCCCGGGGGAGGGGGTAAGGCATGCTCCGTTAGGGAGTGGTGTCCGCGTGTCCTTGTCCGTGACGGCCATAGGAAGGATGCGGCGCGTGGCCCGTCGAACCCGCCCGGGTGCGGGCCCAAGTGGCGGG
This sequence comes from Streptomyces sp. NPDC032091, assembly GCF_055580265.1. Classification (NCBI taxonomy): domain Bacteria; kingdom Bacillati; phylum Actinomycetota; class Actinomycetes; order Kitasatosporales; family Streptomycetaceae; genus Streptomyces; species Streptomyces sp. NPDC032091. The sequence goes on along the minus strand of NZ_JBVILR010000030.1, from coordinate 61,498 downwards.
CCGGGCACTAGATTGAGCGCCGCGGCGTTACAGGGAACGGCATGGCACGGCAGGGGGCAGGGGTTCATGGACAGCGAGGGCACCTACGACGGACAGGCGACCCGCGCGGGGCAGGTCCCCCGCCCGTCCCCACCCGCCCCGGCCCCGCCGAAACCCCGCCACGCGCCGACGGCGGGCGCCGGCGCCCCGCTCGCGGACTGGCTCCGCACGGCGCGGCCGGAGGCCGAACCGGGGGTGTGGCGGTTCGGGTACGTACCGCGCAAGGGGGGCGCGGCGGATCCGGCGGGGGACCGGTCCCTGTTGAGTGGGGCGGTCATTTCGTTCCTCGCCTGCGTGCTGGCGTGGTCCCTGCTGACCAACGGCTACATCCCCTACATCGAGGTCCCACTCAAGCTCTTCACCCCCCGGGACTGGTGGGCACTGGGCGGTGGGGCCGTAGACCACCGGGGGCAGGCCGCCCAGCAGGTGTACGAGCTGCTTCTGACAGGCGGGCTGGTGGCGTGGTTCAGCCGCCTCGGTGCCTGGAGGACGGCTTTCGACCGGCTCGTCGCCGCCCGTGGGGCACGGGCCCGCAGGACGGGCGCCGTGGCCGGCGCCCTGCTGGTGGCGCTGCTCATCTGGACCAATACCGTTCCCGCGGATGCCCTCTTCTTCGAGCACCTGCCGTGGGGAGACATGCCGCCGGTGATGGGGCTGGTGGTCAGCCTGCTGCTGAACGTCCTGCTCTACGGCTCCGTCGCCGTCTACTTCGCCCGCGTCGGCGGGTGGTGGGGGGCCCCAGGGCCGGAGCGGACCGTGCCGTCAGGAGCCGGGGTCGCAGCAAAGGCGACGGGACCCGGTCACTCGGCGCCGCACCCGGTCGAGCCCGGTTCGAGCGCCGACCCCGCCTCCTGGCCCGAGTTGCGGGATGCCGGGCTCGGGGAGGTGGCCGAGCGGCTCGGGGGGGAGGTGCGGGGCGGGCGGATGAACGACGTGGACTACGCGCGGATCCGCCGGGCCTGGGAGTCCGTGCGGGCCGACCCCACCCGGCTGTCGGCCTTCGCCGACGCCGTCCGCGCCAAGGGCGCCGCCGCCTGCGTCCACCCCTCCGGCGACCGCGACCTCCCCGTCCGCGCCGCCCGGCACGACCTGCTGGCCCGCCAGGTGCTCCTCGGCACCGTCGAGGACGGCGAGCGCAACCCCTACGCCCGCCGCGGCACCGGCCTCGCCCTCGGCCCCGACGTGCTCGGGACCTCCCTGCTCGCCGTCGGCCCCTCCGGCAGCGGGAAGACCGCCCGCCTCGTGCGGCCCGTCGTCGAGTCCCTCGCGCTCCAGGCGCTGGCCGGGCAGGCCGCCGTCATCGCCGTCGGCGCGGCCGGCTCCCGGCTCGGCCCCGACGAGGCCTACGACATCGTGGTCCGCGTCGGCGACCCCGACTCCGTCCACGACCTCGACCTCTACGGTGGCACCGGCGACTGCGACGAGGCCGCCGCCCTGCTCGCCGAGGCCCTCGTCGCCGACGTCCCCGGCGCCGACGTCCGCCGCGCCGCCACCGCCCTCGCCCAGCTGCTCGGCCCCTTCCGCGCGGCGCACGGCCGCTTCCCCTCCGTCCCCGAGCTGCGCGAGCTCCTCGACGGGGTGCCCACCGCCGTCACCTCCCTGCGCCAGGCCCTGGAGGGGGCCGGGCAGCAGGCGATGCTCCGCGAGCTCGCCGCGCGCGAGCGCCAGTACGGGGCCCACGGCGACCCCGGCCCGGCCCTCGCCGACCGGATCGCCCTGCTCGACCGGCCCGCCTTCGCCGGCTTCTTCGACACCACCGGCCGCGGCCGGCCCTTCTCGCTGCGTGCCCTCGAACACCCCGTCCGGGTCCGCGTGGACCTGCCCGAACGCGGGCACGCCGACGCCTCACGGATGCTGGCCCGGCTGCTGCTCGCCCAGTTCAACGCCTCCGCCGCCGCCCGCGCCGACCGCTCGCTGTTCGCCTTCCTCGCCCTCGACGACGCCTCGCACACCCTGACCCCGGAGACCGTCCGCGGGCTCCAGCGGCTGCGCTCGGCGAACGCCGGGGTGCTGCTCTCGCTCCGCTCGCTGGACGACGTCCCCGAGGCCCTGCGGACCCCGCTGCTCGGGGCCGTCGGCTGCCGGATGGCCTTCTCCGGGGTGACCACCTGGGACGGGCAGCGCTTCGCCGAGGCCTGGGGCACCGAGTGGGTCGAGACCCGCGACGTCACCCACCGCACCGTCTTCGCCGACCAGCCGCTGACCCGGGCCATCCACGCCTTCCGCAAGATGGTCACCGGCAAGGCGGTCACCACCGACGCGGTCACCGTCCGCCAGGTGGAGCGCGAGCGCTGGTCCGCGTCCGAGCTGGCGCACGCCGTGCCGCCCGGCTGCGCGGTCCTCTCCCTCACCTCCGTCCGAGGGGAACGAGCAGCTCCGCTTCTGCTCCGGCTGGGCGGAACGGGCTGAGGGAACCCGTACGGGGTGGCAGAATCGAGAGGGGTCGTTCATACGGCGTGGAGCAATCTCCGGACCGCGGGACCCCAGGATCGAGAACACCCCGCCCGCCGCTCCCCGCCCTCCCCCTAAGGCCTCTGGTACCCGATGCCGCTCACCCTCGCCTCGCTCGTCCAGCACTCGGCCCTCAAGCTCAGCGTCCGGGCGGGGGAGGGCCGCCTAGACACCCCCGTCCGCTGGGCCCACGTCAGTGAGCTCGCCGACCCCGTCCCCTACATGGAGGGCGGCGAGCTGCTGCTCGTCACCGCCATGAAGCTGGACGCCGAGGACCCCGAGGAGATGCGGCGCTACGTGCGGCGCCTCGCGGCCGCCGGGGTCGTCGGCATCGGCTTCGCCGTCGGGGTGAACTACGAGGCCGTCCCCGAGGCGCTGGTCCAGGCCGCCCGGGAGGAGGACCTGCCGCTGCTGGAGGTGCCCCGGCGCACCCCGTTCCTCGCCATCAGCAAGGCCGTCTCGGCGGCCCTCGCGGCCGACCAGTACCGGGCCGTGACCGCCGGCTTCGAGGCGCAGCGCGAGCTGACCCGGGCCGCGCTCTCCTCCGACGGCCCCGGCGACCTGCTGGCGAAGCTCGCCGCCCACGTGCACGGCTGGGCCGCGCTGTACGACACCTCCGGCGCCGTCGTCGCCGCCGCCCCCGACTGGGCCGCGCGGCGGGCCGCCCGGCTGACCCCCGACGTGGAGCGGCTGCGCGAGCGGCCGGCGCCGGCGAGCGCGGTGGTGGGCGGGGCCGAGGACCGGGTCGAGCTCCAGTCCCTCGGCACCGGGCGGCGGGCCCGCGGCGCGCTCGCCGTGGGCACCGCCGCCCCGCTGGGCACCGCCGAGCGGTACGCGGTGCACTCCGCCGTCGCCCTGCTGACCCTGACCACCGAGCGCTCCCGGTCGCTGCACGACGCGGAGTCCCGGCTGGGCGCGGCGGTGCTGCGGATGCTGCTGGAGGGGGAGCCCGGGCACGCGCGGGCGGTGGCCGGGGACCTGTACGGGGCGCTGCTGGAGGCGCCGTTCCGCATCGTCGTCGCCGAGCCGGCGCTGCCGGGGACGGCCCAGCCGGAGGGGCTGGCGCTGCTGGCCGACGCCGTGGAGTCGGCGGCCTCGCGGACCGGGGAGGCGCTGCTGGTGGTGCCGGAGCCCGGACGGCTGGTGGTGCTCGCCGCCGACGGGGGAGCGGCGGTGCAGGCCTGCGCGGACCACGCCGAGGCGCTGGAGTCCCGGCGCGGGCGCGAGACGGCCGGGCCGGAGCCGGACGAGCTGGTGGTGGGGCTCTCGGCCCCGGCCGGGCCGGAGGGCGTGGCCGCCGCCTTCAAGCAGGCCGACCAGGCGCTGGCCGTGGCCCGGCGGCGCGGGCGGCCGCTGGTCGAGCACGAGGACCTCGCGGCGGGGTCGGTGCTGCCGCTGCTGGCCGACGAGGCGGTACGGGCCTTCGCGGAGGGCACGCTGCGGGCCCTCCGGGACCACGACGCGACCGGGCGGGGGGACCTGGTGGCCTCCCTCCAGGCGTGGCTGGCCCGGCACGGGCAGTGGGACGCGGCCGCCGCCGACCTCGGTGTCCACCGGCACACCCTGCGCTACCGGATGAAGCGGGTCGAGGAGATCCTCGGGCGCTCCCTGGACGACCCGGACGTCCGCATGGAACTGTGGCTCGCCCTCAAGACCAGCCCGTCCCACCGCTGACCCGCCCCGCTGACCCGCCCCGCGCAGCGGCCCGCCCCCGTGAGGCCGGATCGGCAGCGGGGTGACAGTGACAAAGCGGCGCGGCTTCGCCGGGAGGTTCTCCAACGCGGATAAACCGCGAAGCACCCCCGGCGTCCTACCTTGGTGGAGACAAGACCACCGCACACACCGAAGGGCCGGGATTCGCATGACTTCCACCCACGCCTTCTGGCTCGCCGGCCGCCAGGCCACCGGCGAGGACAGCTTCGACGTCCACAACCCGTGGGACGGCCGGCTCGTCGGCACCGTCAGCGTGCCCACCGACGCCCAGGTGGAAGAGGCCGTGGCCGCGGCGTACGCCGTGACGGCGGAGTTCTCCGCGACCCCCGCCCACGTACGGGCCGCCGCCTTGGACCACGTGTCCAAGCGGCTCAGCGAGCGCACCGAGGAGATCGCCCAGCTGATCTCCGCCGAGAACGGCAAGCCGATCAAGTGGGCGCGCGGCGAGGTCGGCCGTGCGGTGTCCGTGTTCCGCTTCGCCGCCGAAGAGGCCCGCCGCTTCAACGGCGGAGACGCCCAGCGCCTGGACACCGACGCCGGTGGCGTCGGCCGCCTGGCCCTGACCCGCCGCTTCGTCAAGGGCCCGGTCCTCGGCATCGCGCCGTTCAACTTCCCGCTGAACCTGTGCGCCCACAAGGTGGCCCCCGCCATCGCCGTCGGCGCGCCGATCATCCTGAAGCCGGCCCCGGCCACCCCGCTCTCCGGTCTGATCCTCGGCGAGCTGCTCGCCGAGACCGACCTCCCGGCCGGCTCCTGGTCGGTCCTGCCGGTCGCCAACGACAAGATGCCGGCCCTGGTCAAGGACGACCGCCTCCCGGTCATCTCCTTCACCGGCTCCGACACCGTCGGCTACGCCATCCAGCAGTCGGTGCCCCACAAGCACTGCACGCTGGAGCTCGGCGGCAACGCCGCGGCCGTGGTCCTCGCCGACTGGTCCTCCGACGCCGACCTCGACTGGGCCGCGACCCGTATCGCGACCTTCTCGAACTACCAGGCCGGCCAGTCCTGCATCTCCGTGCAGCGCGTGATCGCCGACGCCTCCGTCTACGACCGCCTCGTCGAGAAGGTCGTCGCGAAGGTCCAGGCCCAGGTCACCGGCGACCCCGCGGACGACGCCACCGACGTCGGCCCGCTGGTCTCCGAGGACGCCGCCAAGCGCGTCGAGTCCTGGGTGGACGAGGCCGTCTCCGCCGGCGCCAAGCTGCTCACCGGCGGCAGGCGCGACGGCGCCACCGTCGAGCCGACCGTCCTCGCCGAGGTCCCGGCCGGCGTCAAGCTGGCCACCGAGGAGGTCTTCGGCCCGGTCCTGACCATCACCCGGGTCGAGAACACCGACGAGGCCTTCGCCGCCGTCAACGACTCGAAGTTCGGCCTGCAGACCGGCGTCTTCACCCGCGACGTCCAGGTCGCCTTCCGCGCCCACCGCGAGCTGGAGGTCGGCGGCGTGATCATCGGCGACGCCCCCTCCTACCGGGCCGACCAGATGCCGTACGGCGGCGTCAAGCAGTCCGGCGTGGGCCGCGAGGGCGTCCGCTACGCGATGGACGACTACACGTACGAGCGCGTCCTGGTCCTCACGGGCCTCGACATCTGACCGACTCGTACGGTCACAGACCGACGGCCGGGCCTACTGTGCGGGGGCCCGGCCGTCCCCCTTTTGCCGCGCCCCCCGAATCCCCGGCGCCCGAAACGGGTACGACTCACAGGCAACCGATCGGCAGCCCCCGATGCGGCGAGGTGAGGACCCGGATGTCGGCAACACAGCCCGTACAGCCCAAGGTGACCGAGCGCGAGGCACGGCAGGTCGCGGAAGCGGCCCGGGAACAGGACTGGCGCAAACCCAGCTTCGCCAAGGAGCTCTTCCTCGGCCGCTTCCGCCTCGACCTGATCCACCCCCACCCGCTCCCCGCCGACGAGGACGTCCGGCGCGGCGAGGCCTTCCTCGCCCGGCTGCGGGTGTTCTGCGAGAACGAGATCGACGGGCAGCGCATCGAGCGCGAGGCCCGCATCCCCGACGAGACCGTGCGCGGGCTCAAGGAGCTCGGCGCCCTCGGCATGAAGATCAGCCCCGAGTACGGGGGCCTGGGCCTGACCCAGGTGTACTACAACAAGGCGCTCGCCCTCGTCGGCTCCGTCAGCCCGGCCATCGGCGCCCTGCTCTCCGCCCACCAGTCCATCGGCGTGCCCCAGCCGCTGAAGATGTTCGGCACCAAGGAGCAGAAGGACGCCTACCTGCCCCGCTGCGCCACCACCGCGATCAGCGCCTTCCTGCTCACCGAGCCCGACGTCGGCTCCGACCCGGCGCGCCTGGCCACCACCGCCGTCCCGGACCCCGAGGACCCCGACTCCTACCTCCTCGACGGGGTGAAGCTGTGGACCACCAACGGGGTGGTCGCCGACCTGCTCGTGGTGATGGCCCGGGTGCCGAAGCGGGAGGGCCACCGGGGCGGGATCACCGCCTTCGTCGTCGAGGCCGACTCGCCGGGGATCACCGTCGAGCACCGCAACGCCTTCATGGGCCTGCGCGGCCTGGAGAACGGCGTCACCCGCTTCCACCGGGTCCGCGTCCCCGCCTCCCAGCGGATCGGCCCCGAGGGCGCCGGCCTCAAGATCGCGCTGACCACGCTCAACACCGGGCGGCTGTCCCTGCCCGCGATGTGCGTCGGCGCCGGCAAGTGGTGCCTGAAGATCGCCCGCGAGTGGTCCGGGGTCCGCGAGCAGTGGGGCCGCCCGGTCGCCCGGCACGAGGCCGTCGGCGCCAAGATCTCCTTCATCGCGGCCACCACCTTCGCCCTGGAGGCCGTGGTGGACCTCGCCTCCCAGATGGCCGACGAGGACCGCAACGACATCCGGATCGAGGCCGCCCTCGCCAAGCTCTACGGCTCGGAGATGGCCTGCCTGATGGCCGACGAGCTGGTCCAGATCCGCGGCGGCCGCGGCTTCGAGACCGCCGAGTCCCTCGCCGCCCGCGGCGAACGGGCCGTCCCCGCCGAGCAGCTCCTGCGCGACCTGCGCATCAACCGGATCTTCGAGGGCTCCACCGAGATCATGCACCTGCTGATCGCCCGCGAGGCCGTCGACGCCCACCTCTCCGTCGCGGGCGATCTCATCGACCCCGACAAGGACCTCGGCGACAAGGCCAAGGCGGGCGCCCGCGCGGCCGGCTTCTACGCCCGCTGGCTGCCCAAACTCGCCGCCGGCCCCGGCCAGCTGCCCGGTACCTACCGCGAGTTCCACCCGGCCGGCCACCCCGACCTCGCCACCCACCTGCGCTACGTCGAGCGCGGCGCCCGCAAACTCGCCCGCGCGATGTTCATGGCCATGGCCCGCTGGCAGGGCCGCATGGAGACCAAACAGGGCTTCCTCGGGCGGATCGTCGACATCGGCGCCGAGCTCTTCGCGATGAGCGCGGCCTGCGTGCGCGCCGAGCACATGCGCGCCACCGGCGACCACGGCCGCGAGGCGTACCAGCTCGCCGACGCCTTCTGCCGCCAGTCCCGGCTGCGCGTCGAGGAGCTCTTCGGGCGGCTGTGGGCCAACACCGACGACCTGGACCACAAGGTCGTCCAGGGCGTCCTCTCCGGCACCTACACCTGGCTGGAGGAGGGCGTCCTCGACCCCTCCGGCGACGGCCCCTGGATCGCCGACGCCTCCCCCGGCCCGTCCACGAGGAAAAACGTTCACCGTCCGCTGCGCTGACCTGCCATCATCGGCAGTGTTCGGACAGATGTGCGGGCAAGGGGCGAGCGCGAGGCGGACGAGGACGATGCCGACGGCCGACGAGGACCGGGCCAGCCGGGCGCTGGCCCGGTGCGTGGCGCACCTGCTGCGCCACGCACCGCACCACGTCGTCGCCGCCCTCCTCGACCGCCTCGACCCGCCCGTCCGCACCTACCTGTGCCGCGACCAGTGGCTGCCCGCCGCGGCCGTCACCCTGCTGCTGCGCCACGGCACCGACGCCGACCGCCACTACGTCGCCCGCAACCCCCACGTCGTCGGCCGCCCCCTGCCCGGCCTGCCCGGCCCCGCCAGCTACGCCGCCCGGCCCGGCCCCTCGCCCGAACTGCTGGCCGCGGTGGGCCCCGGCCCCTTCACCACCGGCGAGCTGACCGCCCTGCTGCGCCGCCACGCCCGCCGCCCCCGCGTCCCGCTCACCCTGCTGCGCATGCCGCACCACCTCGACCCGGAGCAGCTGCTGCGGGAACACGCCCGCGACCCCCTGCCGCCCGGCGCCGTCGAGGCGCTGCTGTTGGCCGGCGCCCTCACCCGGACGGAGTGCCTCGCCCTGCTCGACGCGCGCGCGGGGCGGCCGTACGGGCGCCACTGGCACCGGCCCGCCGTCCGCGCCGTCCGCATGGGCCTGCTGACCTGCGACGAGCTCGTCACCCACGTGGCCCCGGCCGCCCACACCCTGCTCCTGGGGCACCTGCCCGTCACCCGCGGCCTGCGCTGGACCCTGCCCGAGCAGGCCGAGATGCAGTCCGCCGTGCACCGCGCCCTGCGCGCCCCGCTCGGCGAGGACCCCCGGCTGTGGGCCGAGCTGCCCCGCCGCGCCGCCGGCTTCCCCGGCACCCTGCCCGACCTGGCGGACGCGCTCGCCGCGGGCGCCCCGGCCGCGCCCGGCGCCGTACGGCACGACCCGGCCCTGGCCCGCGCCGTACGCCACCTCGCCCCGGAGACCGCCCCCGCCGATCCGGCCGGAGCCTGGGAGCGCGAGCTGGCCCTGGTGAGCCTCGCCGTACCGATGGACACCGCCGCCGAGGACGTCCGCTGGGTCCGCGACTGCCTGGACCGCTCCCTGCTCACCGGCGCCGACGTCGTCCGGCACAAGGTCCCCGCCTGCTGGGCCCTCGACGAGGACCAGTGGCTCGGCTACATCGGCCACCCCGACCGCCACGACCGGCCCGCCGCCGTGCTCGCCGCCCGCGCCGAGGCCGACCGGCTCTTCGCCGCGGCCCTCGGCGACGACGCGGAGGCCTGGTGGCGCGCGGCCCGCGCCCTGCCCGACTTCGCCGGCACCCTCCCCGAACTCCTCGCCCGGGTCACGGACGGGGACTCCGTGTCCAAGCGCCCCTGAGGAGCGGCAACAATGGGGGGCATGAGCGACAGTCCAGCCCCCCTCGCCGACCCGCACCTCCTCTTCGACGCCGCGGCCGGCCGCCGGGACATCGTCATCCTCGGGTCCACCGGGTCCATCGGCACCCAGGCCATCGACCTCGCCCTGCGCAACCCGGACCGCTTCCGGGTCACCGCCCTGTCCGCCGCGGGCGGCCGCACCGGCCTGCTGGCGGAGCAGGCCCGCACGCTGCGGGTGAAGACCGTGGCCGTCGCCCGCGAGGACGCCGTACCGGCCCTGAAGGAGGCGCTGAGCGCCGCGTACGGGCCCTCCGAGCCGCTGCCCGAGATCCTCGCCGGGCCCGACGCCGCGGCCGACCTCGCCGCCTCGCCCTGCCACACCGTCCTCAACGGCATCACCGGCTCCATCGGCCTGGCGCCCACGCTCGCCGCGCTCCGCGCCGGCCGGACCCTCGCCCTGGCCAACAAGGAGTCGCTGATCGTCGGCGGCCCGCTGGTCAAGGCCCTGGCCGCGCCGGGCCAGATCATCCCCGTGGACTCCGAGCACGCGGCCCTCTTCCAGGCCCTCGCCGCCGGCACCCGCGCCGACGTCCGCAAGCTGGTCGTCACCGCCTCCGGCGGCCCCTTCCGCGGCCGCACCCGCGCGCAGCTGGCGGAGGTCACCGTCCAGGACGCCCTCGCGCACCCGACCTGGGCCATGGGCCCGGTGATCACGGTCAACTCGGCGACGCTGGTCAACAAGGGGCTGGAGGTCATCGAGGCGCACCTGCTCTACGACATCCCCTTCGAGCGCATCGAGGTCGTCGTCCACCCCCAGTCGTACGTGCACTCCATGGTCGAGTTCTCGGACGGCTCCACCCTCGCCCAGGCCACCCCGCCGGACATGCGCGGCCCCATCGCGATCGGCCTCGGATGGCCCCAGCGGGTCCCCGACGCGGCCCCCGCCTTCGACTGGACCAAGGCCTCCACCTGGGAGTTCTTCCCCCTGGACACCGAGGCCTTCCCCTCCGTCGGCCTCGCCCGGCACGTGGGCACCCTGGGCGGCACCGCCCCCGCCGTCTTCAACGCCGCGAACGAGGAGTGCGTCGAGGCCTTCCTCGCCGGCCGGCTGCCGTTCACAGCAATCATGGATACGGTCTCCGCAGTGGTCGATGAGCACGGGACGCCGCGGACGGGAACTTCCCTCACCGTCCAGGACGTCCTCGAAGCGGAGACCTGGGCCAGGGCCCGGGCACGGGAGATGGCGGCGCGGGCCGCCGTGGAGGCGGGCGCATGACGGCTTTGATGACGGTACTCGGGGTCGTGCTCTTCGCGTTCGGCCTGCTGGTCTCCATCGCCTGGCACGAGCTCGGCCACCTCTCCACGGCCAAGCTGTTCGGCATCCGGGTGCCGCAGTACATGGTCGGCTTCGGGCCGACCGTCTGGTCGCGCAGGAAGGGCGAGACCGAGTACGGCATCAAGGCCATCCCGATGGGCGGCTACATCCGCATGATCGGGATGTTCCCGCCCGGCGACGACGGCCGGGTCACCGCCCGCTCGACCTCGCCGTTCCGGTCGATGATCGAGGACGCCCGCTCGGCCGCGTACGAGGAGCTCCAGCCCGGCGACGAGAGCCGGCTCTTCTACACCCGACGGCCCTGGAAGCGCGTCATCGTGATGTTCGCCGGACCGTTCATGAACCTGGTCCTGGCCGTGGCGATCTTCCTCACCACCCTGATGACCTTCGGGCTGAACACCCAGACCACCGTCGTCAGCTCGGTCTCCGACTGCGTCATCCAGCAGAGCGAGAAGCGCGACAAGTGCGCCGCCGGCGACCCGGCCGCGCCGGCCAAGGCCGCCGGACTCCAGGCGCAGGACAAGATCGTCGCCTTCAACGGGCGCCCGGTCGACGACTGGTCCGTCCTCCAGAAGGACATCCGCGCCACCACCGGCCCCGCCACCATCACCGTCGAGCGGGCCGGCAAGCGCCTCGACCTGCACGCCAACCTGATCGAGAACAAGGTCGCCAAGACCGACGCCGCCGGCCGCTACGTCAAGGACCAGTACGTCACCGCCGGCTTCCTCGGCTTCGCCCCCGCCGTCGGCTACGTCCCGCAGACCTTCGGCCAGTCCGTGGAGCGCATGGGCGAGATGATGGAGGCCGGCGTCCAGTCCCTCGTCGACCTCCCCGGCAAGGTCCCGGACCTGTGGAACGCCGCCTTCAACGGGGCCGAGCGCAAGCAGGACAGCCCCATGGGCGTCGTCGGCGCCGCGCGCGTGAGCAGCCAGATCTTCAACCTCGACATCCCCGCCCAGTACCAGCTGGTGTTCTTCCTCAACCTGCTGGCCGGGTTCAACCTGTCGCTGTTCCTGTTCAACATGCTCCCGCTGCTCCCGCTCGACGGCGGCCACATCGCCGGCGCCCTGTGGGAGTCCGTCCGGCGCACCGTGGCCAAGGTCTTCCGGCGCGCCGACCCGGGCCCGTTCGACGTGGCGAAGCTGATGCCCGCCGCGTACGTGGTCGCGGGCGTCTTCGTCTGCTTCACCCTGCTGGTCCTCGTCGCGGACGTGGTCAACCCCATCAAGATCAACTAGCGGAACGGGCCGTACCGCCGCGCACTCCGGAGCCGGGCACCCACCGTGCCCGGCTCCCCGCGTTCGGGTGGCGCCGCCCCTCGGATGCGGGGAGCACGCGCGCATTGGCGTAACCTCAAAGGTCGGAGCCCGCCGATCTCGGGACCTCGATCCACACCTTGGGGTTGCACAGCAGATGACTGCCATCTCTCTCGGAATGCCGTCCGTGCCGACGAAGCTTGCCGACCGCCGGGTCAGCCGCAAGATCCAGGTCGGCTCCGTGGCCGTCGGAGGCGACGCACCCGTCTCGGTGCAGTCGATGACCACCACCCGGACCTCCGACATCGGCGCGACGCTCCAGCAGATCGCCGAGCTGACCGCCTCCGGCTGCCAGATCGTCCGCGTCGCCTGCCCCACGCAGGACGACGCCGACGCGCTCGCCGTGATCGCCAAGAAGTCGCAGATCCCGGTCATCGCCGACATCCACTTCCAGCCCAAGTACGTGTTCGCCGCGATCGACGCCGGCTGCGCCGCCGTCCGCGTCAACCCGGGCAACATCAAGCAGTTCGACGACAAGGTCAAGGAGATCGCGAAGGCCGCCGGCGACGCGGGCACCCCGATCCGCATCGGCGTCAACGCGGGCTCCCTCGACGCCCGGCTGCTCAAGAAGTACGGCAAGGCCACCCCCGAGGCGCTCGTCGAGTCCGCGCTCTGGGAGGCCTCCCTCTTCGAGGAGCACGACTTCCGCGACATCAAGATCTCGGTCAAGCACAACGACCCTGTCGTCATGGTCGAGGCCTACCGCCAGCTCGCCGCCCAGTGCGACTACCCGCTGCACCTCGGCGTCACCGAGGCCGGCCCCGCCTTCCAGGGCACCATCAAGTCCGCCGTGGCCTTCGGCGCCCTGCTCTCCCAGGGCATCGGCGACACCATCCGCGTCTCCCTCTCCGCGCCCCCGGCCGAGGAGATCAAGGTCGGCATCCAGATCCTGGAGTCGCTCAACCTCCGCCAGCGCCGCCTGGAGATCGTCTCCTGCCCCTCCTGCGGCCGCGCCCAGGTCGACGTCTACAAGCTGGCCGAGGAGGTCACGGCCGGCCTGGACGGCATGACCGTGCCGCTGCGCGTCGCCGTCATGGGCTGCGTCGTCAACGGCCCCGGCGAGGCCCGCGAGGCCGACCTCGGCGTCGCCTCCGGCAACGGCAAGGGCCAGATCTTCGTCAAGGGCGAGGTCATCAAGACCGTCCCCGAGTCCAAGATCGTGGAGACCCTCATCGAAGAGGCCCTGAAGATCGCCGAGCAGATGGAGAAGGACGGCGTCGCCTCCGGCGAGCCCAGCGTCGCCATCGGCGTCTGACCCGGGCCGCCCGGCCCGCACGACCGCGCCCCCGGCCCCCGTTCCCCCTCCCAGCAGGGGGAACGGGGGCCGGGGGCCTTTTCGTGACCTGAGCGACGCGGCATCCCCGCGCCCCGGCGGGTACAGTGCGGAGATCAGCAGACCTGCACGGTGAGGCCCCAGTGTTGACGCAGACCACCACCCGGGTCCTTGAACCCAGTGATCTGGACGCCGCGCTCGCCATCCTCGGACGCGAGCCGGTCGAGAACGCCTTCGTCACCTCCCGCGTGCAGGTCGCCGGACTCGACCCCTGGCGCCTGGGCGGCGAGATGTGGGGCTGGTACGCCGACGGCGAGCTCCGCTCCCTGTGCTACGCGGGCGCCAACCTGGTCCCCGTCTGCGCCGGCCCCGACGCCGTCCGCGCCTTCGCCGACCGGGCCCGCCGCACCGGCCGGCGCTGCTCCTCCATCGTCGGCCCCGCCGCCGCCACCCGGCTGCTGTGGCAGCTCCTGGAACCCAGCTGGGGCCCCGCCCGCGACGTCCGCTCCCACCAGCCGCTCATGGCCACGGAAACGCCCTCCGCAGAGATCGCGCCCGACCCGCTCGTCCGCCGGATCCGCAAGGACGAGATGGACCTGATCATGCCCGCCTGCGTGGCCATGTTCACCGAGGAGGTCGGCATCTCCCCCCTGGCCGGGGACGGCGGCCTGCTCTACCAGGCCCGGGTCGCCGAGCTCGTCGGCAGCGGGCGCTCCTTCGCCCGAGTGGAGAACGGCAAGGTCGTCTTCAAGGCCGAGATCGGCGCCGCCACCGCCCGGGCCTGCCAGATCCAGGGCGTCTGGGTGGCCCCCGAGTTCCGCGGCCGCGGGCACTCCGAGACCGGCATGGCGGCCGTGGTGGAGTTCGCGCTCAGGGACGTGGCCCCGGTGGTCAGCCTCTACGTCAACGACTTCAACACCGCCGCGCGGGCCGCCTACCGGCGGGTGGGGTTCCGCGAGGTGGGGGCCTTCATGAGCGTGCTGTTCTGACGTGGGGGAGGCGTGGGGCCCGGAGGCTGTGGCTACGCACGGGGCCGCGCGGCCGGATTCGTCCGTGAAGCCGTACCGGAGCGGCCCTACCCCGAAGTAAGGTCGGCCGCATGCTGCCTACCCCCGGGGGCGACGACCCCGCACGGCCCGCTGGACTGCGCATCGGGCACCTCGACCTCGCCGGCCGCGTGGACGAAGCCCTGCGCGTGCAGGCCGTGGCCTTCGGGCTCAGCGAGGAGGAGATCGGCATCCGGCGCTACATCGTCCAGCGCCACATGACCTGCCGTGGCGCCCGCGCCCTCGGCGCCTTCACCGACGACGGGGCCCTCGCCGGCTTCGTGTACGGGATGCCCAACGACCGGGCCCACTGGTGGTCCACCATCGTCGAACCCCACCTGCGGGCCACCGGCTCGGAGCACTGGCTCGACGACTCCTTCGTGATCACCGAACTGCACGTCCACCCCGGCTTCCAGGGCCGCGGCGTCGGCCGCGCCCTCATCACGCGGATCACCGACAGCGCCGCCGAGCCGCGCTCGATCCTCTCCGCCATCGACACCGACAGCCCGGCCCGCGGCCTCTACGCGGCCCTCGGCTACCGGGACCTGGCCCGCAAGGTCCAGTTCCCGAGCGCGAGCCTGCCGTACGCGGTCATGGGCGCGCCGCTGCCGCTGCTGCGGGGCTGAATTCGGTACCGGGGCCGCGGCCGTGCCGGATAGCCTCGCCGCATGTCGACGCAACACGTGCAGCGCATGTCCCGCCTCATGGCCAAGACCCTCCGCGAGGACCCGGCCGACGCCGAGACCCTCAGCCACCGGCTCCTCGTCCGCGCCGGTTACGTCCGGCGCAGCTCCGCCGGTGTGTGGACCTGGCTGCCGCTCGGCAAGAAGGTCCTCGACAGCGTCTCGCGCATCGTCCGCGAGGAGATGGACGCGATCGGCGCCCAGGAGGTGCTGCTGCCGGCGCTGCTGCCCAGGGAGCCGTACGAGGTCAGCGGCCGCTGGTCGGAGTACGGGGACCTGCTGTTCCGGCTCAAGGACCGCAAGGGCGCGGACTACCTGCTCGGACCCACCCACGAGGAGATCTTCACCCTCGTGGTCAAGGACCAGTGCACGTCCTACAAGGACCTGCCCGTGATGCTGTACCAGATCCAGACCAAGTACCGCGACGAGGCCCGGCCCCGGTCCGGGGTGCTGCGCGGGCGCGAGTTCCAGATGAAGGACTCGTATTCGTTCGACGTGACGGAGGAGGGGCTGGCCGAGTCCTACCGGCTCCACCGCGAGGCGTACGTACGGATCTTCGAGCGGCTCGGGCTCGACCACCGGATCGTGTCGGCCGTGTCGGGAGCGATGGGCGGCTCGGCGTCGGAGGAGTTCCTGGCGCCGGCCGCGGCGGGCGAGGACACGTTCGTGGACTGCCCGTCCTGTGACTACGCGGCGAACACGGAGGCGGTCGTCTTCGTCCCCGCCCCCGTGCCCGGTGCCGCGCACGGGGCCATGGAGGAGATTCCGACGCCGGACACGCCCACGATCGAGACCCTGGCCGCGCACCTGGGCGTGCCCGCTTCGGCGACGTTGAAGAACCTCCTGGTGAAGGTCGACGGCGAGATCACGGCGGTGGGCGTGCCGGGGGACCGGGAGGTCGACCTGGGCAAGCTCGGGGAGCACCTGGCCCCGGCGGTGGTGGAGCTGGTGACGGCCGAGGACTTCGCGGGGCGGCCCGATCTGGTGCGCGGCTACGTGGGCCCGCAGGGGCTGGAGAAGGTGCCCTACCTGGCCGACCCCCGGGTGGCACCGGGGACCGCCTGGGTGACCGGGGCCAACAAGGCCGACACGCACGCGCGGAACGTGGTCTGCGGGCGCGACTTCGAGGTGGACCGGTACCTGGACGTGGTCGTGGTGGAGCCCGGCGACCCCTGTCCGCGTTGCGGGGCGGGGCTGCGGCTGGACCGGGCGATCGAGATCGGGCACATCTTCCAGCTGGGGCGGAAGTACGCGGACGCCTTCGGGCTGGACGTCCTCGGCCCGCAGGGCAAGCCGGTGCGGGTCAC
The DNA here is from genome assembly GCF_055580265.1 of Streptomyces sp. NPDC032091. Taxonomy (NCBI): domain Bacteria; kingdom Bacillati; phylum Actinomycetota; class Actinomycetes; order Kitasatosporales; family Streptomycetaceae; genus Streptomyces; species Streptomyces sp. NPDC032091. The sequence continues at coordinate 45,258 of NZ_JBVILR010000030.1, read as the reverse complement.
GATGGGCTCGTACGGCATCGGCGTCTCCCGGGCGGTGGCGGCGCTGGCCGAGCAGACGGCCGACGAGCGCGGGCTGTGCTGGCCGGCGGAGGTGGCCCCGGCGGACGTCCACGTGGTGGCGGCCGGCAAGGCCGTCCCGCTGGCGCTGGCCGAGCGGGCCGCGGAGGCCCTGGCGGCCGCGGGGAAGCGGGTCCTGCTGGACGACCGGGCCGGGATCTCGCCGGGGGTCAAGCTCACGGACGCGGAGCTGATCGGCGTGCCGTGGATCCTGGTGGCGGGCCGCCGGGCCGCGGACGGCGTGGTCGAACTCCAGGACCGGCGGACGGGGGAGCGGGCGGAGCTGTCGCTGGAGGAGGCGCTGGGGCGGCTGGTGTAGGCGGCGGTGGCGGTGGCTAGCCCGCTGGGGGGTCGGGCGGCGGTGGGGCCGTCGGGAGGTCCGGCAGGGGCGGGGGAGCCCCGTCCCGGGGTGGCTCGGGGAGTCGGGCCGCTTCGTCCGGCGGGGCCGGAGGGGGCGGGGATTCCCCGGCAGGTGTCGCCCGTTCCAGGAAGCGGAGGAGTTCCACCGGGAAGGGGAGGACGAGGGTGGAGTTCTTCTCCGCCGCGACCGCGATCACCGTCTGGAGCAGCCGCAGCTGGAGCGCCGCCGGCTGGTCCGACATCACCGCCGCCGCTTCGGCCAGCTTGTGCGAGGCCTGGAGCTCCGCGTCCGCGTTGATCACGCGGGCGCGGCGCTCGCGGTCCGCCTCCGCCTGCCGCGCCATCGACCGCTTCATCGTCTCCGGGAGGGAGACGTCCTTGATCTCCACGCGGTCGATCTGGACGCCCCAGCCCATCGCCGGGCTGTCGATCATCAGCTCCAGGCCCTGGTTCAGCTTCTCGCGGTTGGACAGGAGGTCGTCCAGGTCGCTCTTGCCTATGATCGACCGCAGCGAGGTCTGGGCCATCTGCGAGACGGCGAAGCGGTAGTCCTCCACGGCGACGATCGCGCTCGCCGGGTCGACCACCTTGAAGTAGACGACGGCGTCCACGCGGACCGTGACATTGTCCCGGGTGATGCCCTCCTGCGCCGGGACGGGCAGGGTGACGATCTGGAGGTTCACCTTGTGCAGGCGGTCCGCCACCGGGAGGATCATCGTGAAGCCGGGCGGGCGGACCCCCTCGCGCAGCCGGCCGAAGCGGAAGACCACGCCCCGCTCGTACTGCTTCACCACGCGCGCGGCGGCGCCCAGGTAGACCGCGACAGCCGCGGCGGCGGCCATCCCCGCTGTCAGCAGTTCCTCGACCATGACGGCCCCCTGCCGGACATACACCTTTTACTACGGTATGCCCTACAGCCAGGCCGCGAACTCCAGCAGCAGCTCCGCGTCCCGCCGCCGCCCGGCGGCCAGCGCCCGGACCCCGGACTCCACCGCCCGGAACACCGTCCAGCCGCGCAGCCGCTCCCGGTCCACCTCCAGGGAGTCGGCCAGTTTGTTCACCCTCCGCCGCGCCCCCGACGCCCCCGTCGACGAGGCCATCTGGTCCTCCAGGCGGTCGCGCACCAGCCGGGCCAGGTCGTACGCCCGCTCGCCGACCAGCGGGTCCGGGCCCACCGTCAGCCACGGCGCCCGCTCGCCCGCCAGTACCTTGCCCTGCCGGAAGTTCCCGTGCAGCAGGAGTTCCTCCGGCGGATGGGCCGTCAGCTGCGGGAGGAGGGCCAGGGCGCTGTCGGCGAGGGCCCGGGCCTCCGCGGGCGCCGAGCGCAGGGCCTCGGCCTGCGCGGACGTGCGTTCCGCCACCGTTTCGAAGGGGTGGCCGGCCGGCGGGCGCACCCAGAGGCGGCGGAGCGTCCCGCAGGCCTCCAGCAGGGCCTTGGCCTCCGGGAGCGAGCGCAGGGAGACGTCCGCCTGCAGCCGCTCCAGCAGGAGGGCGCCGTCGTCCTCGTGGTGGCGCGAGTCCAGGACCCGTACCGCGCCGAAGCCGCCCCAGTGGGCGAGCGCCGCCAGCTCATGGCCGGGACGGGCCCCCGGGGGCGCCAGCTTCAGGGCGGCCGGGGTGCCGTCGGTGTAGCGGACCAGGATCACCAGGCTGCTGCGGCCGCCCGGCGCCAGGGCCCGCTGGGCCACCACGTCCCGCCGCTCCAGCGCCTCCTTGGCGAGCTCGGGCAGCCGCTCCAGCCACTGCGTGTCCTGCGCGGTCCGCGGCAGCTCTCCGAGCGCCCGTACGAGACGCTGGGGCGGTTCGAAAGCCATGCGTGCGTGGTCCCTTTCAGCTGGTACGGGCCCCCTCCGAGCGTTCGGTGAGCCCAGGGAAGGCTACGCCGACACCGCGCCAGCGTGCCGCGCGCACGGCCGCCGCGCTCAGCGCGTCAGCCGCGTCGCGGCGCAACTGGCCGTCCGCCGCCCGGACGAGGTCCGAGTAGGCGCCCGCCACCCGGTCCTCGATGTCGGCGGCCAGCCGCTCGGCGTCGTCCGGGGAGCGCACCTCGAACGGCAGGGCGTACGCCGCCTCCGACGGCCGGGGCGCGCCGCCCAGCTCCCGCACCGTCCGGGTGAGCCGGTCCCGGCGCGAGAGGTGGTGGCCGTACGCCTCCCGGGCCTCGGTCGCCCGGGCGGGATCGATCCGGGCGCCGATGACCCCGTACCCGTACGCCGCCGCGTGCTCGGCGGCGAGCGCCGCCTGGGCGGCGTCCAGGGCGCGGCCGCCGGGGGCGGGGGAGGGCTTCACGGCGGGGTTCACGAGGCGGCTCCCGGGTTGGAGGTCAGCAGGTAGGCGTGGACGGCACCGCAGGCCGCCACCGAGGCCAGCATCCGGGCGAGCTCGCCCGGGGCGCCCGCCAGGGCGATGGTCCGGGCCTCGGACAGGCTCCGCTCGGCGTCCGCGAGCGCGCTCAGGGCCTCGGCGGGCTTCGCCGGGACCTCCGCCCGCCCGGCCGCCGGGGCGCTGGGGGAGGGTGAGGGCGAGGGGGATCCGGAGGGGGAGGCCGCGGGGGAGCGCGCCGGGCCGGCCTGGGGGGTGGCGAGGGCGAGGGCCCTGGTGTGGGCGGCGACCGCCTCGCGCAGCGGCGCGAGCCGGCCGGCAAGGTCCGGATGGACGGCCACCGTGGCGTCGTAACGTTCCAGCAGCCGCCCGCTGTCCCGCGCGGCACCCTCCCGCATCCGCCGTTCGAGTGAAACCGCGCCGTCCCCGGCGGACGGGCCGCCCCCGCCGGAACACCCGCTGACCAGCGCGGAGCCGGCGGCTGCCGCGGCGGCTCCGGCGAGCACGCTCCTGCGTGAGGGCGAGGGCCTCGAAGGCAAGGTCCAGGGCACGGTGCCGTCCTCGGGGTGGTGGCGGGGCAAGGTGTGATCACGGTACCCGGGGGCCCGCCCGGCGGCGCGGACGGCAACACCCTCCGCGACCGGATACCCTTTGACCTGACACGCGACGGAAAACCACAACAGCACACGCGGCCGAGGAGTCACCCGGATGAGCACCACCCAGAGCGACAGGCTGCGCGGACTGCTGGAGCCGCTCGTCGCCGCCAAGGGCCTGGACCTCGAAGAGATCGAGCTTTCCAAGGCGGGCAGGCGCCGGATGCTGAGGATCGTCGTGGATTCCGACGAGGGCGTGGAACTGGACGCGTGCGCCGAGCTGAGCCGTGAGGTCTCCGACGCGCTCGACGCGTCCGACGTGATGGGCGAGGACGAGTACGTCCTCGAAGTCAGCTCCCCGGGCGCGGACCGCCCGCTCAGCGAGCACCGCCACTTCGTGCGGGCCACCGGCCGTCTCGTGAAGTTCCAGCTGTCCGCCGAGGGTGAGAAGGGTGCCGGGGAACTGGTCGCCCGCATCCTCGGTGTCGACGACGAGGGCATGGACCTCGAAATCCCGGGCGTGAAGGGCCGCAAGGCGACCGCCCGCCGCATCGCGTTCACCGACATCGCCAAGGCGCGTGTCGAGATCGAGTTCAACCGCAAGGACAAGAAGGAAGAGGAGGCGTAGCCGTGGACATCGACATGAGTGCCCTGCGGGGTCTGGTCCGGGAGAAGGAGATCTCCTTCGACCTGCTCGTCGAGGCGATCGAGTCGGCCCTCCTCATCGCGTACCACCGCACCGAGGGCAGCTTCCGCCGCGCCCGGGTGGTGCTGGACCGCACCAACGGCCACGTGGTCGTGTGGGCGACCGAGGACCCGCGCGATCTCGAGGAGGGGCAGGAGCCCAAGGAGTTCGACGACACCCCGTCGGACTTCGGCCGGATCGCCGCGACGACCGCCAAGCAGGTGATCCTCCAGCGTCTGCGCGACGCCGAGGACGACCTGACCTTCGGCGAGTTCGCCGGCCGCGAGGGCGACGTCATCACCGGTGTCGTCCAGCAGGGCAAGGACCCCAAGAACGTCCTGGTCGACATCGGCAAGCTGGAGGCCATCCTGCCGGTGCAGGAGCAGGTCCCCGGTGAGGAGTACCCGCACGGGCTGCGCCTGAAGGCGTACGTCGTGCGCGTGGCGAAGGGCGTCCGCGGTCCGTCCGTGACCCTGTCGCGCACCCACCCGAACCTGGTGAAGAAGCTCTTCGCCCTGGAGGTCCCGGAGATCGCCGACGGCAGCGTCGAGATCTCCGCGATCGCCCGCGAGGCCGGCCACCGCACCAAGATCGCGGTCCGGTCCACCCGTTCGGGCCTGAACCCGAAGGGCGCCTGCATCGGCCCGATGGGCAGCCGCGTGCGCAACGTGATGGCCGAGCTGCACGGCGAGAAGATCGACATCGTCGACTGGTCGGACGACCCGGCGGAGATGGTGGCGAACGCCCTGTCACCCGCCCGGGTGAGCAAGGTCGAGGTCGTCGACTGGGACTCGCGCTCCGCTCGGGTGACCGTCCCCGACTACCAGCTGTCGCTGGCCATCGGCAAGGAGGGCCAGAACGCCCGCCTCGCCGCCCGGCTCACCGGCTGGCGCATCGACATCCGGCCCGACACCGAGCCGGCGCCCGACGAGGACGCCGACCGGGACTGACCGGAAACAGCGCTTCCGGCGGGAATAAATGGCTACCGGCCGACCGTTTCCGGCCGGTAGACAGGGGGTCCCTCGTCCGCGAGGGACCCGCAAGGATCACAACGACATCCGTTCGATTTTTCACCTGAAGGGGTGAGGTCGGTGCGGGGAGGTAGACTTAGGCGTGTCTGGCCGGACGCAAGCCCGCGCATGCCCCGAACGCACCTGTGTGGGGTGCCGGGAGCGAGCGGCCAAGAGCGATCTGCTGCGCATCGTGGCGGTCGGGGACGCATGCGTCCCTGATCCTCGCGGTACGCTGCCCGGCCGGGGTGCGTACGTGCACCCTGCCGTGGTCTGCCTCGACCAGGCGGTCCGCCGCCGAGCGTTCCCCCGGGCCCTCCGGTCCGCTGGACCGCTCGACACGGAGGGACTGCGCACGGCCCTGGCAGTCCAGGCCGTGGCAACACCGTAAGAAGAAGTACGGCACGGATACCCCCGTGCGGTCAGGTACCTCGCGAGTTGGAAGTAGGTCGAGATTGCGATGAGCACTCGATGAGTACGCGATGAGTACGCCCATGAAGTAGCGACGGTCCGGCGTAACCCGGACCTAAAAGGAGCGAAGTGGCTAAGGTCCGGGTATACGAACTCGCCAAGGAGTTCGGAGTGGAGAGCAAGGTCGTCATGGCCAAGCTCCAAGAACTCGGTGAATTCGTCCGTTCGGCGTCCTCGACGATCGAGGCGCCGGTTGTACGCAAGTTGACTGACGCACTGCAGGGGCCCGGTGGCAACGCCGGCAAGTCCGCTGCGAAGCCCGGCGCGCCCCGCAAGGCCGCGCCCGCCAAGCCCGCGGCGCCCTCCCCGGCGACCGCGGCACGTCCTGCCCCCAAGCCCGGCGCACCGGCCCCCAAGCCGGCCGCTGCCGAGGCCCCGGCGGCTCCCGCCCCGGTGACTCCGGCCGCTTCCGGCCCGCGTCCCGGCCCCAAGGCCCCGGCCGCCCCGAAGCCCGCTCCGGCGGCTCCCGTGGCGACCGAGTTCTCCGCGCCCCCGGCGGCCCCGGCCGCTCCGGCGCGTCCCGCCGCCTCCCCCGGCCCGCGTCCGGCGCAGCAGCGCCCGGCCGGCCAGGGTCAGGGTGCCCGTCCCGGCGCGCCGCGTCCGGCCGGTGCCACCCCCGGTGCCCAGGCCCCGCGTCCCGGTGCTCCGGCTCCGCGTCCGCAGGGCGCCCGTCCGGCCGGTCCCCGTCCGGGCAACAACCCGTTCACGTCCGGCGGCTCCACCGGCATGGCGCGCCCGCAGGCGCCCCGTCCGGCCGGCGCCCCGCGTCCCGGTGCCCCCGGCGCCGGCAGCCAGGGTGCCCCGCGTCCGCAGGCCGGCCCCGGCGGCGCCCCGCGTCCGCAGGGTCCCGGCGGCGCCCGTCCGACCCCGGGCGGCATGCCCCGTCCGCAGGGCGGCGCTCCGCGTCCCGGCGGCGCTCCCGGTGGCAACCGTCCGAACCCCGGCATGATGCCGCAGCGTCCCGCTGCCGGTGGCCCCGGTCCCCGTCCCGGCGGCGGCCCCCGCCCCGGTCCGGGTGGCGCAGGCCGTCCGGGCGGTCCCGGTCGTCCCGGCGGCGGCGGCTTCGCCGGCCGTCCGGCCGGTCCGGGCTCGCGTCCGGCCGGCGGCGGCTTCGGCGGCCCGCGTCCGGGTGGCGGCGGCTTCGGCGGCGGCCCGGCCGGCGCCGGTGGCGGCGGTCGTCCCGGCTTCGGTGGTCGTCCCGGCGGCCCGGGTGCCCGTGGTGGCACGCAGGGTGCGTTCGGCCGTCCCGGCGGGCCCGCCCGTCGCGGTCGCAAGTCGAAGCGTCAGAGGCGCCAGGAGTACGAGGCCATGCAGGCCCCGTCCGTGGGCGGCGTGATGCTGCCCCGCGGCAACGGCGAGACCGTTCGCCTGTCGCGCGGTGCGTCCCTCACCGACTTCGCGGAGAAGATCAACGCCAACCCGGCGTCGCTGGTCGCGGTCATGATGAACCTCGGCGAGATGGTCACTGCCACGCAGTCCGTCTCCGACGAGACCCTCCAGCTCCTCGCCGGCGAGATGAACTACACGGTTCAGATCGTCAGCCCGGAGGAGGAGGACCGCGAGCTCCTGGAGGGCTTCGACATCGAGTTCGGCGAGGACGAGGGCGGCGAGGAGTTCCTGCTGCCGCGTCCGCCGGTCGTGACCGTCATGGGTCACGTCGACCACGGTAAGACCCGCCTCCTCGACGCCATCCGCAAGACGAACGTCGTCGCGGGCGAGGCCGGTGGCATCACCCAGCACATCGGTGCCTACCAGGTCACCACCCAGGTCAACGACGAAGACCGCAAGATCACCTTCATCGACACCCCGGGTCACGAGGCGTTCACCGCCATGCGTGCCCGTGGTGCGAAGTCGACCGACATCGCGATCCTCGTGGTCGCGGCCAACGACGGCGTCATGCCGCAGACGATCGAGGCGCTCAACCACGCCAAGGCCGCCGGCGTCCCGATCGTCGTCGCGGTCAACAAGATCGACGTCGAGGGTGCCGACCCGGTCAAGGTCCGCGGTCAGCTGACCGAGTTCGGCCTGGTGGCCGAGGAGTACGGCGGCGACACGATGTTCGTCGACATCTCCGCCAAGCAGGGTCTGCACATCGACTCCCTGCTGGAGGCCGTCGTCCTCACCGCCGACGCCTCGCTCGACCTGCGCGCCAACCCCGAGCAGGACGCTCAGGGTATTGCGATCGAGTCCCACCTCGACCGTGGCCGCGGTGCCGTCGCCACCGTCCTCGTCCAGCGCGGTACCCTCCGCGTCGGCGACACGATGGTCGTGGGCGACGCCTACGGCCGTGTGCGCGCCATGCTCGACGACAAGGGCAACAACGTCGAGGAAGCGGGTCCGTCGACCCCCGTCCTGGTCCTGGGTCTCACCAACGTCCCCGGCGCCGGCGACAACTTCCTCGTCGTCGACGAGGACCGCACCGCCCGCCAGATCGCCGAGAAGCGTGCTGCGCGCGAGCGCAACGCCAACTTCGCCAAGCGCGTCCGTCGCGTGTCCCTCGAGGACCTCGACTCCGTGCTCAAGGCCGGTCTGGTCCAGGAACTCAACCTCATCATCAAGGGCGACGCGTCCGGTGCGGTCGAGGCCCTGGAGTCCTCGCTGCTCCAGCTCGACGTCGGTGAAGAGGTCGACATCCGCGTCCTGCACCGTGGTGTGGGTGCGGTCACCGAGTCCGACATCTCGCTGGCCATGGGCTCCGACGCCATCGTCATCGGTTACAACGTCCGTGCGGCCGGCCGTGCCGCGCAGATGGCGGACCGCGAGGGCGTCGACGTCCGGTACTACTCGGTGATCTACCAGGCCATCGAGGAGATCGAGGCGGCCCTGAAGGGTCTGCTCAAGCCGGAGTACGAAGAGGTCGAGCTCGGTACGGCGGAGATCCGCGAGATCTTCCGCTCGTCCAAGCTGGGCAACATCGCCGGTGTCCTGGTCCGCTCGGGCGAGGTCAAGCGCAACACCAAGGCGCGGCTCCTGCGCGATGGCAAGGTCATCGCCGAGAACCTCACCATCTCCGGTCTGCGCCGCTTCAAGGACGACGTCACCGAGATCCGCGAAGGCTTCGAGGGCGGTATCAACCTCGGCTCCTTCAACGACATCAAGATCGACGACGTCATCGCGACGTACGAGATGCGCGAGAAGCCCCGCGCGTAAGCGCGAGGCGGTTCGCACCGTGTCGTAACGCGGTACCCGGGGCCGGTCGGCGGAATATCCGTCGATCGGCCCCGGCCGTTGCGTGTACGGTTCTGGTGACCCTGCCGAGCGACGGCCGGCAGGCCACCGAACCCGCACCGGCGGGATATCCGGAACTGCATGTACGTGGGGACTCTGTCCTTCGATCTGCTCCTCGGCGACGTCCACTCGTTGAAGGAGAAACGCTCCGTCGTCCGGCCCATCGTCGCCGAGCTCCAACGCAAGTTCTCCGTGAGCGCGGCCGAGGTGGGCGACCAGGACCTGCACCGCAGGGCCCGCATAGGGGTGGCCCTGGTGAGCGGGGACGCGGGGTTCGTATCGGACGTGCTGGACCGCTGTGAGCGGCTGGTCGCGGCGCGTCCGGAAGTGGAGCTGCTGTCCGTCAGGCGGCGGTTCCACGGTGATGAAGACTGATTGCTTGTCTGCAAGGAAGAAGGAGACGGACCAGTGGCCGACAATGCGCGGGCGAAGAAGCTGGCGGACCTCATCCGGGAGGTGGTGGCGCAGAAGCTGCAGCGTGGAGTCAAGGACCCCCGCCTCGGCACGCACGTGACCATCACCGACACCCGGGTCACCGGCGACCTGCGGGAGGCCACGGTCTTCTACACGGTCTACGGTGACGACGAGGACCGGGCCAGCGCGGCAGCGGGCCTGGAGAGCGCCAAGGGCGTACTGCGTTCCGCGGTCGGCCGGGCGGCGGGGACCAAGTTCACGCCCACCCTGACCTTCGTCGCGGACGCCCTCCCGGAGAACGCCAAGACCATCGAGGACCTCCTCGACAAGGCGCGCGCCTCCGACGCCCAGGTGCGCGAGGTCTCCTCCGGCGCCCAGTACGCCGGTGAGGCCGACCCGTACAAGAAGCCCGATGAGGACTCCGACGACTCCGAGGACACCGCCGCGGAATGAGCACCAACGCAGGGAAGACTCCGGACGGCCTTGTCATCGTCGACAAGCCGTCCGGCTTCACTTCGCACGACGTGGTCGCCAAGATGCGCGGGATCGCCAAGACCCGCCGCGTCGGCCACGCCGGCACCCTCGACCCCATGGCGACGGGCGTCCTCGTCCTCGGCGTCGAGAAGGCCACCAAGCTCCTCGGCCACCTCGCGCTGACCGAGAAGGAGTACCTCGGGACGATCCGCCTCGGGCAGTACACCCTCACGGACGACGCCGAGGGCGAGATCACCGCGTCCGCCGACGCCTCCGGGGTCACCCGGGAGGCCGTGGACGCGGGGATCGCCAAGCTGACCGGCGACATCATGCAGGTACCGTCCAAGGTCAGCGCCATCAAGATCAAGGGCGTCCGCTCCTACAAGCGCGCCCGCGACGGCGAGGACTTCGAGATCCCGGCCCGCCCGGTGACCATCTCGTCGTTCCAGGTGTACGACATGCGGGAGGCGGAGGCCGAGGACGGCACCAAGGTCGTCGACCTGGTCGTCTCCGTCGTCTGCTCCAGCGGCACCTACATCCGCGCCCTCGCCCGCGACCTGGGCGCCGACCTCGGCGTCGGCGGCCACCTCACGGCGCTGCGGCGCACGCGGGTGGGCCCGTACAAGCTCGACAAGGCGCGCACGCTGGACCAGCTCCAGGAGGAGCTGACCGTCATGCCGATCGGCGAGGCGGCCGCGGCCGCGTTCGCGCGCTGGGACCTGGACGCCCGCCGGGCCTCGCTGCTCGCCAACGGCGTGCGGATCGAGATGCCGGACGAGTACCAGGACGGCCGGACCGTGGCGGTCTACGGGCCGCAGGGCCAGCTGCTCGGGCTCGTCGAGAGCAAGGGCGGCAAGGCGAAGTCCCTGGCGGTCTTCGTCTGAGCCCCGGCCCCGGCCCCGGCCCCGGCCCCGGCCGCCCGTTGTCCGGGAGGCCGTTCGTCTGACGTGGAGCGGTGAGCGCACACCGACTGCTGCTCACCGCTCCACGACCCCCCTCGGGTAGGTCTCTATCCACCCGGAGCCCCATATTCACTCGACCGAGCAGGCGCTCGGAGTGAACGGAGGGAGCGTAAGGGGGCGCTTTCGGCCCGCACGCTTTTCGTCTCGATCTTCACTTGCCTACCGTCATGACCACGGGTCCCGTGGCGGGGGAGTGGTGCGGCGTTGACGGACGAGGTCACAGGCGGTGCGAAGGCGTGCGCCGGGGCGGGCCCCTGGTTCTCCGGTCCTGCGGAATCCGCGGAGGGTGCGCAGTCCGGGCAGGGGGCGGGGCGCGCCCCGGTGGGCGCGGAACCCCTCGTCACGATCCGCGATCCGGCCGGGCGGACGTGCGGCACCGGGTTCGTCGCCGACGACCGCGGCACGGTGCTGACCAGCCACGAGGCCGTCGAAGGCCTGGATCTGATCGAGCTGTGCGCACCCGGCGGGCGGACCTGGCGGACCGGCGCCGCCGAGGTGACCGGCCTGCCGGAACTCGGGCTGGCCCTGGTGCCGAGCGACGGCCTCGGCCTGCGGCCGCTGCCGGTCGCCGCGCGCGGGAGCGTCCTTTCCGGAACGTACGTACGCGTCCTGGCGCGGGGCTGGCGCCAGGCGCGGGTGCTCGGGGCGGGCGCGGAGGTCGCCCACACCGCGGCCGGCCGACGATGGGTGCTCCCCGCCACCCTGGAGCTGGCGATCGGCACGGACGGCCGGGACGCCCTGAGGCTCGGCGGCGGGGCCTGCGGCGGGCCGGTCCTCGACGCGGAGACCGGAGCGGTGCTCGCGGTGGTGGGCACCGCTCTCACTGCGGAGCGGCGCTCCGGCAGCTTCGCCGTCCCCCTGCGCGCGGCCGCCGCCACCGCACCCGGCGGCCCCCTGGCGGCCCTGCTGGAGCGCAACGCGGCCACCGTCCCGGCGTACGGGGCCGACCTCAACCTGGCGGGCGTGCTGGAGCTGACCGCGGCCACCGTCGGCGCCGCGCTCCCCCCGGCCGGCCCCGGGCCGGAGCCCGTGGCACGCCCCGTGATCGCCGCCGGGCTGGCCGCCTTCACCGCCGGCCAGGACCTGGTCCTCGGCCTCGTCGGCGAGCCCGGCACCGGCCGCACCACCGCCCTCGCCACCCTGGCCGCCGACCGCGCCCGCGGCCCCCGTCCGTCCCCGACCCTCCGGCTCCGCGGCGCCGACCTCCACGCCGACGACACCTCCCTGGCCGACGCCGTGACCCGCGCACTGATGGAAGCGGCCCGCACCCTGGCGCCATCCCGTCCCACCGGGCGGGGATCCCGTCCCACCGGGCCGGGCACGCCGGGCGCGGCGGGCTCGGCTGGCGAGGCGGGGGCGGTCGGCGGCAGGCCGGACCCGGCGGGCTCAGGCCGGGACACCGCAGGGGCAGGGGCAGGGGCAGGGTGGGGGGCAGGCGGTGGCAGCCAGGGCACGTCAGGGCGGGCCGGGACCGGGGCCGACGTGGCGGAGGTGGCTGTGTACACAGCGGGCACCGCAGCCACGGCGGGGGCGGCCGGGGGCACGACGAGCGAGGGGGGAGAGGGCTGGGGCGCAGCAGCCGGGGCTGGAGCGGCAGGGACGGCCTGGGGCACTGCGGGTACGTCGGGGGCTGCGGGGGCGGGCGGGGGCACCGCGGGCATGGCGGGCTTCCATGGCGACGTTGCCGGGGACACGACGAGCGAGGGGGGAGACGGCTGGGACACGGCAGCCCGGGCGGGAGCGGGAGGGACGGCCTGGGGCAAGGGCACCGCTGGCATGCCGGGAGCTGCGGCGGGGGGCGGGGAGGCCGCGGGTGGGGCGGGCTGCGCTGGAGGGCCGGGCGTAGCCCGGGGCAGGGCGGGCGCGGCCGACGCGACCGGCGCCGCCACCAGCCCGGCGGGGACCGCAGGCACGGCGGATCTGATGGGTGGGCCGGGGCGAGGCAGGGGCGCCGCGGGCTCGGGGGGAAGGGTGGGAGCAGGCGGCGACACGGCAGGCGTGCCGGGGATGACCGGCGCGGCGTCGACAGGCAAGCACATGGCCGGGCTGGTGGGGCCGGCAGGGGCAGGCGGGGGTGCCCCGGGGGTCGTCGGCGCGGCAGGGGGAGGGGCCGGGGGGCCGGCCGACGGCTGGGGCGCCGGCGGGGAGGGCGAATGCGGGGGCGGGGCGATGGCCGCGCGGGTGGCGCGGCTCGCTGCCGTGGCCGGCCGGCCGCTGCTGGTGGTGCTGGACGCCCCCGAGGAGATGCCCCCCGCCCTGGCGCGCCGCCTCGCGCCGTGGACCGTGGCGACCGCCGCGTGGCTGTGCGGAAGCGGGGCCCGGCTGGTGGTCGCCGCCCGGCCCGAGTACTGGGAGCGGGCCGGCGCGCTCTATCCGCCGGAGTTGCTCCACACCCCCGAGCGCCCCGCCCGTCGGCTTCCGCCCGCCCTGCCCGTCGGCGACCTCACCCCGGCGGAGGCCGACACCGCCCGGGCCCGCCTCGGCATCCCGCCGGACGCCGTACGGGAGGCCGACGCACGCCACCCCCTCACCCTCGGCCTGCTCGCGGGCGTCCGGGCCGCCGGGGTCACCGAGGGCCGCCCGACGCGGGACGAGGTCTTCGCGGCCCACCTGGACCTCCTGTTCCTCCGCACGGCCGTCCGCATCGCCGCGGCGCCCCCGGCCCCCGCCCCCGCGCCCGGCGACCCTGCCACCCCGCCGGCCGGCGGATTCTCCGGGCCCGCCCCGGACTCGTCAGGTTCGGCCACCGACGCCCATCGGGACGCCGGCTGCGGGTTCTCTGGCTGCTCGGCCGCTCCCGCGCATCGGCACACCCCAGGCGGGACTTCCGGGGCAACCGACTGCTCGCACCGAGATGGCCCGGGCGGGGGCTTCTACGGGGCCCGTGCCGAGGGATCTGCCGGTCCTGCCGGCGCATCTCCCCCCGGCGACCCCACCGGCGCCTTCCCGGCCGAGAACTGCCCGTCGGTCCCCGGACCCCGCCAGGGTGCCCACGACAGGTCGACGGCCACCTTGGGCGCGTCGACCGCCTCCCGCAACGAGCCCCCTCTCGCCGAGCGCCGGACCGCCGACGGCTGGACGTCCGGATCCTGGACCGCCGAGCCCGAGGCTCCGCCCGCGTGGGCGCGGTCCGTGCGCCGGTCGTCCGACGGAGGCGAGCGGCCGGCGGTTCCGCCCGGCGGGGAGCCCTGGAACGCTCAGACCGACGGCCCCGACCGGGCCACCCCGGCGGCCGCCTGGCCTGCCGGAACGACGGCGGGCGACCCTTCCGGCCCCTGGTCCGGTGCGGACCGGCCCTCCGGCCCCTGGTCCGGTGCGGACCGGCCCTCCGGCCCCTGGTCCGGTGCGGACCCCGGGCAGCCCGGCCCTTGCCCGGCCAACGACTGGGTGTCCGGCTCCAGCTCCGATGCGGACGGGTCACCCGGTGGTGCGGACTGGCCCCGCGGCGGCGCGCCCGGCGCGGATGGGTCACCCGGTGCCTGGCCGGGCGCCGACCGGCGACCCGGCGTCTGGTCCGGCGTGGACGAACCATCCGGTGCGTCGCGGGGCGCCGACCGGCGACCCGGCTTCCGGTCCGATGCTTCGCCAGACGATGTCCGGCCCTCCGGCTTCCGGGCCGGCTCGGACGGGTCGCCCGATGGCGGACGCCGTTCATCCGGCGCCTGGCCCGGGCCGGACGGATCGTCCGACGCTTCGCCGGGCGGGGACCGGCTGTCCGGCTTCCGGGCCGGCTCGGATGGGTCCGGTGCTTGGCCCAGTGACGGCCGGCTTCCGGGGCCCCGGGCAGGCGCAGGCGGGTCGTCCGGCGGCGGACGCCGGTCATCCGGCGCGTGGCCCAGGCCGGACGGATCGTCCGGCGTTTCGCCGAGCGGCGGACTGCCGGGCTCCCGGCCCGGCGCGGACGAGGTGTGTGGCGCTTGGCCGGCGGGGGACCGGCTGTCTGGAGCGGATGAGTCGTCCGGCGTCGGGCCGGGTGGCGACCGGCTGTCCGGCTCCTGGCCCGGCACCGACGGGCCGTCCGGCGACCCGGGCCGGTCGTCCGGCGCCTGGTCCGGCGCGGAGCAGACGTCTTGGGGCCGGTCCGGCGCGGACGGGTCGTCCTCGGCCTGGACGGGTGCGGATCGGGTGTCCGGGGTTCGGGCGGATGGTGATCGGCTGTCGGGCTTCTGGCCCGGCGCGGACGGGCCGTTCGGTGACTCAGGCCGGTCGTCCGGCGCTTGGTCTGGCGTGGAGGGGGCGTCCGGTTCCCGGTCCGGTGCGGAGCAGACGGCGTCTTGGGGCCCGGCCGGAGCGGACGGGTCGTCCTCGGCTTGGGCGGGTGCGGATCGGGTGTCCGGGGTTCGGGCGGATGGTGATCGGCTGTCCGGCTTCTGGCCCGGCGCGGACGGGCCGTTCGGTGACTCAGGCCGGTCGTCCGGCGCCTGGTCTGGTGAGGAGGGGGAGTCCGGTTCCCGGTCCGGAGCGGACGGGCCGTCCTCGGCTTGGACGGGTGCGGGTCGGGTGTCCGGTGTCCGGGAGGGTGGCGACCGGCTGTCGGGCTCAGGGGCTGGCGCGGGTGGCGCGTCCGCTCCTCGGACCGGTGGCGGGGACCGGGCCTCCGGCTCGTGGCCCGGCATGGAAGGTGCCGATAGCCCGTGGCCCGGCGCGGGTCGGTGCTCCGCCGCCGGGGGCGGATCGGACGGGGCCGGAGACGCCGGGGCAGGCGGGAAGCGGCCCCGCCGGGACGGGCTCGGGTCGGCATGGGGCGTTGGCACCGGGGGACGGGTCGGGGACGCCCCGGGTGAGTCAGCAGGCGGCAGCCGCGCCGACGGGGCGCCCGCCGACGGCGTGCACAGCCCCGGGGTGCGGGGCTCCGGGGTACATGGGCTTGGGGTGCACGGCCCCGGAGTTCACTCCCCCGAGGCGCACGGTACTGGGGTGCACGGCCCCGGGGCGCATGCCCTTGGCGTGCACGGTCTCGGGGTGCACGGCCCTGAGGCGTACGGCCCCAAGGCCCACGCTCCCGGGGTGCAGGGCCCCGAGTTGCATGGCCTTGGGGTGCACGGTCCGGGGGTGCACGGTCCGGGGGTGCACGGCCTCGGGGCCCACGCCCCCCAGCCCCACGCCCCCGGGGCACGTACCCCCCAGCCCCACGCCCCCGGGGGACACGCCCCCCACCTCCACGCCCCCGGTGTGCGGCGGCTTGCCGTTCGGGTGGGTGGGCGGGTGCACGAGGCCGCGCGGTGGTGTCTCGGGCCCGGGCAGGGGCAGCTCGACCGGGCCGCCTTCGAGGAGCTGTTCCCCTGGCGCACCGGCTGGGCCTCCGCCGTCCTCGCCGAGGGCCTCCTCGTCCCCGCCGGCCCCGGCTACCGCTTCGCCCACGAGGAGCTCTCCGACTGGCTCCAGGCCTGCCACCTCGACGTCCCGAGCGCCCTCGACGCCCTCGTGCACTCCGGCCCCGTCACCCCCGGCCCGCCCGTGCCCCGGCACCGCATCGGGCCCGTGCTCGAAGCCCTGCGCCGGCTGCCCGCCCCCGAGACCGCGGAGGTACTGGCCCGGCTGGTCGGTGCCCTCAACGAGTTCGCCGAGGCCCCGCCCGGGGACGTCCACCCCGACCGCGTCTGGTGGGCCGCCCGCCTGCTGCGCGGAACCCTGCTGCGCGCCCCGGACGCCACCCCCCACCTGCCGGTCCTGCACGCCCTCGCCGAGCACGTGGCCCGGGCCGGGGCGGAGGACTTCGGCGGCTGGTTCTGGAACCGGCTCCGGCTGGCCGAGTCCGACCGGCTCGACCTGCTGCGCCGCCTCCTGCCCTCCGACCACCGCTACCTCGAAGCCGCCGGCCGCCGCCTCATCCGCGCCCCGCGGCTCGTCATGCCCCTGGTCTGCGCCTGGTTCACCGACGAACGCCGGCTGCGCGGCCGCCCCGGAGCCACCGTCGCCACGGCCGCCCAGGCCCTCCTCCACACCCACCGCCGCCTCGCCCCCGACGAACTCGCCGAGGCCCTCGTCGACGCCGCGCACCCCCGCGCCGACGAACTGCTCGCCGCCCTCGCCGAGGACGAGCCCTCTGCCCTGGCCCGCGCCGTCGACCGCTGGGCCCACGACGAGCGGCCCGGCCGGCGCGTCGCCGCCGCCGCGTACGGGCTCGCCACCGCCCCCCACGTCCGCACCCCCGCCGACCGGGAACTGCTGCGCTTCGCCGCCGAGGCGCTCCTCGCCCGCCCCGGCGACCTCCCCCTCCACGGCAGCGCCCTCGGGATGCTGCTGCGCGACCCCCAGGCGCGCGCCCGCCACCTCACCGACGCCCTCGACTGCTTCCGCGACCCCGAGCGCGGCTCCCGGCTGCCCGCCTCCGCGCTGGTCGCCGCCCTGCCCGTACTGCCCGACCCCGACGCGGTGTTCGACGCCCTGCGGGCCCGCGCCGACGGCGAGGTGCTGCGCGCCCTGGCCGCGCTGACCACCCCCGCGCTGGCCCGCCGCGCCGGTGACCTCGTACGGGAGCACCTCGCGCGGCACCCCGCGGACGCCCCGCACGCCGCCGCCTTCGTCGACCGGCGCCTGGAGCAGGGCCCGGCCGCCGCCCCCGTGCTGCGCCCGCTCGTCCTGGGCCTGCTGCGCGGCGCCCCGCCGCAGGTGCGGTCCGCGCTGGCCGGCGTCCTGGCCGCACCCGGCGCCGAGGCCTCGTCCACGCTGCGGGCCGACCTGGCCGAGACCCTGCTGCGCGAGGAGCCCGACCCGCAGGTGCTCGGCGCCTTCCTGACGGCCGTCGCCGCCGCGGCCCGCGCACGCCCCGAGGACCGGACCCGTGAGCTGCTGCGGCGCACCGGACGGCAGCTGCTGCGCATCCCGGGCGGCCCCGAGGTGTTCGAGCAGCGCACGGTGGAGCTTGTCCGGGCCGACCCCGTCTTCGGGGCGCTGGTGGCCCGCTGGCTCGCCGACTCCGGGGCCGAGGCGGCGGCCCTGCTCGGCCCGGGAGCCCGCCGTACGGTGGAGACCCTGAGCCGGTCCGCCCCGGACGTCACCTGAGCCCGGGCGGGCGGCGGCGCTGCCGGACTCCGATGCGGGGACCGGGGCACCGGCATGGCAGTCTTAGACCTGCAAAAGGCAATTCGGTACAGGGACTACACGGGTTCGGGCGAGGAGCGGTCACAGTGCAGCGCTGGCGTGGCTTGGAGGACATCCCCCAGGACTGGGGACGCAGCGTCGTCACCATCGGCTCCTACGACGGTGTGCACCGGGGACACCAGCTGATCATCGGACGGGCGGTGGCCAAGGCCCGTGCCCTGGGTGTGCCCTCGGTGGTCGTCACCTTCAGCCCGCACCCGAGCGAGGTCGTCCGCCCCGGCAGCCACCCGCCGATCCTGGCCCCGTACGACCGGCGCGCCGAACTGATGGCCGGTCTCGGCGTCGACGCGCTGCTGATCCTGCCCTTCACGGCGGAGTTCTCGCAGCTGTCCCCGGCCGACTTCATCGTCAAGGTGCTGGTCGACAAGCTGCACGCGCGCGCCGTCATCGAGGGCCCGAACTTCCGCTTCGGCCACCGGGCCGCCGGGAACGTGGACTTCCTGCGCGAGCTGGGCTCCACGTACGACTACGAGGTCGAGGTCGTGGACCTGGTCGAGCGCGGCGAGGCGGGCGGCGGCGTGCCGTTCTCCTCCACCCTGGCGCGCCGGCTCGTCGCCGAGGGGGACATGGAGGGCGCCGCCGAGATCCTCGGCCGCCCGCACCGCATCGAGGGCGTCGTGGTGCGCGGTGCGCAGCGCGGGCGCGAGCTCGGCTATCCGACGGCGAACGTGGAGACGGCACCGCACACCGCGATCCCGGCCGACGGGGTGTACGCGGGGTGGCTGACGGCGGACGGCGAGCGGATGCCGGCGGCGATCTCGGTCGGTACGAACGTGCAGTTCGACGCGACCGAGCGGACGGTGGAGGCGTACGCGATCGACCGCGTCGGGCTCGACCTGTACGGCAAGCAGGTGTCGGTGGAGTTCCTCGCATACGTGCGCGGGATGGCGAAGTTCGACTCGCTCGACGGGCTGCTGGAGGCCATCGCGGACGACGTGAAGCGGGCCCGGGGGCTGACGGACGCCTTCGACGCCGCCGCCCGCCGCTAGGCCGTCCCTGCCCGAACCCGTCGAGGCCCGAGGGCCCGTACCGTCCAGGTTCCTGGACGGTACGGGCCCTCGGGCGTTCTCAGCCGAGGCGCGGATCGCGCGGGGGCTGACCGGGCTGCGGCGGTGCCGGCGCGGGTGCCGGTGCCGGTGCGGGGGCGGGGGCGGGGGGCTGCGCCCAGGGCTGGCCGGGCTGCGGGTAGGGCTGCTGCGCGTACGGCTGCTGGTACGGCCCCTGGGGCTGCTGGGGCGGCTGCGGCTGCTGGGCCTGGGCGTGCTGCGGCGGACCGCCCCACTGGCCCTGCGCCGCCTGCTGCTGGGCCCGCACGAAGTCCTCCGCGACCAGGGCGGAGAGGTTGAAGTACGCCTCCCGGGTCTTGGGCCGCATGAGGTCGAGGTCGACCTCGGCGCCGGCCGCGAGGTGCTCGTCGAACGGCACCACGACGACGCCCCGGCAGCGGGTCTCGAAGTGCTGCACGATGTCCTCCACCTTGATCATCTTGGCGGTCTCGCGGACCCCCGAGATGACGGTGATCGAGCGCGAGACGAGATCCGCGTAACCGTGGGCGGAGAGCCAGTCGAGCGTGGTGCTCGCGCTGCTCGCGCCGTCCACGGACGGAGTGGAGATGATGATCAGCTGATCGGCCAGGTCCAGGACCCCGCGCATGGCGGAGTACAGGAGCCCGGTGCCCGAGTCGGTGAGGATGATCGGGTACTGGCGGCCGAGCGTCTCGATGACGCGGCGGTAGTCCTCGTCGTTGAAGGTCGTCGAGACCGCCGGGTCCACGTCGTTGGCGATGATCTCCAGGCCGGAGGGCGCCTGCGAGGTGAACCGCCGGATGTCCATGTACGAGTGCAGGTACGGGATCGCCTGGACCAGGTCGCGGATCGTCGCGCCGGTCTCGCGGCGGACGCGGCGGCCGAGGGTGCCGGCGTCGGGGTTCGCGTCGATGGCCAGGATCTTGTCCTGCCGCTCGGTGGCGAGGGTGGCGCCGAGGGCGGTGGTCGTCGTGGTCTTGCCGACGCCGCCCTTGAGGCTGATCACGGCGATCCGGTAGCAGGACATCACCGGCGTCCGGATGAGCTCCAGCTTGCGCTGTCGGTCCGCCTCGGCCGCCTTGCCGCCGAAGCGGAAGCCGGAGCGGGTGGGCTTGGGCTTCTGCTTGGCGCGGATCAGCCGGTCGGAGGACAGCTCGACGGCCGCGGTGTAGCCGAGCGGCGCGCCGGGGCCCTGGCCGGGCGGCTGCTGCTGGTACGGGCCCTGCGGGGGCTGCGGCTGCTGCGGCGGGACTCCGTACGGCTGGGCCTGCGGGGTCTGCGGGGTCTGGTGGTGCTGCGGGGGCTGGGGGGCGACGGGCGGGAACCCGTACCCCTGGGGCTGCTGAGGCGGCTGCGGCTGCTCCGGCGGGAACCCGTACCCCTGCGGGGCCTGCGGCTGCGGGGCGGCGTCCTGCGGGAACCCGTATCCCTGGGGGGCCTGCGGGGCCTGGTGCTGCTGCGGGGCGGCGGCGGGCGGGAACCCGTATCCCTGCGGGGCCTGGGGCTGCGGAGCGGCGTCCTGCGGGAACCCGTACCCCTGCGGCGGGCCGGAGGAGAAGGCGGGCGGCAGCGGCGGCAGTTCGGCGCCGGGTCCCCCGACGGGGGCGTACGGCGCCTGACCGGCGGACGCGGGCGCGACGGCGACACCCTCGGGCGGGGTGGCCGTCCGCCCGCCCGGGGCCGGCGCGTCCTGCGGCGCGGCCGCACCCGGAACCACACCGCCCGCGGGCGACTGGCCAGGGGTTGCCGGAGCGTCAGCCGGAGCCGGAGCTCCGAGCGTTGCGCCCTGGGCGGCCGCGCCGGTCGTGCGGTCGGCGCCCGCCGGGGGTGCGTCGGCGGGGGCCGTGACGGCGGCCGGAGCCGGGGCGGCTCCCGGGCCACCGTCGGCCGCTGCCGCGAACGGCGCCGGCAGCGCGGGCAGGTCTCCCCGGGCAGGGCCGGCGCCCTCCCCGTGCGCGGACACGGTGGACGGCGCCGGGAACCCAGGCCCGCCCTCGCCGAACGGCGCCTGCGCGGAACCCTGGCCCGCGGGGAGCGCCGGGACCGCGTCGGAGGGCGGCACCGGCACCCCGGGCGCACCGTCACCGGAGGGCGCCGCCGGAGCCGCGTCCGGGTGGGCGGGAGGGGCGTCGGCGACCGGTGCGGTCCCCTGGAACGGGGCCCCGGGCGTCCCCGGCTGCGCCGAGGCCTCCGGCGCGCTGTGGCCGGAGGGTGCCCCCGGGTGGGCGGGAGGGGTGTCGGCGGCCGGTGCGGTCCCGTGGAACGGGGTCCCGGGGGTGCCCGGCTGCGCAGGGACCTCCGGCGTCCCACCGCCGGAGGGTGCCCCCGGGTAGGCGGGAGGGGTGTCGGCGACCGGCTGTGCCGGGGCCTCCGGCGTGCCATGGCCGGACGGTGCCTGCGGGGGCGTGGCCGGGTAGGCCGGGGCGGCGTCGCCGGCCGGTGCGGTGCCCTGGAACGGAACCGGTGCGGCGGGCGGTGCCGGGACCTCCTGCGCCCGGTCACCGGCCTGCGCGGCCCCCTGGAACGGGGCCCCGGCCGTACCCGGTTGCGGGGCGGGGAACCCGGCGTCGGCCGACAAGGAGAGCGGCGGCACGGTGGGTACGGCGAACGGCGCGCCGGCGTCCGGCTGCGCGGGCACCGCCGGCGCGCCGGAGCCCGGCTCGGCCCCGGGAGACGCCGCCCCGGCCCGCGGCCCCGGCGGAGCGATCCGCATCGTCGGGGGCGAGACCACGTCCGTCGGGCGGTGGGGTTCGAAGCCGCTGCCCTCCGGCAGCCCGGGCACCCCCGCGGCGGGCGCGGGCGGCGGGCTCTGCGTGTACCAGGCCGGCGGGGTGTAGTCGATGGTGAACTCGCCCGTCACATCGGGCTCCGCGTCGGACTGATCGTCCGTCGGGACATCCCACGTCCCGCCGCGCCTCTCGTTCCGATCGCCGCTCACTGATCCTCCTGGTCTGTCGAACACCGGTCAGGCGCCTCCGTAAGACGCCGCGCCCACGCTCAGCCTAATCGCGCTCCGTGCCCGCGGGCCCCGGAGGTCGCGCCCCCACACGTCCTGCCTACAGGCCCCCCGGGCCCTGAGCAACCGTCACCGAGGCGCCGCCGACCACCCCCCGTCCCCCCGTCCCGTCTCCACAGACGCGACGACGAGATCGGGAACCGATGCCCAACCGCCAGCCGCGACGGCATGCCAGGCGTCCCGCCGCACCGGCGCGTCGCCTCGCCCCCGAGCACCGGGCGCTCGGCTACCCAGCCGCCCAGCCGCGGCGGCGCACCAAGCGCGACGGCGCACCAGCCACCCAGCCGCGACGGCGTGCCGCCCAGGGGAGCACCGGGGGCTCAGCCGCCCAGCCTGCGGCGCACCAGCCGCGACGGCGCACCAGCCACCCAGCCGCGACGGCGTGCCGTCCAGCCGGGAGCACCGGGCGGAGAGGCCCAGCCGACGGCGCATCACCCCGCGTTGACGCGCCAGCCGCCCAGCCGCGACGGCCTGCCAGGACGGCAGCCGCCCCGGTGCGTCGCCCAGCCGGGACACCGCGCCCCCACCGCGCCAGCACCACCGCGCCACCGCCGCACCGCGACCCGCGCCGGGGTCGCGGCCGTACCGGGGTCAGTCGATGCGCCGGGCCGCCCCCAGGAGGCCCGTCTCCGTCTCCGTGCCCTGCGTCATCACGAACTTCCGGTCCCCCCGGGTGCACCACAGCGTCACCCCGTCGCCCAGCGTCGGCAGCGAGTCCACCGCCGCGCTCGGCAGCCGCATCAGCGCGCCCACCTGCTCCGCCTCGTCCGGGGACACCCGCTGCACCCCCACCAGCGCGGAGTTGCGCAGCAGCCGGGGCGCCGCCGGGCTCAGGTACGGCAGCAGGGTCAGGACCGACTGCCACGGGCCCGCCACCACCCGCCCGCGCGGCGGCCGCATCCCGCAGTCCCGGACCACCAGCACCGGACTGCCCGCCGACGCGCCCTGCGGCGGCACCCGGCCCACGTCGTGCAGGGTCACGCACTGCTGCCCGCCGCCCGCCGCCCGGGCCAGCGCGGACCACACCTGCGCGCGCCCCGTCTCCACCGCGACCCGCGCCCCCGTGGCGGCCGTCCGCAGGGCCAGCACCTGCGCCGTCCACAGCCCGCCGATCAGCGTGACCTCGTACGGGGTGGGCCGGTTCACGCCCAGCACCGCCGGCCGCCCCCCGGCGTCCACGCCGATGACGACCCCGTCGTCCCCCACGGGCAGTGCCAGCGCGTCCAGGTCCGCCGCCGAGACCACATGCCGCTCGCGGCGCGGCCCGACCAGCCCGAACCCGCCCCGCAGCGAAGCCGTACCCCTCATCGCGCCCCTCCCAGCGGCAGCGAGGCCAGCAGCCCCGGCACCTGTTCCCGGTCCAGCCGTACCAGCCCGGTCCGCACGCCCCGCGCCGTCCGCTCCAGCTCCTGCCGGGCCGCCACCAGCTCCTCGTCACTGCGCCCCGTCACCCGTACGTGTCCCGTCAGCGACACACCCTGGCGCCCGGCCGGGGCCATCGTCAGGCTGAAGTTCGTCGCCAGCGCGGGCAGTGAGGTCAGCAGCGCCACGAGCTGCGGCAGCGCGGCCCCCGCGCCGCCCATCTGCGGCCAGCGGGCTATCCAGTACGTGGTGTGCCGACGGTCGTCGCAGCGCCAGGTCCGCGGGGTCTCCTCCGTGCGCCGCCCGGTGCTCCCCGACCGGCCCGCCTGGGTGATCGCCATCGGGTTCGCGCACGAGGACGTCGCCAGCGCGCCCGTCAGCTCCTGCTCCGTCAGCACCGTGGCCCGGAACCCCGCCCCGGTCAGCCGGCTCGCCAGCTGGTCCGCCGCCCGCACCACACACCGCTGGGCCCCCGTGAGACCGCCGCCGCGCGCGGCGACCGCCTCCGGGCACAGCTCCGGGTCGAGCTTGAGGGCGATCCACGTCAGCCGCACCGCCGGAGCGCCCGTCTGCGCCTGGAGCGGGGCGTAGTTGCGCGTCGCCACCGCCTGCGCCGGCAGGTGCGGGGCCGGGGCCGGCTGGGTGTGCTGCACCAGCTGCGCCGACTCCAGCCGGATGCCGTCCACCTCCAGAATGTCCCGCACCGCGGACAGCGGCAGCGGCCGCGCCGTGCGCTCCGGC
The DNA here is from genome assembly GCF_055580265.1 of Streptomyces sp. NPDC032091. NCBI lineage: Bacteria > Bacillati > Actinomycetota > Actinomycetes > Kitasatosporales > Streptomycetaceae > Streptomyces > Streptomyces sp. NPDC032091. The sequence continues at coordinate 21,434 of NZ_JBVILR010000030.1, read as the reverse complement.
CGCAGCGCCGTGGCCTCCATGTCGACCTGCACCACCGCCGTCAGGAAGGTCCCGTCGCCGACCAGCCCGACCGGCCTCCGGTCACGGCCCCCGAAGGTTGTCGTCCGCAGCGCCGGATCGGCCTCGACCAGCGGCGCCAGCCCCGGCTCGGTGCCCGCGGGCACGGTGGCGGACGCGGCCCGGCGCCGCCGGGCGCGCAGCGCGAGCGCCCCGCCGATCCACTCGGGCAGGGAGCGCTGGTGGCGCCGTACCAGCGCCAGCGGCACCAGGACCGCCGCGCACACCCCGGCGGGCACCAGCAGCAGCGGCTCGACCACCCAGGCCACGAGGAGCACGGCCGCGGCGAGCTGGAGGAGGACGAGCTGTTGCAGTCGGAACGGCCCGAACCGGCCGGTGCCCGGCCTCCGATGCGGTGTGACCCCGCCGCGTGCGGGTGCGGTCGCGGCCGCCTGCGGCGCCGTCGCGGTGGCCCCCACTGGCGCACCTCCCCAACTCGGGGGCGGAGCCGGGAAGTCCGGCGGGCGCGCGGCCATGGCCGCCCGTCACCGGAATCCCCCCATCCACCCCAACAGCCCTGAATACCCCGGTCCGGAGGGTTCCGCCGGGCTCCGGGTCGCCGCCCGGGGCCACCCGGCACCTGCCGACCCTCCGTCAAGAGGCATAGTAGGTCCCCGGTCCGACAACCCGGGCCCGGGGAGCGGCCCGACGACCGGGCCGTGCGGGGAGGAGCAGGCGGTCATGGCGTCACGGCGCGACGAGCTGAACGCGTACACCTTTGCGAAGCGGCGTACGGTGTCCGCCTTTCTGCAGCCCTCCGCCACCGGCACCGAGGAGGGCGCCCCCCGCCCGCTGCGCGCCGTCCTGCCCGGGGTGGTCGTCGGCGCCCTGCTGGTCTCCGGCTTCGGCGCCTGGGGCATGTTCAAACCGCAGGCGCCCAAGGGCTGGGACGAGCCCGGGGCCATGGTCATCGTCGGCAAGCAGTCGACGACCCGCTACGTGGTCCTCACCACGAAGATCAACGGCAAGGACCAGACCCGGCTGCACCCCGTGCTGAACCTGGCCTCCGCACGGCTCCTGCTCGACCCGCAGAAGTCCAAGGTCGTCCAGGTCGAGGACAGGCTGCTGGACGCGGGCAAGCCCCCGCGGGGCCCCATCATCGGCATCCCCTACGCCCCCGACCGGCTCCCGGCGAAGGCGGACGCCGCCAAGGCCAAGCGCTGGGCCGTCTGCCAGCAGCCCGGCGGCAACAACCGCGGCGTGCAGACCGCCGTCTTCGTCCTCGCCGACCGCGAGGCGGGCCTGACGGACGACGCGCACCGCACCACCGACACCCAGCTGCTGTACGTGCAGAGCACCGGCGGGGCCAAGGAACGCTTCCTGGTCGACTCGGCCGGCACCAAGTACAGGTTCCCCGAGGGCCGGCCCGACTCCGGGACCCTGACCATGGCGCTCGTCGGCACCGGCGCCACGCCCCAGCCCGTCACCGAGGAGTGGCTGGCCACCCTCAACTCCGGCGACGACCTCGGCTTCCCGCAGCTGCCCGGCACCGCCGGCGCCCCCGCCGCCGTCCCGGGGCTGGGCGGCACCGAGAACCGGGTCGGTATGGTGCTGACCGCCCAGACCGGCTCGGGCACCCAGCACTACGTCGTGCTGCCCGACCGGGTCGCCCCGGTCTCGGAGTTCGTCGCCTGGCTGCTGATCTCCGCGCCCGCGGCCGACGGCCTCAACATGCACGGCAAGGCCCACGAGGTCGACCTCCAGGCCCTGAACCCCGAGGCCGCCGCCTTCAAGGACGACGTCCGCTGGCCCCGCAGGCGCGGCACCCAGGTCAACCGGGTGGCGGCCGCACCCGGCGCCGCCCCGGCCGGCGAACAGCGCGACACCGTCTGCAACGTCCTGCGCTCCGTCGACGCCCAGGGCAACCAGACGCTGAGCACCTGGGCCGGGACCGGGTTCCCCGTCGACATCACCGCCAGCGGCACCAGCTCGTACGTCACCCCCGGCACCGGCCTGCTCTACACCCAGGTCCAGGGCCGCCAGGCCAACGCCGGGGGCGCCCTGTTCCTCGTCACCGACACCGGACTGCGCTACGCCGTGCAGGCCAACGGCGACAGCGACGCCGAGCAGTCGAAGATCGGGGCCCGCGACCCGCAGGCCCAGGGCGGGTCCGGTGACGGCCGGCCCGAGCCCAGCCAGGCGCAGGTCCGCCTCGGCTACGGCGGGATCACCCCGGCGCCGGTGCCCATCGCCTGGTCGGAGTTCCTCTCCAAGGGGCCCCGCCTGGACACCAACTCCGCGCGCCAGCCCCAGGGTTCCTGAGTGAGGAGACCGGCCGTGCCCCAGCCCTTCCGCGCCGCCGCCCTGCCGCCGGCCGCACTGGCCGCACTGGCCCTCGTCGCGATCACCGGCGGCCCCGCCCAGGCCCACCCCGCCCCGCTCGGGGCGGCCCCGGCCGCGTACCTGCGGGGCCCGGCCGGCGCGGGCGAGTGCACCTTCCCCATGAAGAAGCAGATCGCCGACCGCCCCTGGGCCCTCCAGCGCCTCACCTTCGACGCCCTCTGGGCGAAGACCAAGGGCAAGGGCGTACGGGTCGCGGTCATCGACACCGGCGTCGACCGGGCCAACCCCCAGCTGGCCGGCGCCCTCGACCCCGGCGCCGGCCGGGACTTCCTCGACCCCAAGGGCGGCGACGGCACCACCGACACCGTCGGCCACGGCACCAAGGTCGCCGGACTGATCGCCGCCCGCCCCCAGCAGGGCACCGGCTTCGTCGGCCTGGCCCCCGAGGCCACCCTCATCCCCATCCGGCAGAACGACGGACAGGGCAACGGCAACGCGGCCACCCTCGCCCAGGCCATCGACCACGCCGTCGCCAAGGGCGCCCAGGTCATCAACATCTCCCAGGACACCGACGCCCCCCTGACCGCCGACTCCGAGCTGGCCAAGGCCGTCCAGCGGGCCCTGGACGCCAAGGCCGTGGTCATCGCCTCCGCCGGCAACGACGGACTCAGCGGCGAGAAGCACCGGACCTACCCCGCCGCCTTCCCCGGCGTCCTCGCCGTCGCCTCCTCCGACCGCAACAACGAGCGGGCGGCCTTCTCCCAGCCCGGTGACTTCATCGGCATCGCCGCCCCCGGCGTCGACATGGTCTCCACCGTCCCCGGCTTCGGCCAGTGCATCGACAACGGCACCAGCTTCTCCGCCCCCTACGTCGCCGGGGTCGCCGCCCTGCTGCGCGCCGCACACCCCCAGTGGACCCCGCAGGAGGTGGTCTGGCAGATCCAGAACACCGCGGAGCGCTCCGTCAACGGCCGCGACGACTACGTGGGCTGGGGCGTCGTGGACCCCGTACGGGCCCTCACCCAGGACCGCGAGACCCCCCGGGCCCCCGTCCCGGACCCGGGCCCGCCCCCGGCGGCCGCCCCGCAGGCGGTACCGCTGCCGCTCACCGAGACGGCGCAGGAGCGCGACGAACGAATCGGCACGTACGCCCTGGGCATCACCGGTCTGCTCATCGCGGTCATCGCCGTGACCGCCACGGTCGTGCGCGAGGCGCGCCGCCGTGTTGGGCGTGTCGGTCGAACTGGCTAGAGTGACCGCAGGCTTCGCGACCGTGATCGGGGGAGGGCGTGGGGCAGAGGGGGAACTCCGGTGCGCGCGGCTCGAATCCGCGCCCGGACGATCCGCTCCGCCGCGCGATCCCCCGGCTCGGCCGGGGAATTGAGAAGTGAGGAGCTTCGGATGACTACCAATTTCGGACTTGCCGACGATCCGGTCGTCAAGGCGGCCAACAAGATCGCCGAGACGGGCGACGCGGTGTCCACCCAGGCGCGCGAGCTGGCCGACATCCTGGCGACCGCAGCCGCGGGCTGGACCGGTGTCGGCGCCGACGGGTTCACGTCGGCCCAGGCGGAGCTGAACGAGGACCACGACGCCATCCGCCGCCTGCTCCGCGTGCTGCACCACGCCGTGTCGGAGACCAAGAACCTCACCAACGCACAGGACGAGGAAGTGCACCAGGTGTTCGTCCAGGCCAAGAAGTCGGGCCTCGACAGCCTCTGAGCCGCCCCGCCCCGCACGCCAGCCGAAGGAGAAGATCATGTCCGGCAACAACGACGGCCACACCCGGGTACGGTACGAGAGCGTCCAGCAGATGGCGGACCGCATCCGCGTGGTCTCCAAGAACATCCTCAAGGACCTGGAGGAGATGGAGTCGGCCGTGAAGGTCGTCACCGACACCTGGGACGGTGAGGCGCACACCCAGTACCTGGAACTCCAGAAGAAGTACCACGCACGCGCCGACCACATGCAGAAGAGGCTTGAGGAGGCTGCCCGCCTCATCGAGCACGGCAAGGGCGCCTACCGTGCCACCGACGTGAAGGCCTCCCGGGCGTTCACCGAGGCCTTCTGAGCCCCACGGCTCACCCGGCTCACCGCACGCGGCATACGGAGGGGGGGGCGCGCCCGCACCGGGCGCGCCCCCTCTCCGTACGGTTCAGGTGAGGTCGAACTCCCCGTCCCGGGCCCCGAGGACGAACGCCTCCCACTCGGCCGCCGTGTACCGCAGCACCGTGTCCCGGTCCAGGGACGACCGCATCGCCACCGCGCCCTCGGGCAGCTTCGCGATCTCGACCCGCTCCTCGTCCGGGCTAGTCCCGGGCGGGCCCTGCCATTCGACGTCGCTGATGTCGAGCGCGTACAGCTCGTCCTTCTCCTGCTGGGTGCCCATGATGCGGCCCTTCCCGTCGGTCGTGCGGTCCTGCTCGGTCTTCGCAGCCGATTATCTGCGCAAGCCGCCCGCCCGGGGCCGTTTCCGCCGTAAACGAAACCCCGGGCTCCGGCCGCCACCGGCTACAGCCCCGGCATCCGCCCCAGCTGCACCAGTGACGTGCCGCGCCGCCGCGAGACGTAGTAGCCGCGGCCCGGAGGCATCGGGCGCGGGCGGACCGAACCGAGCAGGTCACCCTCGGACGGGTCGCCCGACAGCACCACGCCCTGTGCGCCCAGCTCCTTGATCCGCTGCATGAACGGCTCGTACATGGCCCGCGACGCCCCCGCCGAGCTGCGCGCGATGATGAACCGGACGCCGGTGTCCCGGGCGAAGGGCAGGAACTCCACCAGCGGCGCCAGCGGATTGCCCTGGCTCGTCGCCACCAGGTCGTAGTCGTCGATCACGATGAACACGTTCGGGCCCGTCCACCAGCTGCGGTCCCGCAGCTGCTGCGGGGTGACGTCGGTGGGCGGCTGGCGCCGCGAGAACACCCCGCCCAGCGCCTCCATGTGCGTCTGGAGGGAGTTCGCCATCGGCGCGTACTCCAGCAGGTGCTCCTCCGGCAGCGCCCCCAGCAGCCCGCGCCGGTAGTCGCCGACCACCAGCTTCGCCTGCTCGGGCGTATAGCGCTCGGCGATCTGCCGGGTGATCAGCCGCAGCAGGTTCGTCTTGCCCGACTCGCTCTCGCCGAACACCAGGAAGAAGGGGTCGGACTCGAAGTCGACGAACACCGGCTCCAGCGCCGTCTCGTCGATGCCGATCGCGATCCCGCGCTCGGGGAACTCCCCGCCCTTGGGCAGCTGGTCGGCGCGCAGCATCCGCGGCAGCAGCCGCACCCCCGGAGCCGAGGGGCCCGACCAGCCCGCCCGCACCGCCGCCACGAACGCCTCGGTGCCCTGCGAGAGGCTGTCCGCCTCGTGGTCCCCGTCGATGCGCGGCAGCGCGCCCAGGAAGTGCAGCTTCTCGGGCACCTGCCCGCGCCCCGGCATCCCCGTCGGGACGTTCGCCGCGACCTTGCGGTCGAACTCGGAGTCCATGACGTCACCGAGCCGCAGCTCCAGCCGCCCCAGGATCTGGTCCTTGAGCGCGGCCCGCACCTCCATGTACCGGGCCGCCGTCACCACCACGTGCACGCCGTAACCCAGCCCCCGCGAGGCGACGTCGGTGACCACCTGCTCCAGGCCCTCGTACTCGCCGCGGAAACCGCCCCAGCCGTCGACGACCAGGAAGACGTCGCCCCACGCCTCGCCCGGCAGCTCGCCCGCCGCCCGCCGGCGCCGGTACGTGGCCATGGAGTCGATCCCGTTCGCCCGGAAGAACTCCTCCCGGCGGTTCAGGATCCCCGCCACCTCCGCGACCGTGCGCCGCACCCGCTCCGGGTCCAGCCGCGAGGCGATCCCACCCACGTGCGGCAGCTCCGCCACCGCCGACATGCCGCCACCGCCGAAGTCCAGCCCGTAGAACTGCACCTCGCTCGGGGTGTGGGTGAGCGCGAACGCCGAGATCAGCGTCCGCATCAGCGTCGACTTGCCCGACTGCGGGCCGCCGACCACCATCATGTGGCCCGCCGCGCCCGAGAAGTCCCGGTAGAGCACCTCGCGCCGCTGCTCGAAGGGCTTGTCGATCAGCCCGAGCGGCACCACCAGCCCGCCCGGCCGCGTATAGCCGTCCGCGTGCAGCCCGCGCTCCGCCGACGGCGCCAGCGCCGGCAGCAGCTGGTCCAGCGAGGGCGCCCGGTCCAGCGGCGGCAGCCACACCTGGTGCGCCGGCACCCCCTGCCCCTCCAGCCGCCCCACGATCACGTCGAGCACCGTGTCCGCGAGCGCGTCGTCCGCCTGCTCCGGACCCGCCGCGACGTGCGCCGGGTCCGGGGCCGCGTACACGACCGGCACCGGAGCCGCCGTGAACAGCGCCGGCCGCCGCTCCACCGGGAACGGCCCCACCGACAGCTCGCGCCCACCCGAACGGTAGACGCCCGAGACGTACGCCGCCTTGAACCGCGTCATCTCGTCCGTGCCGAACTTCAGGTAGCCCGAACCCGGCACCGACGGCAGGTGGTACGCGTCCGGCACACCGATCGCCGTCCGCGACTCCGCAGCCGAGAAGGTCCGCAGACCGATCCGGTACGACAGGTACGTGTCCAGGCCGCGCAGCTTGCCCTCCTCCAGCCGCTGCGAGGCCAGCAGCAGGTGCACCCCCAGCGAACGGCCGATCCGGCCGATCTGGATGAACATGTCGATGAAGTCGGGCTTGGCCGTCAGCAGCTCGCTGAACTCGTCGATCACCAGCACCAGCGAGGCCAGCGGCTCCAGCGGGGCACCGGCCGCGCGCGCCTTCTCGTAGTCGTGGATGTTCGCGTAGTTGCCCGCCGCGCGCAGCAGCTCCTGCCGGCGCTGGAGCTCGCCGCGGATCGAGTCGCCCATCCGGTCGACCAGCGTCAGGTCGTCCGCCAGGTTGGTGATCACGGCCGCGACGTGCGGCATCTGGCCCATGCCCGTGAAAGTGGCGCCGCCCTTGAAGTCCGCGAGGACGAAGTTCAGCGTCTCCGAGGTGTGCGTCACCGCGAGCCCCAGCACCAGCGTGCGCAGCAGCTCCGACTTGCCCGAACCCGTCGCCCCCACGCACAGCCCGTGCGGGCCCATGCCCTCCTGCGCGGCCTCCTTGAGGTCCAGCATCACCGGCGCGCCGTCCTCGCCCACACCGATCGGCACCCGCAGCCGCTCACCGGCCGACCTCGGCCGCCAGGTGCGGGAGACGTCGATCGAGGCGGCGTCGCCCAGGTTCAGCAGATCGGTGAAGTCCAGGTTCGCCAGCAGCGGCTCGTCGTCGTCCCCGCCGCCCGTGCGCAACGGCGCCAGCTGCCGGGCCAGGGCCTCGGCCGCCGGCAGCGACAGGGTGTCCGGCACCCCCTCGTACGCCACCCCCGCGCCCGACTCCAGCCGCAGCCGCCCCGGCCGCACCACCACCGAGAGCCCGCCCCGCGGCTCGTCCAGCTCGCCGGCGACCACCTCCACGATGGTCACCCCCTGCAGCCCCTCGGCCGCCGCGAACACCGAGTCCGGCGGCACCAGGCCCCCGTCGAGGACCACCACCAGGTGCGGCTGGTCCAGCACCGGCGAGACGTCCCGGCTGAACCGCGGCCGCCCCTCCAGCCGGGACCCCAGCAGCCCCTCCAGCTCACCCAGATCGTCACCGAACAGCCGCTTCGTACCGGCCCCGTCCACCTGCCCGGGCACCTGCGCGTGCGGCAGCCACTTCACCCAGTCCCACGAGGGCGCCGCCCCCGGCGCCGCCACCACGCCGACCACCAGGTCCTCGGGGGAGTGCAGGGTCGCCAGCTGGGCCACCACCGCCCGCGCCGCCCCGCGCACCGACTCGGCCTCACCGGACACCGTCACGTGGTAGAACGCCCGGATCGACACCGCCACCGGCAGCCCGTCCAGCGAGGAGTGCACCTTCAGGAAGCGCTGCATCGCCCCCGCCGTCAGCGGCTCCAGCTCGTCCACCGGCGCCGTGTCCGGAGCCACGAGCGGGGTCGCCAGCCGCTGCGCGCCCAGCCCCAGCCGGGCCTGCCCGAAGTCCGCGTCGCCGACCCGCCGCTCCCACAGCCGCGAACCCTCCGCCACCACCGACCACAACTGCTCCGGCGCCGGGTGCAGGTACAGCTGCGCGTCGCGCTGCGCCCGCGCGGTCCTGCGGACCTGACGGCGCGTCTGGGACAGGTACTTGAGGTAGTCCCGGCGCACGTCGGCCATTTGCCCCTGTGTACCGCGCCGGTGGCGCACCAGCTGGGCCACGACCATGCCCACCGTGGACACCAGCATCAGCACGCCCATGATGCGCATGAACGGCGCCGCACCCGGCATGAAGAAGAACACCACCGAGGAACCCATGCCCAGCATCGGCAGGAGCTGCATCAGCATCCCCTCCTGCTGCCCCCGCGGCAGCTCGGGCGGGGACTCCAGCCTCAGCTCCTCGGAAGGGACTTCGGGCGGCAGCGACCGGGGCGGGCGCTTGACGACGATCTGGCTCACCGAAGCATCAATCCCTCGAAAACGGACGGGACGCCGCGACCGCCGCCCCAACTCCCGGGCCCGGCTGGCGACTCCCGCACCCCCGCGCCCGGACGCGACCGTGATCCTACTTGCCGCCGCTCCCGCCCCCGCCGGGTAGGGTGGCGCGCGCACCAGGCGCATCCACCCATGCGCATCCGCGAATCGGCCGCCCCGACGGGCGCCAACCAGGGGGGTCACACAGGTGAGTACGGCCGAGGCGACCGGATTCTGCAGGGTCACGGTCGTGGCCCCGGACAGCCGGATCGACGTCGCCCTCCCCGAGGACCTCGCGGTCGCCGACATCTACCCCGAGCTGCTGCGCCTCACCGGCCAGACCCAGCCCGTCGGCGCCCCCACCGGCTTCCACCTCGTACGCCGCTCCGGCACCGTCCTCGACGGCGCCCGCACCCTCGCGGCCCAGCAGGTCCTCGACGGCGAGGTGCTCAGCCTGCGCCCCTTCGCCGAGTCCCTCCCGCCCGCCGTGTTCGACGACGTCTCCGACGCCGTGGCCTCCGCCGTCGTCCGCGACCGGCACCGCTGGAGCGACGACCTGCTCCGCGGCGCGGGTCTGGCCGGCTCCGCCGTCCTGCTGGTCCTGCTCGGTTTCGTCCTCTGGTACTCCGACCCGCTCCGCCACGACATGCACGGCCTGCCCGGGATCATCGCCGGCTCGGCCGGCGTCCTGCTCACCGCAGCCGCCGCGGTGCGCGCCCGGGTCTACCGCGACCGGGGCTCCGCCGTCGCCCTCGGCCTCGGCGGCCTGCCGCACCTGCTGATCGCCGGCTCCGGCATCGTCGCCGCCGCCCCCGGCCACGGACCCGGACGGCTGCAGTTCCTGCTCGGCTGCGTCTGCGTCCTCGTCGCCTCCGTCGCCCTGACCGCGCTCACCCCGCACGGGGACGCCCCCTTCGTCGCGGCCACCTTCCTCTCCGCGACCGGCACCCTCGCCACCTTCGCCGCCATCGCCGCCGGAGCCTCCGCGACGGCCACGGCCGCCGTGTGCGCCCCCGCCGCCATCGGGCTCGTCGCCTTCCTGCCCGGCCTCTCCGCCCGCTTCGCCCGCCTCCCCATCGGCTACGCGGCCCCCCAGAGCGCCGCCCCCGACTACGAGACCCCCGACCGTCACGATACCGACCCGTACGGCGACCGGCCCGGCGACGGCCGCCCGGACCAGGCCGGCCCGGTCGACGCCGAGGCGGTCGCCGCCCAGGCCCGCCGGGGCCACGAGATGCTCCTCGGCCTGGTCGGGGGCTGCGCGGCCGTCACCGTCGGCTCCGCGGCGGTCCTCGGCTTCTCCGACAACACCTGGGGCCGCCTGCTGGCCCTGGCCACCGGCCTGGCCGTCCTGCTGCGCGCCCGCCTCTTCCGCTACACCTCGCAGGTCGTGTGCGCCCTCACCGCCGGACTCGCGGCCACCGCCCTGCTCGTCCTGGGCCTCGCCCTGCACCCGCCCGGCGACCTGATGGCCGAGCTCACCCTCCACCACGACCGGGGCGGCCTGGAGCTCCGTACGATCTGGCTCTCGGCCGCCGTCGCCGCCGGCGCGGCCCTCCTCGCGGGAATTGCGCTTGTCATCCCCCGCAAGGGCCTGTCACCCTTCTGGGGAAGGCTGCTCGACCTCACCGAGGCCGCGGTACTGCTCAGCCTCGTCCCCCTGGCCCTGGCCGTCCTCGACGTCTACGGCCGCGCCCGCTCGCTCACCAGCTGAGACGGCGGGACCCGGCAGCCTGGTACGCTGTGTGACGGCCGTTTGTGTACGCGCCTCCGGAGACCTCTGGGGGCTGCGCTCAGCGGACCCCGCCTCCCGAGTCACGGAAGATCCCCAGAGAATTCGACCTGGGGCACTCGGTGGCCACGAAGACCCATACGAGGAGTAAGCGTGCCGCTCGACGCCGCTACGAAGAAGCAGCTCATCGCCGAATTCGGTGCCAAGGAGGGCGACACCGGCTCTCCCGAGGTCCAGGTCGCGATGCTGTCCCGCCGCATCTCGGACCTGACCGAGCACCTCAAGACCCACAAGCACGACCACCACTCCCGTCGTGGTCTGCTGATCCTGGTCGGCCAGCGCCGCCGCCTGCTGCAGTACCTGGCCAAGAAGGACATCCAGCGCTTCCGTACGCTGGTCGAGCGCCTCGGCATCCGCCGCGGTGCGGCCGGCGCCAAGTAAGCACACTGTGAAGGGAGCGGTTCCCACACCGATGGGGCCGCTCCCTTTGCCGTACGTGCGCGACGTACCCCACGCTTTGTAGGCTGGGACCCAGCGCACAACTGAAGAGGAGGAGCGCCCTCCCTACGCCGCCGGTCCTCGGTAGTGGCATCCGGAAAACCCCCATGGAGGGGCCGAGAACCGGGTGCTTCGATCGAAGACCGGCCCGCACGCCAGGAGCGCTTCTCCACAACCGTCCCCCACCACACGGGTGGCCGGGGCGGACGTCCTCCACCACACGGGTGGCGGACGGAAGACGACGAAAATGGAGAAAACGCTAGTGGAGAACGAGACCCACTACGCCGAGGCCGTCATCGACAACGGTTCCTTCGGCACCCGCACCATCCGCTTCGAGACGGGCCGCCTGGCCCGCCAGGCCGCCGGCTCCGCCGTCGCCTACCTGGACGACGACACGATGGTGCTCTCCGCGACCACCGCGTCGAAGAAGCCCAAGGACCAGCTCGACTTCTTCCCGCTGACGGTCGACGTCGAGGAGCGGCAGTACGCCGCCGGCAAGATCCCCGGCTCCTTCTTCCGCCGCGAGGGCCGCCCCTCCGAGGACGCGATCCTCACCTGCCGCCTGATCGACCGCCCGCTGCGCCCCTCCTTCAAGAAGGGCCTGCGCAACGAGATCCAGGTCGTCGCCACGGTCATGGCGCTCAACCCCGACCACCTGTACGACGTCGTCGCGATCAACGCCGCGTCCGCGTCCACGCAGCTGGCCGGCCTGCCCTTCTCCGGCCCGATCGGCGGCGTCCGCGTCGCGCTGATCAAGGGCCAGTGGGTGGCCTTCCCGACGCACACCGAGCTCGAGGACGCCGTTTTCGACATGGTCGTCGCGGGCCGCGTCCTGGAGGACGGCGACGTCGCGATCATGATGGTCGAGGCCGAGGCCACCGAGCGCACCATCGCCCTGGTCAAGGGCGGCGCCGAGGCGCCGACCGAGGAGATCGTGGCCGCCGGCCTGGAGGCCGCGAAGCCCTTCATCAAGGTCCTGTGCAAGGCCCAGGCCGACCTGGCCGCCAAGGCCGCCAAGCCCGAGGGCGAGTTCCCGGTCTTCCTCGACTACGAGCAGGACGTCTACGCCGCCCTGGAGCAGGCCGTCCGCGGCGAGCTCGCCCAGGCGCTCACCATCGCGGGCAAGCAGGACCGCGAGGCCGAGCTGGACCGCGTCAAGGACATCGCCGCCGAGAAGCTCCTCCCGGCCTTCGAGGGCCGCGAGAAGGAGATCTCCGCCGCCTACCGCAGCCTGACCAAGGCCCTGGTGCGCGAGCGCGTCATCAAGGACAAGGTCCGCATCGACGGCCGCGGCCTGACCGACATCCGCACCCTGGCGGCCGAGGTCGAGGCCATCCCGCGCGTGCACGGCTCGGCGCTGTTCGAGCGTGGCGAGACCCAGATCCTGGGCGTCACCACCCTCAACATGCTCCGCATGGAGCAGCAGCTGGACACCCTCTCCCCGGTGACCCGCAAGCGCTACATGCACAACTACAACTTCCCGCCGTACTCCGTCGGCGAGACCGGCCGCGTCGGCTCCCCGAAGCGCCGCGAGATCGGCCACGGCGCGCTCGCCGAGCGCGCGATCGTGCCGGTCCTGCCGACCCGCGAGGAGTTCCCCTACGCGATCCGCCAGGTGTCCGAGGCCCTCGGCTCCAACGGTTCGACGTCCATGGGCTCGGTCTGCGCCTCCACCATGTCGCTGCTGAACGCCGGTGTGCCCCTCAAGGCCCCCGTCGCCGGTATCGCCATGGGCCTGATCTCCCAGGAGATCGACGGCAAGACCCACTACGTCGCCCTCACCGACATCCTCGGTGCGGAGGACGCCTTCGGCGACATGGACTTCAAGGTCGCCGGCACCAAGGAGTTCGTCACCGCCCTCCAGCTCGATACCAAGCTGGACGGCATCCCGGCCTCCGTCCTGGCCGCGGCCCTCACCCAGGCCCGCGACGCCCGCCTCCACATCCTCGACGTGATGATGGAAGCGATCGACACGCCGGACGAGATGTCCCCGAACGCCCCGCGGATCATCACCGTCAAGATCCCGGTGGACAAGATCGGTGAGGTCATCGGCCCCAAGGGCAAGATGATCAACCAGATCCAGGAGGACACCGGCGCCGAGATCACGATCGAGGACGACGGCACCATCTACATCGGTGCCGCCGACGGCCCGGCCGCCGAGGCCGCCCGCTCTACGATCAACGCGATCGCCAACCCGACCATGCCGGAGGTCGGCGAGCGGTACCTGGGTACGGTCGTCAAGACCACCACCTTCGGTGCCTTCGTCTCCCTCATGCCCGGCAAGGACGGCCTGCTGCACATCTCGCAGATCCGCAAGCTCGCCGGTGGCAAGCGCGTGGAGAACGTCGAGGACGTGCTCGCGGTCGGCACCAAGGTGCAGGTCGAGATCGCCGAGATCGACCAGCGCGGCAAGCTCTCCCTGGTCCCCGTGATCGAGGGCGAGACCGCCGACGCCGATGCTGACAAGGACGACTCCGACAAGTGACGTCGCGTAGTTCCCGTGTGACGGCCCGCCCCTCTTCGGAGGGGCGGGCCGTCGCCCGTACCCAAACCCTCCTCAAGGGCGAGAACGGCATCGGCACCGTCCGCCGCACCGTCCTCCCCGGCGGACTGCGCGTCGTCACCGAGACGCTGCCGTCCGTGCGCTCCGCCACCTTCGGCATCTGGGCGGGCGTCGGCTCCCGCGACGAGACGCCCTCCCTGAACGGCGCCACCCACTACCTGGAGCACCTCCTCTTCAAGGGCACCGCAACGCGCACCGCCCTCGACATCTCCTCCGCGATCGACGCGGTCGGCGGCGAGATGAACGCCTTCACGGCGAAGGAGTACACCTGCTACTACGCGCGGGTGCTCGACACCGACCTGCCGCTGGCCATCGACGTGGTCTGCGACATGCTCACCGGCTCGCTGATCCGCGAGGAGGACGTCGACGCCGAGCGCGGGGTCATCCTCGAAGAGATCGCGATGACCGAGGACGACCCGGGCGACATGGTCCACGACCTCTTCGCCCAGACCATGTACGGGGACTCGCCGCTCGGCCGCCCCGTCCTCGGCACCGTCGACACCATCAACGCCCTCGGCGCCGACCGGATCCGACGCTTCTGGAAGAAGCACTACGACCCCACCCGCCTGGTCGTCGCCGCCGCCGGCAACGTCGACCACGCCAAGGTCGTCCGCCAGGTCCGGGCCGCCTTCGAGAAGGCCGGCGCCCTGCGCCACACCGACGCGGTCCCCCTCGGCCCGCGCACCGGCACCAAGCGCGTCCGCACCGCCGGCCGCGTCGACCTGGTGAACCGCAAGACCGAGCAGGCCCACGTGGTCCTCGGCATGCCGGGCCTCGCCCGCACCGACGACCGGCGCTGGGCCCTCGGCGTGCTGAACACCGCCCTCGGCGGAGGCATGTCCTCCCGGCTCTTCCAGGAGGTCCGCGAGAAGCGCGGGCTGGCCTACAGCGTGTACTCGTACACCTCAGGCTTCGCCGACACCGGCCTCTTCGGGGTCTACGCCGGCTGCCGGCCCAGCCAGGTCCACGACGTGCTGCGGATCTGCCGCGACGAGCTCGACAAGGTCGCCTCCGAGGGACTCACCGACGAGGAGATCCGCCGCGCCGTCGGCCAGCTCTCCGGCTCCACCGTCCTCGGCCTGGAGGACACCGGCGCGATCATGAACCGCATCGGCAAGAGCGAGCTGTGCTGGGGCGACCAGATGTCCGTCGACGACATGCTGTCCCGCATCTCCGAGGTGACCCCGGACGACGTCCGCGAGGTCGCCCGGGATGTACTGGCCCAGCGGCCCTCGCTCGCGGTGGTCGGCCCGCTCAAGGAGAAGCAGGCGGCCCGCCTGGACGAAGCGGTCGCATAGTCCCGTACGGAGTGAAGGAAACAAGCATGAGCAAGCTGCGCGTGGCGGTCCTCGGCGCCAAGGGCCGGATCGGCTCCGAGGCCGTCAAGGCCGTCGAGGCCGCCGGGGACATGGAGCTGGTGGCGGCCCTCGGCCGGGGCGACAAGCTGGAGGCGCTGGCCGACGCCGGCGCCCAGGTCGCCGTCGAGCTGACCACCCCCGACTCGGTGATGGACAACCTCGACTACCTCGTCGGCCACGGCATCCACGCCGTGGTCGGCACCACCGGCTGGAACGAGGACCGCCTCGGCCGGCTGAACACCTGGCTGGCCGGCTCCCCGGAGACCGGGGTGCTCATCGCCCCGAACTTCTCCATCGGCGCCGTCCTCACCATGAAGTTCGCCGCCCAGGCCGCCCGCTACTTCGAGTCCGTCGAGGTCGTCGAGCTCCACCACCCCCGCAAGGTCGACGCCCCCTCCGGCACCGCGACCCGCACCGCGCAGCTCATCGCGGCCGCCCGCGCCGAGGCCGGCCTCGGCGCGCAGCCCGACGCCACCGCCACCGCCCTCGACGGCGCCCGCGGCGCGGACGTCGACGGTGTCCCGGTGCACGCCATCCGCCTGCGCGGCCTGCTGGCCCACCAGGAGGTGCTGCTCGGCGGCGAGGGCGAGACCCTGACCATCCGTCACGACTCCCTGCACCACAGCAGCTTCATGCCGGGCATCCTGCTCGGCGTGCGCCGCGTGACGCAGACCCCGGGCCTCACCTTCGGCCTGGAAAACTTCCTCGACCTCGGCTGATGAGGCAGTAGCACCATGCGCGCGAAGATCACCTACTTCCTCACGGCGGCCGTCCTGGTCGTCTACTTCGTCCTGGTCGGCAGCAGGGGCCTGATGCTGATCGGGCAGGGCACCTGGCTCACCGTCACCTTCGGCGTCGCCGTGCTGGTCCTGCCGGTCATCGGCATCTGGTTCCTCTGGATGAACACCCGGTTCGTCACCCGGGCCAACCGGCTCGCCGCCGAACTGGAAGCCGAGGGCGGCCTGCCCGTCGACGAACTGGAACGGGACCAGTACGGCCGGATCCTGCGGGACTCCGCCGACGAGGTCTTCGCGCGCCGCAAGGCCGAGACCGAGGACGCGCCGGGGGACTGGCGCACCTGGTTCCGCCTCGCCGTCGCCTACCACGACGCCCGCGACACCCCGCGGGCCCGCAAGGCCATGCAGCGGGCCATCGCCCTGCACCAGGCGCACGCCGGCGCCTAGCCGCGCCGCCGCGCCGTCGCCACGCGAACGGAAGGGCCCGTACGGGACGATCCCCGTACGGGCCCTCGTGGCGTTCCCCGAACCGTCAGGCGGGCACGGCCCGGTACTCCTCGGCCCAGGCCTCCACCAGGTCGGCCGCGCGGTCGAAGGCCTCGGCGCGCGAGAGGAAGTCGGCGCTGTGATCGGTCAGCAGCACCGGGAGGGCCGCAGCGCCACGCCCGGCCACCGTCAGCGCCTGCCCCTGCACGGTCCTCGGCAGCCCCAGCCAGCGCACCGGCTGCTGGACCTTCCTGACCCCCTCGACCTCGCTCCAGGCGATCGAACGGGTCG
The DNA here is from genome assembly GCF_055580265.1 of Streptomyces sp. NPDC032091. NCBI lineage: Bacteria > Bacillati > Actinomycetota > Actinomycetes > Kitasatosporales > Streptomycetaceae > Streptomyces > Streptomyces sp. NPDC032091. The sequence goes on along the minus strand of NZ_JBVILR010000030.1, from coordinate 4,949 downwards.
TGAAGAACCCGACGTGCCGCAGCCCGCCGGGACTCACCCAGACGCCCGCACGCAGGATCCGCAGCGCCGACCCGATGACGGCGAGCGAGGCGGCCCCCGCGACCAGGGCGCCGGCCCAGGTGCCCGCGAAGGCGATGATCACGGTGGCCAGCAGCATGAAGGCCGAGAGCAGCAGCAGCAGCGCCGCACCGGCCACCCGCCAGGGGCCGGGCCGGTAGGGGCGCCGCCAGCGCTCGGGATCGACATGCGGGAGGGCTTCGTCCTCGTGCGCGTCGAAGACGCCGTCGGCCGTCAGGAAGGGCAGGGGCACGGCTGGACCTCACTCACATGCACGTTCGTTGATCTGTGCCCGTGAGGCTACCGCCCCTCGGAGGCCTCCGACTGCTGCGCCTTGCCGGTGGCCTTGTAGGGCTGCAGCGCGGGCATGCCGAAGAACAGGGAGCCGACGAGCCCCGCCACCACGGTCAGTCCGACCAGACTACGGGCGGTGATCTGGGTCATGCTCAGACTCTCGCGCGGCGGCGGAGTGACATTGCTTCGGAAACGGTCGGCCTCGGCGACGAAGGCGAACGGGACGGGTTCGCGCCGGCGGCGAAACATGGGGCAACACTCCTCTGAGTAGGGTTCGGTACGTCTGCCCGGTATGACGAACGAACGGGCCGATCGGTGCCGGATTCCGGGACATTCGCCGAAACTCGTGGCGCCCCGTCAGCTGTCCGGGCGGCCCCGCCCCGGCCGGTGCGTGTCGGGCGGCCGGCGCCGGCCGCCGTAGAGTGGGCGCGCCCCTCGAAAGACCCGTTCGGAAGGACTCCGTGTGAGCGAGACCGTCGCCCCCGACCTGAAACCCAGCTTCCGCAGTGATGTGACGGTGGAGTTGGTCAAGCACTCCGCCGCCGACAGCGATGTGCTGTGGGCCGCCCGTGTGTCGACGGCCGGCGAGCAGTCCCTCGACGAGCTCCGGAAGGACCCGGAGCGTTCCAAGGGCCTCATCAACTACCTGATGCGCGACCGCCACGGCAGCCCCTTCGAGCACAACTCGATGACCTTCTTCATCAGCGCCCCGATCTTCGTCTTCCGGGAGTTCATGCGGCACCGCGTGGGCTGGTCCTACAACGAGGAGTCCGGCCGCTACAGGGAGCTCCAGCCGGTCTTCTACGTGCCCGACGCCGAGCGCAAGCTCGTCCAGGAGGGCCGTCCGGGCAAGTACGTCTTCGTCGAGGGCACCGAGGCGCAGCAGGAGCTGACCGGCCGGGTGATGGAGGACAGCTACCGCCAGGCCTACGAGGCGTACCAGGAGATGCTCGCGGCCGGGGTGGCCCGCGAGGTCGCCCGCGCGGTCCTGCCGGTCGGCCTGTTCTCGTCGATGTACGCCACGTGCAACGCGCGCTCGCTCATGCACTTCCTCGGCCTGCGCACCCAGCACGAGCTGGCGACGGTGCCGTCCTTCCCGCAGCGGGAGATCGAGATGGTCGGCGAGAAGATGGAGCAGCACTGGGCGAAGCTCATGCCGCTGACCTACGCGGCCTTCAACGGCAACGGTCGCGTTGCCCCGTAAGGTCCGATGCACGCACGGCGTACTGATGTGCTGGGACAAGTCCCAAGTGTCCGTATTGCGGCGTTTCGGAAAGTTCATCTAGGCTGATCAAACGGACCCGGCACTGCTTGAACCCCCGAGCAGGCAGTGCCGGGATCCAACAGCCAGCCATCCCCCCGTCCACCACGGGGGACCTCCACGACGGATACCCGGTTGACGTCCCCCGAGGGGACACTGCGAGCATGGCAGCGAGTAGCGTGTTACCCATGGCTCCGATCTCGACTCCGCAGACCCCCTTCGGGCGGGTCCTCACCGCCATGATCACGCCGTTTACGGCGGATGGCGCACTTGACCTCGACGGCGCGCAGCGTCTCGCCGTCCACCTGGTGGACGCAGGCAACGACGGCCTGATCATCAACGGCACCACCGGTGAGTCCCCCACGACCACCGACGCGGAGAAAAACGACCTCGTACGAGCCGTACTCGAAGCGGTGGGCGACCGCGCCCACGTCGTGGCCGGAATCGGCACCAACGACACCCGGCACACCCTGGAGCTGGCCCGCCAGGCCGAGCGCACCGGCGCCCACGGCCTCCTCGCGGTCACGCCCTACTACAGCAAGCCGCCGCAGGAAGGCCTCTTCCAGCACTTCACGGCGATCGCCGACGCCACCGGGCTGCCCGTCATGCTCTACGACATCCCCGGCCGCAGCGGCGTCCCGATCAACACGGAAACCCTGGTCAGGCTCGCTGAGCACCCCCGCATCGTCGCCAACAAGGACGCCAAGGGCGACCTCGGCCGCGCCAGCTGGGCCATCGCCCAGAGCGGCCTGGCCTGGTACTCCGGCGACGACATGCTGAACCTGCCGCTCCTGTCGGTCGGCGCCGTCGGCTTCGTCTCCGTCGTCGGCCACGTGGTCTCCCCCGAACTGCGCGAGATGCTCGAAGCCCATCTCGGCGGCGACGTGCAGAAGGCGACCGAGATCCACCAGAAGCTGCTCCCCGTCTTCACGGGCATGTTCCGCACGCAGGGCGTCATGACCACCAAGGCCGCCCTGGACCTCCAGGGCCTGCCGGCGGGCCCCCTGCGGCTCCCGCTGGTCGGACTGACCGACGAAGAGACGGCCCAGCTCAAGCTCGATCTCGCCGCCGGCGGGGTACAGCTCTGACAACGGACTTCACAACTGAACAAGCAGAACCGAAACAGACAAGAGCAAGTGCACGAATGACATGCGCGCCACGTGCCATGGGGTACGTGGCGCGCGTGGTGAAGGAGAACCTTTGAGCCATCCGCACCCTGAACTGGGCCCGCCGCCGAAGCTCCCCAAGGGCGGCCTGCGGGTCACCCCGCTGGGCGGTCTCGGCGAGATCGGCCGCAACATGACCGTCTTCGAGTTCGACGGCCGCCTGCTGATCGTCGACTGCGGCGTCCTCTTCCCCGAGGAGGAGCAGCCCGGCATCGACCTGATCCTCCCGGACTTCACGTCCATCCGGGACCGGCTCGACGACGTCGAGGGCATCGTCCTCACGCACGGCCACGAGGACCACATCGGCGCCGTCCCGTACCTCCTGCGGGAGAAGCCGGACATCCCGCTGATCGGCTCCAAGCTGACGCTGGCCCTCATCGAGGCCAAGCTGCAGGAGCACCGCATCCGCCCCTACACCCTCGAGGTGAAGGAGGGCGAGCGCGAGAACCTCGGGCCCTTCGACTGCGAGTTCATCGCGGTCAACCACTCCATCCCGGACGCCCTGGCCGTCGCGATCCGCACGGACGCGGGTCTCGTCGTCGCCACCGGCGACTTCAAGATGGACCAGCTCCCGATGGACAACCGCCTCACCGACCTGCACGCCTTCGCGCGTCTGAGCGAGGAGGGCATCGACCTCCTCCTCTCGGACTCGACGAACGCCGAGGTCCCGGGCTTCGTCCCGCCGGAGCGCGACATCTCCAATGTCATCCGCGGGGTCTTCGCGGGTGCCCAGAAGCGGATCATCGTGGCGTCCTTCGCCAGCCACGTGCACCGCATCCAGCAGATCCTGGACGCCGCCCACGAGTACGGCCGCCGGGTCGCCTTCGTCGGCCGTTCCATGGTCCGCAACATGGGCATCGCCCGTGACCTGGGCTACCTGCGGGTCCCGGCCGGCCTCGTCGTCGACGTCAAGACCCTCGACGACCTGCCGGACGACGAGGTCGTGCTGGTCTGCACGGGCTCCCAGGGCGAGCCGATGGCGGCCCTGTCCCGCATGGCCAACCGCGACCACCAGATCCGGATCGTCCCCGGCGACACCGTGATCCTGGCGTCGTCGCTGATCCCGGGCAACGAGAACGCGGTCTACCGCGTGATCAACGGCCTGACCCGCTGGGGCGCCAACGTCGTCCACAAGGGCAACGCCAAGGTCCACGTCTCGGGCCACGCCTCGGCCGGCGAGCTGCTGTACTTCTACAACATCTGCAAGCCGAAGAACCTGATGCCGGTCCACGGCGAATGGCGCCACCTGCGCGCCAACGCCGAGCTCGGCGCCATGACGGGCGTTCCGAAGGACCGCATCGTCATCGCCGAGGACGGCGTGGTCGTCGACCTCATCGACGGCAAGGCCCGCATCTCCGGCAAGGTCCAGGCCGGCTACGTGTACGTCGACGGCCTCTCGGTCGGCGACGTCACCGAGGCCTCCCTCAAGGACCGCCGCATCCTGGGCGACGAGGGCATCGTCTCGGTCTTCGTCGTGGTGGACAGCACCACCGGCAAGGTCGTCAGCGGCCCGACCGTCCAGGCCCGCGGCTCCGGCATCGAGGACTCCGCCTTCGCGGCGATCGTCCCGAAGATCGAGGAAGCCATCGCCCGCGCCGCGGCCGACGGCGTGGCCGAGCCGCACCAGATCCAGCAGCTCATCCGCCGCACGGTGGGCAAGTGGGTCTCCGACGGCTACCGCCGCCGGCCGATGATCCTCCCGGTCGTCGTCGAGGTCTGATCCCGGCCACCCCGGTAGCGACATCACCGGAGCGGGGCAACCGGATTTGCATCCGGGTGCCCCGCTCCAGTACGTTGACGTCTCCACCCCGCAAGGAACGGCGCACACACGTGTGTCCGCACCCGCCTGCCGGGGAGGGTGGGAATCCGGACCGGGGAAACCTGATAAAGTCTGTCCCGCCCGAAAGGGAAAGGCCCTCCGAAGGCCATCGGAATTCGAATCCACACCGGAGACGGTACGGAAAAGAATCTGATAGAGTCGGAACCGCCGGAAAGGGAAAAGCGCGAAAGCGAAGGACCTGGAAAGCGCAGAGGAAATCGGGTCCGAAAAGATCTGATAGACTCTGAACAGAACGAAACGAAAGCCCGGAGGAAAGCCCGAGAGGGTGAGTACAAAGGAAGCGTCCGTTCCTTGAGAACTCAACAGCGTGCCAAAAATCAACGCCAGAAGT
>NZ_JBVILR010000029.1:0-111846 GCF_055580265.1 Streptomyces sp. NPDC032091 | reverse complement strand
GCGATCTGGCACAACCGGGCCACCGGAACACCGATCACACGATCACTGATCGCCTACGACCACTGACCAGGACTTCGGACTTACTCGTCTAGGCCGCCGGCTGGAGAGGGGCGGCCGGGGCGGTTCCGAGGCGGTAGGGGTCGCTGCGCAGGCCGCGGGAGGTGACCACCACCGTGAGCGGGGTTGTCGCGCCCGGCGGGAGGGTGGCCGTGAGGGTGCCCGTGGCCGGGTCCTGGACCGTCGGGAGCGGGGTGTCGTCGACCGTGAGGCGGGGGTCGGTGAAGCCGCCGCCCTCGACCGTGAGCACGCCGTCCCCGGTGACGGCGGCGTGGGTGATCACCGGGTTGCCGCGGGTGGCCATCTTGTTCACCAGGTACGCACCCGCCGGCGCGCCGGTCAGCGCCCAGATCTCGGACGGGAGCTCGGGGAGGCCGGCGCCCACGTCGGAGAGGAAGAACAGGACGACGTAGAGCATCGTCACCACGCTCAGGGCGACGTACTGGAGGTCCACGAGGTCGGTGCGGCCGCTGTCGTTGGCGATCAGCTCGCGCAGCGGCCGGCGTCCGGTGGCGGTGGGCCTCGGGGCCGGCTTGGCCAGGGTGCCGTGTTCCACCCTGATCCCGACCACCGTCTTCGCCCCGATCAGGGCGAGGTAGGGGCCGCCGAGCAGCGGGAGGTAGACCCGGGTCAGGGCGGAGAGCGGGCCGTGCTCGCCGCGGAACCAGCCGATGCCGCCGCCGGCCGTCAGCCCGTAGCCGAGACTCGCGAGCAGCAGCCAGACCAGGATCACGGTCCAGGCCAGCGCGAGGGTGGTCGAGGTGGAGAGCCGGCCGTCGCGGCCGGTGACGAAGCCCGCCCTGCGGTACAGCCGCAGGGCGACGGGTCCGGCCAGGGCGGCCAGTAACGCCAGTGCGAAGAGTGCGGATGCCATGTCGTCCCCCCGGGTGTGCGGTCCTGGGGAGAGCCTCACCCGGGCGGGGCGGCCATGACAAGTTGTCAAGCGGCCGTCATTCGTGTTCCGGCAGGACCGGGAACCGCCTCGGCGCCACGAGCAGCAGGACCAGCAGCGCCGCCACCCCGGCGAACGCCGCGCCGAGGAAGATGTGGTGCACCGCGGCCGCCACCGCGCCCCGCAGGTGTGCGGACGCGGCCCGCGAGAGGCTGCCCGGCTCGGCCAGGGCCCGGGACACGTCGTCCAGCCGGTGCGGCAGGCCCGGCAGGTGCTCCCGTCCCAGCCGGGAGGCGACGGTCGCGTTGGCCACCGCGCCCATCAGCGCGGCCCCCACGGCCTGGCCGACGGTGCGGCAGAACAGCACCGAGGCGGTCGTCGTGCCGCGTTCGGCCCAGTCCACCGTGGACTGCACCCCCACCACCAGCGGCAGCTGGAACAGGCCCAGCGCGGCGCCCAGCAGCAGCATGATCAGCGCCGGCTGCCAGATCCGCGCCGGGTAAGGCAGCAGGGTGAAGGAGAACAGGACGACCGCGGCCAGCCCCATCCCCAGGGCGGCGGTGTCGCGGAAGCCGATGCGCCGGTACACGTGCTGGCAGACGGCGGCCGACAGCGGCCAGCTCAGCGTCATCAGCGCCGTCATCAGCCCTGCCCCCACCGGCCCGAGCCCGAGGACGGACTGGGCGTAGGTCGGCATGAACACCATCGGGGCGACCATCAGCAGCCCCAGTGCCCCCATCGCCAGGTTGACGGCGGCGATGGTCCGCCGGCGCCACACCCACCCGGGCAGGATCGGGTCCCCGGCCCGCCGTTCCACCCGGACCACCACCGCCGCCAGCACCGCGCTGGCGCCCAGCAGCCCCAGCGAGGGCGCGGACAGCCAGGGCCAGGCGACCCCGCCCTGGACCAGGGCGAACAGCAGCAGCCCGCCGCAGGCGAAGATCCCGAGCGCCCCCGCCCAGTCCACCGGCCCGCGGTGCGCGGGGGCGCGCCGGGGTTCGACGAGGTGGCGGCCGGTCAGCCACAGCGCCAGCCCGGCCATCGGCACGTTGATCAGGAAGGTCCAGCGCCAGCCCGCGTAGCCGGCGATCAGTCCGCCGAGGGCCGGGCCGATGAGCGCGCAGCTCGCCCACACGGTGGTCATGCGGGCCTGGATGCGCGGGCGGTCGCGCAGCGGGTAGAGGTCGGCGGCCAGGGTCTGCACGGTGCTCTGCAGGGCGCCGCCGCCCAGCCCCTGGACGATCCGGAAGGCGATCAGCGCGCCCATGTTCCAGGCGGAGGCGCACAGCAGGGAGCCGGCCAGGAAGAGGGCCGTGCCGAAGAGCAGGACCGGTTTGCGGCCGAAGGTGTCGCTGAGCTTGCCGTAGACGGGGAGGGTGACGGTCACGGCGAGGAGGTAGCCGGAGAAGAGCCAGGAGAAGACGGCGAAGCCGCCGATGTCCCCGACGATCTGGGGGACGGCGGTGGAGACGATCGTGGTGTCGAGGGCGACCAGGGCCATGGACAGCATCAGTGAGGCGACGACCCGCGCCGGCGGCCTGCCCTGCACGGGTGGGGCGGCCCCCGTCTCGGCCCCCGCCTCCTCGGCTGAAACCTTTCTCCCGGGTGTGCCGGCCGGCTTCTTGCCGGAGCCCGCGCCCCCGCTTTTCTCCGTCTCCATCACGTTCCCCCTTCGTCCGCGCAGACACCCTCTCACCGGGGTGCGCCCGGCGGAATCCCCATCTCACGCGGGTGCCCCGGGCCGTGCGGGCCGTGTGCCCCCTACGTCCGGTCCGTCGAAGGGCGGACGTCCCCTAGGGGTCCCTCCCCATTTGGGTCCAGAGGACTTTCGTCCCGGCGGAGGAGGCCGGACGGCCTGATCCGTCTTTGACTGGTGCACAGGGGAGAGGGCCGCGGGGGCGAGGTGGGGTTAACCCCCCGGCCGATACGGCGACGGGCACCAGCGCGCCGGACACCCCGGGTTCAGCAGACTTCACGACGGCGACGCACGTACGCCGTACGCACACCGACAGGGGAGAGAACACCGTGACAACGGCGATGACCGAGACCAGGCACGGAAGCGACGGGGGACACGGCTCCGTGGCCGCACGGGCGCGCCAGGTCGTCAAGGCGTACGGCTCCGGCGAGACCCGCGTCGTCGCCCTCGACCACGTGGACGTGGACATCCACCGCGGCCGGTTCACCGCGATCATGGGCCCCTCCGGCTCCGGCAAGTCCACCCTCATGCACTGCCTGGCCGGCCTGGACACGGTGACCAGCGGCCGGATCCACCTGGAGGACACCGAGATCACCGGCCTGAAGGACAAGAAGCTCACCCAGCTGCGCCGCGACAGGATCGGTTTCATCTTCCAGGCGTTCAACCTGCTTCCGACGCTGAACGCCCTGGAGAACATCACCCTCCCCATGGACATCGCGGGCCGCAGGCCCGACCCGCAGTGGCTGGACCGGGTCGTGGAGACCGTCGGCCTCGCCGGGCGGCTGGGGCACCGCCCGACCGAGCTGTCCGGCGGCCAGCAGCAGCGCGTGGCGGTCGCCCGCGCCCTCGCCGCCCGCCCGGCGATCATCTTCGGCGACGAGCCCACCGGAAACCTGGACTCGCGGGCCGGCGCCGAGGTCCTCGGCTTCCTGCGCCAGTCGGTGGACGAGCTCGCCCAGACCATCGTGATGGTCACCCACGACCCGGTCGCCGCGTCCTACGCCGACCGCGTCGTCTTCCTGGCCGACGGACGCATCGTCGACGAGATGTACGCGCCCACCGCCGACCAGGTCCTGGACCGGATGAAGGACTTCGACGCGCGCGGGCGGACCTCGTGACCGTCATGAAGACCGCGCGGCGCAACTTCGTCGCGCACAAGGGCCGGATGGCGCTGTCCGCCATCGCCGTGCTCCTCTCGGTCGCCTTCGTCTGCGGGACCCTGGTGTTCACCGACACCATGAACACCACCTTCGACAAGCTGTTCGCCGTCACCAGTTCCGACGTCACCGTCAGCCCCAAGGAGCCCGCCGACGGCGAGGCCGACCCGAACCGCGGCCGCCCGCAGGTGCTGCCCGGCTCGGCCGTGGAGAAGGTGCGCGGCGCCGAGGGCGTGAAGTCCGCCGAGGGCGGCGTCCTCTCGACGGCCGTCACCGTCGTCGACTCCAGGAACGAGAACATGGGGTCGACCACCGGCGCCCCCACCATCGCCGGCAACTGGACCGACGGCGAACTCAAGTCCATGAAGATCACCTCCGGCCGGGCCCCGCGCGGACCGACCGAGATGATGGTCGACGCCGACACCGCCGCCAAGCACCACCTGAAGCTCGGCGACGAACTGCGCACCATCGCCGTCACCGGTGACGTCCGCGCGAAGATCAGCGGCATCGCCTCCTTCACCGTGACCAACCCGGGCGCGGCGATCGTCTACTTCGACACCGCCACCGCCCAGGAGAAGCTCCTCGGCGCGCCCGGCACCTTCACGCACGTCAGCGTCACCGCCAAGGACGGCGTCAGCGACGAGCAGCTGAAGAAGAACGTGGCCTCGGTCCTCGGCGCGGACACCTACAAGCTGCAGACCGCCAAGGAGTCCACGGCCGCCAACAAGAAGGACATGGGCTTCCTCGACGTCATGAAGTACGTGATGCTCGGGTTCGCCGGCATCGCCTTCCTCGTCGGCATCTTCCTGATCTTCAACACCTTCTCCATGCTGGTCGCCCAGCGCACCCGCGAGATCGGCCTGATGCGCGCCATCGGCTCCGACCGGCGACAGATCAACCGCTCGGTGCTGCTGGAGGCCCTCCTGCTGGGCGTCGTCGGCTCCGCCGCCGGTGTCGCGGCGGGCGTCGGCCTGGCCGTCGGCCTGATGAAGCTCATGGGCTCCATGGGCATGCACCTGTCCACCGGCGACCTGACGGTCCGCTGGACGACCCCGGTCGCCGGCCTGGTCCTGGGCACCGTCGTCACCGTCGTCGCCGCCTACGTCCCGGCCCGCCGGGCCGGCAAGGTCTCCCCGATGGCCGCCCTGCGCGACGCCGGCACCCCCGGCGACCGCAAGGCCGGCGCGGTCCGCGCCGTCCTCGGCCTGGTCCTCACCGGGACCGGCGCCGCGGCCCTGTTCCTCGCCGCGGCCGCCGACCAGGCCTCCGCCGGCTCGCTGTGGCTGGCCGTCGGCGTCCTGTTCAGCCTGATCGGCTTCATCGTGATCGGCCCGCTGCTGGCGGGCGTCGTGGTCCGGCTGCTCGCCGCGCCCGTCCTGCGGCCCTTCGGCTCCGTCGGCCGGCTCGCCGAGCGCAACGCCCTGCGCAACCCGCGCCGTACCGGGGCCACGGCCGCCGCACTGATGATCGGACTGGCGCTGGTCGCCTGCCTGTCGGTCGTCGGCTCCTCGATGGTGGCCTCCGCCACCGACGAGCTCGACCGCACCGTCGGCGCCGACTACATCGTCGCCTCCCAGGGCGGCCAGCCGCTGATGCCGCAGGCCGAGCAGGCCATGCGCGCCGTCAAGGGCCTGGACCACGTCACCGCCTACCGCGAGGTCGAGGCGCGGATCACCGCCCCGGACGGCACCTCCGCCCAGGACCGGCTCAGTGCCACCGACCCCTCCTACGCCCAGGACGTCCGCCGCAAGACGAGCGCCGGACAGCACCAGGACGCGTACGCGCCCGGCGCGATGGCGGTGGGCTCGGAGTACGCCGCCCAGCACCACGTGAAGATAGGGGACGAACTGGGCGTGGCCTTCAACGGCGGCAAGACCGTCAAGCTGAAGGTCGCCGCGATCACCCTGGACGAGGGCAACCTCGACAAGGGCGTGAAGTACGTCAGCACCGCCACCGCCGAGGCCAACCTGCCGGCCGACCGGCTGCCGCGCCCGTTCATGCTGCTGGCCAAGGCCGAGAAGGGGCAGGCCGACAGCGCGTACACGGCGCTCAAGGCGGCCATGGCCGAGTACCCGCAGTACAAGGTGCTCAACCAGACCGACTACAAGAAGGACCTCAAGGACCAGGTCGGGCAACTGCTCGACATGGTCTACGGCCTCCTCGCCCTGGCGATCATCGTCGCGGTGCTGGGCGTCGTGAACACCCTGGCCCTCTCGGTGGTCGAGCGGACCCGCGAGATCGGCCTGATGCGCGCCATCGGCCTCTCGCGCCGCCAGCTGCGCCGGATGATCCGCCTGGAATCGGTGGTCATCGCCCTCTTCGGCGCCCTGCTGGGCCTGGGACTGGGCATGGGCTGGGGCGCCACCGCACAGCAGCTGCTCGCCCTCCAGGGCCTGAAGGTGCTGGAGATCCCGTGGGCGACGATCATCGCGGTCTTCGCCGGCTCGGCCCTGGTGGGCCTGTTCGCCGCACTGGTCCCGGCGTTCCGGGCGGGGCGGATGAACGTCCTGAACGCGATCGCCAGCGAGTAGCCTCCGGCGGTCGGACGGGGGAAGACCCGGGGGCCCCACGGGCCCCCGGAACCCCGGGGGAGCACGGGGGTCCCACGGGGGAGGCCCCGGGAACCCCCCGGGGGAAGTACGGGGGCCTCCGGGAGGCCCCCGGACCCTGCGCGGGACATGTGGGGGTCCCCGCGGGGGAGCATCGGGCCCTGCGGTCCGGGGGCCCATGGGGGAGTACGGGGGAACGCGCCGGCCCCGGCCCGTCCGGGAGGGCGGGCCGGGGCCGGCACGCTGCCTCATCGTCCTCGGGTGGGCCTTCGGGCGGCCGCCCGGGCCGGCGGTCGGGGGTGTTCCGGTTCCGCCGTCACAGTCGGCGCTCCAGGAGGACCGTTCCCTCTGCGTCGCCCACCAGGGCGAACCGCGACCCCGGATGCAGCCGGCCCGCGTATACCAGCGGGTCCCCGGCCCAGCCGGAGGCGTTGTCGAAGACCAGGTACGCCGGGCGCACCCCCCGCGAGCCGCCGAGCCACAGCACCCGGCAGCGCGAGGTCAGCCGGGTCAGCGCGGGGTAGTCGGCCTCCACCGTCACCCCGTCGGGGATCCGCGCCAGCAGCCGCTCCACGGCGGCGGCCCGCGCGGGCTTCTCGTACGCGGCCCGCTCCCCGAGCCGGGCCAGCGGCAGGCCGGTCGCGCTCAGCGCGAGCCCCGCGGCGAGCAGGGCGCCGGGCAGCTGGTGGGCGTACGAGCGCACCCACGGCCGGGGACCGCGCCGGACGCGGTCCAGGGCGTCGGCCAGCGCCAGCGCGACGACCGGCATCAGGACGGCGCTGTAGTGCCAGTCGGTGGACCAGAAGTGCGGGTCGGACGAGGTGAAGCGCCAGCCCAGCGTCGGCACGGCCACCCACAGCAGCGGGGAGCGCAGCGCGAGCAGCCCGGTGGTGGGCACCAGCACCCAGACCAGGGTGGTGAGCTTGGTGCCGAGGCCGTGCAGGGCGTCGGCGGGGCCGCCGGCCTTCTGCCAGTAGGTGTAGCCGTCGGCGGCGAAGGCCGGGATCACCACCGTGAACACGAGTGCGGCCGCCGCCGCCCCGGCCACCGCCACGCCGAGGGCCAGCCGCGCCGCCCGCCGGTCGGTGCGCCGGGCCCGCCAGGCGACGACGAGCGCCAGCGCGGCCAGGGTGAGCCCCTGGTCCTCCTTGACCAGCAGCAGCGGCAGCCCCCAGACCAGCGCCGCCCGCCAGCGGCGGGCCAGCAGGGCCTCCAGGGCGAAGGCGATCAGCGGGACCGCGAAGCAGATCTCGTGGAAGTCGAACTCGACGGCCCGCTGGATCCCCCAGGACAGCCCGTACACCGCCCCGAGCGCGAGCCCCCGCGCCGACCCGAGGAGCCGGGCGGAGGCCCGGGTGACGGGCAGGGCCGACAGCGCGAACAGCGCCGCCTGCACCACCAGGAGGGTGACCGGGCCCGGGAAGATCCGGTAGAGCGGGGCGATCAGGGCGATGACGGGGCTGAAGTGGTCGCCGAGGACGTTGGCGCCCGGCCCCTTCAGGTCCACGACGGGCGCCTGGAGGTGGGCGTAGGCGCGGACGGCCTGCTCGAAGATCCCCAGGTCGTAGGAGCCGTCCTCCATCCGCATGTGGCGGGTCACGGAGAGGGTGGCGTACGCGGCGAACAGCGCGGCGGTCAGCGCGTACGGCGCCCGGGCCCGGGCCCACGCGGCGGCCCGGGCCCGCCGGTCGGCGCGCGCCTCGACGGCGGCGGGTGCGGTGGGCTCCGCCGCCGGCGCGGGGGCGGGCGCGGCGGGCGCGGCCGGCGCCGTGCGGGGCGCGGTCGTGCCGTCGGGCGGGCTTCCGGATATGGACATCCGGACAGATTGTCATCCTGGTTCGGAAGCGTGGATTCCGCCCCGGTCGCGGGCGCGCTCCGGGCGTGCCCGGGCGGGGCCTCGGGTGTGCTGGCGGCGGGGTCCGGGGTGTGCCCGGCTCGGGGCGCACGGCATGCCCGGATCGGGGCCCGTATCCCGCGCGCGGCCGGCACCCCCGCGGCATAGGGTGGGAACCCCCGGCCCGTTCACGTGTCGGGTGCTTCGCGTTGCCCCGCCCGCCCCTCCACCGGATGGAAAGCCGCCTTCATGAGCCTCACCGGACTGCTCGACGCCGTCACCCGGGACCCCGCCCTGGCCGAGGCGGTCACCGCGGCCGGGGACGGCAACCGCATGCACGTGGACCTGGTCGGCCCGCCCGCCGCCCGCCCCTTCGCGATCGCCGCGCTGGCCCGCCGCACCGGGCGGACCGTCCTCGCCGTGACCGCCACCGGCCGGGAGGCGGAGGACCTCGCCGCCGCGCTGCGTTCCCTGCTTCCGCCCGACGAGGTGGTGGACTACCCGTCCTGGGAGACCCTGCCCCACGAGCGCCTCAGCCCGCGCAGCGACACCGTCGGCCGCCGCATCGCCGTCCTGCGCCGCCTCGCCCACCCCCGCGCGGACGACCCGGCCTCCGGCCCCGTCTCGGTGGTCGTCGCCCCGATCCGCTCCGTGCTCCAGCCGCAGGTCAAGGGGCTGGGCGACCTGGTCCCGGTGAGCCTGCGGCACGGCGAGAGCACCGACCTCGGCGCGGTCACCGAGGCCCTGGCGGCGGCCGCGTACGCGCGCGTCGAGCTGGTGGAGAAGCGCGGGGAGTTCGCCGTGCGCGGCGGCATCCTCGACGTGTTCCCGCCCACCGAGGAGCACCCGCTGCGCGTGGAGTTCTGGGGCGACGAGGTCGAGGAGATCCGCTACTTCAAGGTCGCCGACCAGCGTTCCCTGGAGATCGCCGAGCACGGCCTGTGGGCCCCGCCCTGCCGCGAGCTGCTGCTGACCGACCAGGTGCGCGAGCGCGCGGCGGCCCTCGCCGAGGCCCACCCCGAGCTGGGCGAACTCCTGGGCAAGATCGCCGAGGGGATCGCCGTCGAGGGCATGGAGTCCCTCGCCCCGGTCCTGGTCGACGACATGGAGCTGCTCCTCGACGTCCTGCCGGCCGGCTCCATGGCCGTGGTCTGCGACCCCGAGCGGGTCCGCACCCGGGCCGCCGACCTGGTGGCGACCAGCCAGGAGTTCCTGATGGCCTCCTGGGCGGCCACCGCCGGCGGCGGCCAGGCCCCCATCGACGTCGGCGCGGCCTCGCTGCGCGGCATCGCCGACGTCCGCGAGCACGCCCGCGAGCTCGGCATGATGTGGTGGTCGGTCTCCCCCTTCGCCGCCGACGACCCGGCGCTGGGCTCCGACACCCTCAAGCTCGGCATGCACGCCCCCGAGGCCTACCGCGGCGACACCGCCCGCGCCCTCGCCGACACCAAGGGCTGGATCGCCGACGGCTGGCACACCGTCTACCTCACCGAGGGCCACGGACCGGCCGCCCGTACCGTCGAGGTCCTCGGCGGCGAGGGCATCGCCGCCCGCCTGGAGGCGGACCTGCGGGCCCTGGAGCCGTCGCTCGTGCACGTCTCCTGCGGCTCCATCGACACCGGGTTCGTCGACCCGGCGCTGAAGCTGGCCGTCCTCACCGAGACCGACCTCACCGGCCAGCGCACCGCCACCAAGGACCTCGGCCGGATGCCCACCCGCCGCCGCAAGTCCATCGACCCCCTCACCCTGGAGGTCGGCGACTACATCGTCCACGAGCAGCACGGCGTGGGCCGCTACATCGAGATGGTGCAGCGCACCGTCCAGGGCGCCACCCGCGAGTACCTCCTCGTCGAGTACGCGCCCGCCAAGCGCGGCCAGCCCGGCGACCGGCTCTACATTCCCACCGACCAGCTGGAGCAGGTCACCAAGTACGTCGGCGGCGAGGCCCCGACCCTGCACCGGCTCGGCGGCGCCGACTGGACGAAGACCAAGGCGCGGGCGAAGAAGGCCGTCAAGGAGATCGCCGCCGACCTGATCAAGCTGTACAGCGCGCGCATGGCGGCCCCCGGCCACACCTTCGGCCCGGACACCCCCTGGCAGCGCGAGCTGGAGGACGCCTTCCCGTACGCGGAGACCCCCGACCAGCTCACCACCATCGCCGAGGTCAAGGAGGACATGGAGAAGTCCGTCCCCATGGACCGCCTGATCTGCGGCGACGTCGGCTACGGCAAGACGGAGATCGCGGTGCGGGCCGCGTTCAAGGCGGTCCAGGACGGCAAGCAGGTCGCCGTCCTCGTCCCCACCACCCTCCTCGTCCAGCAGCACTTCGGGACCTTCTCCGAGCGCTACAGCCAGTTCCCCGTCAACGTGAAGGCGCTCTCGCGCTTCCAGTCCGACTCCGAGTCCAAGGCCACCCTGGAGGGCCTCAAGGAGGGCTCGGTCGACGTGGTCATCGGCACCCACCGCCTGTTCTCGCAGGAGACCAAGTTCAAGGACCTGGGCCTGGTCATCGTCGACGAGGAGCAGCGGTTCGGCGTCGAGCACAAGGAGCAGCTGAAGAAGCTCCGCGCCAACGTCGACGTCCTCACCATGTCCGCCACGCCCATCCCCCGCACCCTGGAGATGGCCGTCACCGGCATCCGCGAGATGTCCACCATCACCACCCCGCCGGAGGAGCGCCACCCGGTCCTCACCTTCGTCGGCCCGTACGAGGAGAAGCAGATCGGCGCGGCCATCCGGCGCGAGCTGCTGCGCGAGGGCCAGTGCTTCTACATCCACAACCGGGTCGAGTCCATCGACCGGGCGGCCGCGAAGCTGCGCGAGATCGTCCCCGAGGCGCGGATCGCGACGGCCCACGGCCAGATGTCCGAACAGGCCCTGGAACAGGTCGTGGTCGACTTCTGGGAGAAGAAGTTCGACGTCCTCGTCTCCACGACGATCGTCGAGTCCGGCATCGACATCTCCAACGCCAACACCCTGATCGTGGAGCGCGGCGACAACTTCGGCCTCTCCCAGCTGCACCAGCTGCGCGGCCGCGTCGGCCGGGGCCGCGAGCGCGGGTACGCGTACTTCCTCTACCCGCCGGAGAAGCCGCTGACGGAGACCGCGCACGAGCGCCTGGCCACCATCGCCCAGCACACCGAGATGGGCGCGGGCATGTACGTGGCGATGAAGGACCTGGAGATCCGCGGCGCCGGCAACCTGCTCGGCGGCGAGCAGTCCGGCCACATCGCGGGCGTCGGCTTCGACCTGTACATCCGCATGGTCGGCGAGGCCGTCGCCGACTACCGGGCCGCGGTCGAGGGCGGGGTGGAGGAGGAGCCGCCGCTGGAGGTCAAGATCGAGCTGCCGGTCGACGCGCACGTCCCGCACGACTACGCGCCGGGCGAGCGGCTGCGCCTCCAGGCCTACCGGGCGATCGCCTCGGCCACCTCGGAGGCCGACATCAAGGCGGTCCGCGAGGAACTCACCGACCGCTACGGCAAGCTGCCCGAGCCGGTGGAGAACCTGCTGCTGGTGGCGGGCCTGCGGATGCTGGCCCGGGCCTGCGGGGTCGGCGACATCACCCTCCAGGGCCCCAACATCCGCTTCGGACCGGTGGAACTGCGCGAATCGCAGGAGCTGCGCCTCAAGCGCCTCTACCCCGGCACGGTCCTCAAGCCGGCCACCAGCCAGGTCCTGGTCCCCCGCCCCAAGACGGCCCGCGTCGGCGGCAAGCCGCTGGTCGGCCGCGAACTCCTGGCCTGGACGGGCGAATTCCTGACCACCGTCCTCGGCTCGTAACCCCCCGCCCCACAGACCCCGCCCCCCCGGGCCGCCCGCTCATCCGCGGCCCGGGGGCCGTCAGTCGGTGCGGGTCAGGTTCTTGTATTCGACGGTCCTCCAGGTCGGGCCGCTCTCCCAGTGGGCGAGGAGGTACGGCTTGCCGTCCAGGCAGACGTGGTCGGTGATCTCGGTGCCGTCGGGGCCCTTCGACAGGAGTACGAGGACCGGTCTGGCGTTCAGGTAGGTGTCCCGGCCCCGGTGCAGGCCGGTGCGGTCCGCCGGGAAGGTGCTGGCGGGGGAGCCGTCCTTGCACAGGGCCAGGAGGTGGGCGACCGAGGGGTCGCCCGGCCTCAGGTCGATCCAGCCGTCCTCCGTGTCGGGGGACTTGGCGGGCTGGTCCCTGAACTGGTCCTGGAGGAACTCGTAGTCGCCCCGCAGGGATACCTTGGCCTCGTTCACGAGGATCTCCCCCGCCCCGTGCCGGTTGACCTTGACCTCTCCGTAGCAGCTGCCGTCGCCCTCGAAGGTCAGCTTCGCCGTGATCTCGCGCGCGCCGATCCGGCGCGAGATGACCGCCGTCTTGGAGTCCGCCCGCTCCGTCTCCTCGTACGCGGCACGCAGGACGGCGGCCGGGTCGCCCGTGAGCGGGGTCTGCGCCGGGGCGGAGGACGAGGGCGTCGGCGCCGCGTCGGTGGAGTCCGGGCCGCAGGCGGTGGCCGCGGCGGTCAGCAGGACCGCGCAGGTGAGCGCGGCCGTGGTCGTGGTTCTGGGCATGCGGGTGCGCATGTCGGGTCCCCCCCTGGGATCGATCAGGAGATCAGAGGGTAGCCGCAGGGGGCAGGAGGGCGGTGGAGTGCGTGGGAGCAGGCGCCCTCGGCGGCGAGGCCGACGGGACGCCCCGGGGGAGCGGCTCGTACAGGGCCTGTACGACGGGCTGTCGGACGTCGCCGTGACCCCGGGCGGGCCGGCGCCGGGCCGCCCCCGGGCCGCCCGTGCTGCGACCCTGCAACGGTTGCGCGCATACCCTCACGGACGGCCGGAAACGCTGTATACGCTTCCAGCCGTCACCCTTTCCGCACGGCCCGTCAGGAGCAGCGATGCACGGCCCCGGCATCCCGCCGCAGCAAGGCCCCCACGGCCACCGCCCCGTGTCCGGGGCGGCGATGACGCTGCGCGTGCTGTTCACGGCGCTGCCCCTCCTCACCTGCGGTTTCTTCGCCTGGGGCTCCCTGCTGCGGATCGCCCTGCTCACCCGCAGAAGCCGCGACTGGGTGCTGCTGGTCCTCGGCGGGGTGCTGTCCGTCGTCTGGATCACCTTCATCGAGCTCGACCCGACGGCCGAGACCAACGGCTGGCAGGGCAACCTCGGCGCCGGTGGCTCGATCTTCACGGGCTTCGCCGTCTGCGTGTACTACCTCGTCGCCGACATCAAGCACCACGAAGCGCGGGCCGCCCTGCCCCAGGCCGTGGGAGCCGCGCCCTGGTACCCGGCGCAGCAGCCCCCGTACGCCCAGCCGCAGTCGCAGCAGCCGGCGCACCTGCCGCAGCCCCCGCAGCAGACCCGGCCCTCCTACGGCTACCCGCCCGTCCCGCCGCAGCAGACCCCGGCCCCCGGCCGGCCCCCGCGCATCGGACAGGTCCGCGCCGAACTCGACGAGCTCAGCGAACTCCTGCGCAAGCAGCCCCCGCACACCCCGCCCGCGCCCCCGCGGCCCGGCGGCCCCTACCAGGACCCGAACAGCACGGCGATCCAGGACCCGCAGCAGTGACCGCGAGCGAACGGCTCGTCGGCGAGCGCTACCAGCTCGCCACCATCCTCGGCCAGGGCGGCATGGGCCAGGTGTGGACCGCCTACGACCGGCGCCTGGACCGCCGCGTCGCCGTCAAACTGCTGCGCCCCGACAAGGTGGCCGGCCCCGGCACCGTCGCCGAGGAGCTGCGCCGCCGCTTCGTGCGCGAATGCCGGGTCACGGCACAGGTCGACCACCCGGGCCTGGTCACGGTGCACGACGCGGGCAGCGACGGCGACGAGCTCTACCTCGTCATGGGCTACGTCGAGGGCTCCGACCTCGCCGACCACCTCGCCGAGCACGACCCCTACCCCTGGCCGTGGGCGGTCGCGGTGGTGGCGCAGCTGTGCGCGGTGCTGTCCGCCGTGCACGCCGTACCGATCGTCCACCGGGACCTCAAGCCCCGCAATGTGATGATCCGTCCGGACGGGACCGTCCTCGTCCTGGACCTCGGCGTCGCCTCCGTGATGGACACCGACACCACCCGCCTCACCAGCACCGGCTCGCCCATCGGCAGCCCCGCCTACATGGCCCCCGAACAGGCCATGGGCGGCGCGGTCGGCCCGTACACCGACCTGTACGCCCTCGGCGTGCTGCTGTACGAACTCCTCAGCGGTACCGTCCCCTTCGCCGGAACCACCGCCCTCGGCGTCCTGCACCGGCACCTGTACGAGCCCCCGGCCCCCGTCCGCGGCCGGCGCCCGGAGATCCCGCAGGAGCTGGAGGCGGTCCTCATGCGCCTCCTCGCCAAGGACCCGCAGGACCGGCCCGGCAGCGCGCAGGAGGTCTACGAGGCCCTCGCGCCGCTGCTCCCGGCCCCCGGCAGCCGCCCCGTGGCCGGCCCGCTCGACCCGACCCGGCCCTTCCTGCGCCCCCAGGCCCCCTGGCCGGACCGGCCGGCCGCCGTCGTCCCGCCGATGCCGGCCACGGCGCCGGCCCCGCCCCGCCCGGACATCCCCGGCGCCGTGGACGAGGCCCGCAAACTGCTGGACCAGGGGCGGCTCACCCAGGCCGTGGACATCCTCGGCGGCATCCTCCCGGCGGCCGCCGCCGAGCACGGCGCACACTCCCCGGTGGTGCGCAGCCTGCGCAAGCAGTACGCCGCCACGCTGATGGACGACGGCCAGTACCGCCGCGCCCTGCCCGAACTGCGCCGCCTCGCCGACGAATTCCCGGCCGGGGACCCGCAGGCGCTGCGCTTCCGCTACGACGCCGCGCAGTGCCTGGAGCAGCTCGGCGAACCGGCCGCGGCCCTCGCCGAGTACCGGTCGCTGCTGCCGCTGTTCGAGAACCACTACGCCAACCCGGACCCGGGCCTGCCGCTGGAGGTCCGCCGCCGGATAGCGCACCTGCTGCTCTCCCTCGGCGACCGCGCGGCCGCCCACGACACCCTGGTCCGGCTCCTGTACGACGCGGACCGGGTGCACGGCCCGGCGCACCCCCTCCCGGTGGAGATCCGCCGGACCCTCCAGTGGCTGGGCCAGGTCCGCTGACCCGGCCGGTCCGCCGGGCCGCCGGCCGCCGGGCCCGCTGACCCCGCCGGGTCCGCTTGCCTCGCCGACCCGCCGACCCGCCGACCCGCCGACCCGCCGACCCGCCGACCCGCCGACCCGCCGACCCGCCGACCCGCCGACCCGCCGACCCGCCGACCCGCCGGCCCCGCCCGCCGCCGGGCCGTCAGGTGGTGCGCCGGGTGCGGCGCCGCCCCGGTACCGGCAGGTACTCCGGCCGCCGCCGGTGCACCGCCAGCGCGGCCACCAGCAGGGCCGACAGCCCCGCCACCGCCGCGCCCGCCGCCAGCCCCGGCGGGGTGAACCCGCAGCGCAGGGTGGTCGTGCGCCCGTCCAGCGGTACCGCCAGCAGCCCCAGGCGGGACCCGGCCGGACGGCCCGCGCAGCTCCAGCCCGCGACGGCCGGGACGGCGACGACCGCGGTGCCGGTGCTGCCGGGCGGCAGCGTGGCGGTCAGGTCCGAGTCCCCGACCCGGACCGAGGTGGCGGCCGCACCCCGCAGGGCGGACACCGCCGCGGTCAGCTTCGCCCGGTCCAGGCAGGACAGCGCCCACACGGCGGGGGCCGGACGGTCGAAGACCAGCTTCGAGGCGGGCCCGTGCGAACGCCCCAGCGGCTGGAGCGCCGCCCGGTTCTTCGGCGGGTTGCCGTTCAGCTTGAACGGCCGGCCGTCCGCGAGCCGCGCTGTCGCGTTGTACTCGGGCGCCCACAGGAAGGCGTCCGTCCCCGACCGGCAGACCTGCGGCGCGACCGGATCCTCGTACACCTTCGCCCCCAGCAGCAGCTCCTGGTTGGCGAACGGCGACGCGCCGAACTCCGGCGGCGGCCCCGCCGGGCGCACCGTGACCAGCGGCAGGGCATCGCCGCGGGCGATCCTCCCGTCCGGCTTCAGCCGCGCGCCGACCGAGAACAGCGCGTCCGTCACCGGGTTGTCCAGGCTCTGCACGCTGCGCCCGCGCGAGGTCCAGCCCGCGCCCAGCGCCGCCATCGTGCGGGTGAACACGTCCGGGGTGTGGCTGCTGTAGTAGGAGCCGCCCTCACCGCCCAGCAGCAGCGGGTCGTTGCCCGTCAGCGCGGGCCGGCCCGCGTCCGTGCGGTACGCCGGCCAGCCGTCGGCCCGGGTCAGGGCCCGCTCGCGGGAGGTGTCGGCCCGGCCCCAGGAGGGGTAGTCGTCCAGCCCGGCCAGCTTGCCCTTGTGCCCGTACGCCGTCGTCGCGGAGGCCTGCGCCACCAGCGCCACCGCCAGCACGGCCGCCGCCGGCAGCAGCAGCCGCCGGTGGCGCAGCGCCCACCAGGCGCCCGCGCTCAGCGCCAGCCCCCCGCAGAACAGGGCATACCCCCAGCCCGTGGCCAGCGCGCTGCCCGCCGCCCAGGCGGCGGCCGCCGCCAGCACCACGGCCCCGGCCGCCAGCGCCCGCACCCCGGGCGGCCCGGCCGCGAGCCCCGTCCAGGCGGCGATCACCACGATCCCGGCCAGCACGAAGGTCTGCCGGTACGGGCTGCCGTTCGGCGTCGCGAAGACGTGCCAGACCAGATGCGTCGGTCCCCACTGCAGGGACAGCAGCACGGCCGCCACCAGCCCCGCCCACCACAGCCGGGTGCGCGGCGGCAGCGCCCGGTGGAACGGCAGCGCCGCCACCAGCAGCAGGGTCCCCGTACCGATGAACAGGGCCGGGGAGTTGAAGGAGTACGTGGCCGGCAGCAGCCGGGCGAACAGATCCGACCAGGGCGCCGGGGAGAACTGCTTGGACCAGCCCGGATAGGCCTGCCGCGAACTCAGGAACAGCGGCAGCAGCAGCGGCGCCGTCAGGGCCGTGCCGAGCACGGTCGTCAGCGCCGCCCGCCCCACCACCCGCAGCCGCTCGCGCGCCCCCTCCCGGGTCAGCACCACCCGCACCACCAGCACCAGCGCCGCGCCCAGGGTGGCCATGTAGGCGGTGTAGAAGTTCGCCGTCCAGCAGACGGCCACCACCAGCACCCCCAGCAGCGGCCGCCGCGCCCGCAGCGCCCATTCGCCGGTCAGGCACAGCAGGGGGAAGGCGATCAGCCCGTCCAGCCACATCGGGTTGTACGAGGCCTCGATCACCGACCAGCCGCACAGCGCGTACGAGGCCCCCAGCAGCCCGGCCGCCCACCACGGCCCGGGCCGCTGGGTGCGCAGCAGCCAGGCCATCGCGGCCGCCGCGACCGTCATCTTCAGGACGGTGACCGCGTACACGGCGAGGTCGATGTCGTGCCGCGGGAACAGCGCGACCAGCGGGGCGAAGGGACTCGTCAGGTAGGTGCCCAGATCCGGCAGGAAGCTCGTCCCGTACCCGGACTGCCAGTTGAACAGCAGCCCACCCCGAGCCCGCCCGTGCAGCAGGTCCCACAGGTGCGCGTGGAAGGGCACGAACTGGTTGCCGAGGTCGTTGACGCTGCGGTGGCGGGGCCCGTACGGGAAGACCCGCGCGACGGCGTCCCCGGCACACACGGCCACCGCCGTGACCAGGGCGGCGAACGCCGAGCCGAACAGACCGGCACGGCGCCCGGAACGGCGGACGGGGGCCGGAGCGGGGCGCTCCGGAGCGGGATGCGGAGCGAGCTGCGATGTCGACATGGTGGTCCGACCTTCGCAGGAACGCCGAACTCCGCGGTAGCCGGGGGGTGAACTGGAGGTCGGCGGAAGGGGTATGGGCGAGTTCCGCCACGCATGGCCGGAGAGGACGTGCGAGGAGAGTTCCTCGGTCGAACGGATGACCTCCGCATGGGGAGCTCGTTGGGGAGGAGGGGTTTCGATGCGAGGGGTGACGGGATGGTGGGTGGGGTGCGCCGGTTGGCGGCGCCGTTCCTCGTGCCCGGCCCGTCGGGGGTGTCGGTACGGACCAGGCTGAAAGGCTTGGAGGCCGGGGACGAGCAGGTACTGGCGCGGGCCGGCGCGCACCTGGGCTCGCTGGCTTCGCGTGACCTCGCCATCCGTTCCCGCGATGGTCTGCGGCATTCCGCGCGGAGCTGGGCGGCCCGCAAACGGGAGCTGACCGCCGCGTCGTCATCGCGGTGGGCGGGCAGCGTCACGAAGGCCACGCATGATCAGTGGGCGCTGGCCCGGCGGGGGCAGACGGCATACATACAGAACCTGCAGGCCGGGATCCGGACCGTCCGCGACCGCCTGGCGCTGCCCGTCGGAACGAAAGGCGCCGGCGGGTCTCCGGGCGGCTACCGGTCGCAGCGGGAGTGGCACGCGAAATCGCGGCGCCTGCGCGTGCTGGACGACCGGCTCGCCTCCGTGGTGGCCGACCACGAGGCAGGCCGGGTGCGGGTGGTGCGGGGTGGCAGGGCCCTCCTCAACACCAGGCACCACCTGGTCGCCGCGCGGCTCGCGGAGGACGAGTGGCGGCGGCGGTGGGAGGCCGAGCGCTGGTTCCTCCAGGCCGACGGCGAGACGGGCAAGAGGTACGGGAACGAGACGATCCGTGTCACCTCGGACGGCGAAGTGAGTATCAGGCTCCCCGGCCCGCTCGCGGATCTGGCGAACAGCCCGCACGGCAGGTACGTCCTGGCCGGCAGGGTCGCGTTCGCGCACCGGGGAGCGGAGTGGGCGGACCGCGTCGCAGCCGACCTGGCAGTGGCCTACCGCATCCACTACGACACGGCCCGCTCCCGCTGGTACCTGACCGCCTCCTGGCAGTATCCGCCCGCCAAGGCCGTCCCGATCGTGACCGCCCTCGCACACGGGGTGGTCGGAGTGGACACCAACGCCGACCACCTCGCCGCCTGGCGGCTCGACCGTCACGGGAACCCCGTGGGCGCTCCCCGCCGCTTCGCCTACGACCTCTCCGGAACCGCCGGCCACCGCGATGCCCAGGTGCGTCACGCCCTCTCCCGTCTGTTGCACTGGGCGCGGTCCCGCGGCGTCAAGGCCATCGCGGTCGAGGATCTGGACTTCGCCGGTGAGAAGACCCGTGAGAAATACGGTCGGAAGCGTCGTTTCCGGCAGTTGATCTCCGGTTTGCCCACCAGCCGGCTGAGGAACCGTCTGGTCTCCATGGCCGACCGGAGCGGCATCGCGGTCATCGCCGTCGATCCGGCCTTCACCAGCAAGTGGGGTAACCGGCACTGGCGAAAGCCTCTGACATCGAAAAACCGCAAACCCACCCGGCACGATGCCGCGAGCATCGCGGTCGGGCGGCGCGCCCAGGGCCATGCGATCCGGCGGCGGACGCCACCGCCCCCTGTTCACCGGAGTGATGAGCAGGGGCATCGGAGTGTTCAGGCCGGACCGGACACCCCTGGGCGTGAGGGACCCCGCCCCCGCCTCACCGGACCGCGCACACGATGCGCCGGGCCCGGGAGCGGAGCGAAAGCGGGGGACCAGCGTGCCCAGCACCGTTCGGGGCACACGGCCGAGCCGCGGTCCTGGCAACAGGAGCGATTACAGCCCGGTCCGCAGGAATGGTGAACTCGCACCTTCAACACCCCCGGAATCGTTGGTCGAACCGGTGGCTCGGGCCACTCTGACTGCATACCATCGATCACCGCACGGCCTTGTGCACCGACGCACAATCCCCCGGCCCTGGAGGCTCCTTTGCACCGTCGCACAGCGCTCTCCGTATCCGTCGCCCTGCTCGCGGCGGCCCCCCTGCTGGCCGCCTGTTCGGGCGGGACCCGTCCCGGTACCGCGGCCGTCGTCGGCGGCGAGCGCATCACCACTTCCGCGCTCCAGGCGCAGGTCAACGACGTGCGCACCGCACAGAACCGCTCCGAGCAGGGGGCGCGGCTGATCGGGGCCACCGCCGGACTGGAGCGGCTCAAGCTCAACAAGATGATCCAGACCGCGGTGCTGGAGCAGGCGGCGGACGACGCCGGGCTGAGCGTGAGCACCAAGGAGGTCGAGGACGTCCGCAAGGCGCAGCTCCAGCAGGTCGGCGGGGAGAAGGCGCTGGCCGCGGCGGCGCTGGAGCAGGCGCAGCTGGCCCCGGACCAGATCGACGCCGACACCCGCTTCAAGCTGCTGCGCGACAAGCTCTTCGCGCACTACGGCAACCAGGACAAGGCCCTGGTCAAGCTCGGGGAGGCGGCGAAGGCCCTCCACATCGAGGTGAACCCGCGCTACGGCCGCTGGGACGAGAAGCAGATCCTGCTCGGCGACCAGCAGACCCCGTGGATCACCCAGAAGACGATGCCCGAGCAGGCGGCACCCGCCGGAGCCTGACGGTCGTGGGCGGAGGTAGGTTCGGAGGGTGACCGACCACACCGCCGAACCCGCCCCCGTGACCGCCGACGCCTCCGCCGAGGACGCCGGTCGGATCGTCCTGCTGACCGTCAGCCACCGGGTCGCGCCCGGGCTGCTGTCCTGGCCGGCCTGGCAGGCCCTGCGCGCGGCGGACCGGGTGCTGTGCGCGGACCCGGGCCACCCGCAGCTGCCGTACCTGCGCGAAGCCGGGGTGGAGGTGGCGCACGAGGCCGCCGACGCGCACGCCCTCGTCGATGCCTGCGCCGGCGGCCGCACCATCGTGGTCATCCCGTCCGGGGAGGGCGACCAGCGGCTGACCGACGGTCTGGCCCGGCTCGCCGGCTCGGGCCGGGTGGCCATGCCGGACCTGGAGCTGCTGCCGGGGTCGTACGACCTGCCGGGCGCGCGGCTGCTCGATCTGGTGCAGGTGATGGACCGGGTGCGCCGCGAGTGCCCGTGGACCTCCCGCCAGACGCACGAGGGGCTGGTGAAGTACGCCATCGAGGAGGCGTACGAGCTGGTCGAGGCGATCGAGGACGGCGACCGGGACGCGCTGCGCGAGGAGCTCGGCGACGTGCTGCTCCAGGTGGTCTTCCACGCGCGGATCGCCGAGGAGGGCGTGGCGGGGGAGGAAGGCGAGGAGGCGGAGGCCTTCTCCGTCGACGACGTCGCCGGCGACCTGGTCGACAAGCTGATCCGCCGCCATCCCCATGTCTTCGGGGACGCCACGGCCGAGTCCCCGGAGGACGTCAGCGCCCACTGGCAGGCGACCAAGGCGGTCGAGAAGCGGCGGGAGTCGGTCACCGACGGGATCCCGCTGGGCCAGCCCGGGCTGGCGCTCGCGGCGAAGCTCGCGGGCCGGGCCCGTGCGGGCGGGGTTCCCGTGGAGCTGCCGCGGGGTGAGGGCATCGGGTACGAGCTGCTGGCGCTCGCGGCGCGCGCGGAGGCGGCGGGGACCGACCCGGAGACGGCGCTGCGGGCGGCGGCCCGGGTCTACCGGGACGCGATCCGGGCGGCGGAGGGCGTCGGGGAGTAGCCCGGCGGTTCAGAAGCTCCGCACGGTGGGCGGCTAATGCTTCCCTCCGCCCTCAAAGCATTAGCCGCGCCGTGTGGGCCGGGCGTCCGCGCCCCATGCCGTCTGCCGGCGGGGGGCAGGAGTCGCGCGGGGTGCGGCTGGTCGCCTGCCGGCACATGCCTCCGGGCGGCGCAGAGGCATTAGCCGCGCGGCGCGCGGTCCGCCGGGTTGTGCCAGTGCGGGGCCGGGCGGTGCAGGAACCACTCGCCGAAGCCCAGCGGCCGGCCGCCGCGAGCGGCGCTCGGGACCGGGACGGCGTCGTG
Source organism: Streptomyces sp. NPDC032091 (assembly GCF_055580265.1). Lineage (NCBI taxonomy): Bacteria > Bacillati > Actinomycetota > Actinomycetes > Kitasatosporales > Streptomycetaceae > Streptomyces > Streptomyces sp. NPDC032091. Next base: position 90,045 of record NZ_JBVILR010000029.1, on the reverse strand, counting down.
GAAGAGCCGGTCGGGCCGGGCCCCGAGCTCCTCCAGCAGGAGGGCGGTCTCCTCCATGAACACCGGCGGCCCGCTCAGGTAGACGTCCTGCTCCGGCCACAGGGCCCGGTTGCCGAGCGCGGTCGCCAGCCGGGCGGTGGCCTGGTCGCGGTGCTGGCCGGGGGCGGGGGTGATGTAGGTGACGCCGAGCCAGCGGAAGGCGGCGGCGTACGCGTCGATCCACGGGCGGTCGTAGAGGTGCGCGGCGTCGCGGGCGGCCAGGAAGAGCCGTACGTCCTGATCGGGAGGGTGGTCCGCGAGCTCCTCCAGCATCGCGCGGACGGGGGCCCAGCCGGTGCCGGCGGCGATGAAGGTGACGGGCCGGTCCGCGCGGCGCAGCGTCAGCCGCCCGCCGGGGGCGCCGAGCCGCAGCGCCTCGCCGAGCTGGACCTCGCGGACCAGGGCGGTGCTGAGCCGGCCGCCCTCGATCCGGCTGACGTGCAGGTCGACGGTGTGGTCGGGGCGGGGTGCGTTGGCGAGGGAGTACGTGCGCCAGGTCGTCGGCACCCGTTCGCTGCTCACGCTGACGTACTGGCCGGGCCGGTACGGGAGCGGGGCGTGCGGTGCCAGGGTGAGGACGCCGATGTCCTCGCCGTACTGGAGGTGGCGCACGACCTCGGCGTCCCACCAGGGCGGGTCCTGGCTCGCGGCGGCGCCGGCCCCCATCGCGTCGGCCATCACCTGGTAGGCCTCGCACCAGGCCTTCTCCACGTCCGGGGTCCAGGCGTCACCGGAGGTCGCGGCGAGGGCGGCGAGCAGGCTGGCGCCGACGGCGGCGTAGTGCTCGGGGCCGGCCAGGTACTTGCGGTGGTCGCGGCCGAGGTCCTGGAGATAGGGGAGGAGGGAGTCGTCCTCCAGATGGGAGACGACATGGGTGAGTGCGGCGAAGAGCCGGTCGCGCTGGCGTTCCATGTCCTCGGGGGAGGAGGGGAACAGCCGGCGGAGCCCGGGGTTGTGCCAGAAGAGGTGGGAGTAGAAGAACTTGACCGCGTGCTCGGCCCGTCTCTCCACCACCGCGAAACTGCTCTTCAAGATCCTCACGTCCACAGGACCGAAGTAGGAATGTCCGACAAGCCGCCGTCAAGTGAAGGCGGATCTGCGGACAGCCGCGACGAAGCAGGCATAAGGGATGTCCGGTAGTGGCCCGGGATACCGTCGACGGGTGCACGAGCAGACCCCCGACACCCCGTCCGCCCCTTCCGTCCCCGAGGCACCGGCCCTCTTCGGCTGGGAGTTCGCCACCGACCCCTACCCCGCCTACGCCTGGCTGCGCGAGCACTCCCCGGTGCACCGCGCCACGCTGCCCAGCGGCGTCGAGGCCTGGCTGGTGACCCGCTACGCCGATGCCCGCCAGGCCCTCGCCGACCAGCGGCTGAGCAAGAACCCGGCGCACCACGCGGAACCGGCGCACGCCAAGGGCAAGACCGGGATCCCCGGGGAGCGCAAGGCGGAGCTGATGACCCACCTGCTCAACATCGACCCGCCGGACCACACCCGGTTGCGCCGGCTGGTGTCGAAGGCCTTCACCCCGCGGCGCGTCGCGGAGTTCACCCCGCGGGTGCAGGAGCTCACCGACCACCTCATCGACGCCATCGTGGAAAAGGCGGGGGCCGAGCGGAAGGGGGAGACGGACCTCATCCACGAGTTCGCGTTCCCCCTCCCCATCTACGCCATCTGCGAGATGCTCGGTGTACCGCGCGAGGACCAGGACGACTTCCGCGACTGGGCCGGGATGATGATCCGGCACGGCGGCGGTCCGCGCGGCGGGGTCGCCCGGTCGGTGAAGCGGATGCGCACCTATCTCGGGGAACTGATCCACCGCAAGCGGGACGATCTGGGCGATGACCTCATCTCCGACCTGATCCGGGCGAGTGACCACGGCGACCACCTGACGGAGGCCGAGGCCACGGCGATGGCCTTCATCCTGCTGTTCGCCGGCTTCGAGACGACCGTGAACCTCATCGGCAACGGCCTCCACTCCCTCTTCATGAACCCCGCTCAGCGCGCCCTCCTCCAGGACTCCCTCGCCGCGGGCGAGACCGGCCTGCTGGAGACCGGTATCGAGGAGCTGCTGCGCTACGACGGCCCGGTGGAGCTGGCCACCTGGCGGTTCGCCACCCGGCCGCTGACCCTCGGCGGGCAGGACATCGCCGCCGGCGACCCGGTGCTCGTCGTCCTCGCGGCGGCCGACCGCGACCCCGCGCGCTTCGCGGACCCCGACGCCCTCGACCTCTCCCGGAGTGACAATCAGCACCTCGGATACGGCCACGGGATCCACTATTGCCTCGGCGCCCCGCTGGCCCGCCTGGAGGGCCAGACGGCGCTCGCGACTTTGCTGAAGCGTCTGCCGGATCTGGAACTTGCCGTTCCCCCCACGGACCTGCGCTGGCGCGGCGGACTCATCATGCGGGGCCTGCGCACCCTCCCCGTCCGCTTCACAGTCCCGAACGCCTGAGGCGGGTGCGAAGCCCGGCGGGGGCGGCGGAACTGACCGGAATTCAGTACTCGGCCGAACTTGTGACATCCGTTCGAAGGCGGCTAGGTTCTGCCGTTACCCCGCCGTTATACGAAAGGTGCAGGCTCATGCTTCCCGGGAACGGCCGCCACAGACGACCCCGTCAGGTCCCCGCCATCGTCGTCACCGCCGGAGTCACCGGCTCAGCGCTGGCCCTGCCGCTGCTCGCCGCCACGGGCGCGAGCGCGGCCGACACCACGACGTGGGACAAGGTCGCCGACTGCGAGAGCGGCGGCACGTGGAGCGCCAACTCCGGCAGCGGAGCCTACGGCGGCCTGCAGTTCACCCTGGAGCAGTGGAAGAGCGCGGGCGGACTGGAGTACGCCGAGCGCCCCGACCTCGCGAGCCGCTCGCAGCAGATAGCGGTGGCCGAGCGGGTGCTGGAGTCCCAGGGCCCCGAGGCGTGGCCGCTGTGCTCGGCGTCGGCCGGGCTGTCGAAGAACGGGCCGAAGCCGGACGTGGACACGGGAACCTCCAAGACCCCCGGGCCGGTCGGCGCCACCCCGGTCCGGCCGGACTTCTCGGTGCCCGCCACGGGCAAGGGCGGTGCCTCCACGGACTTCGGGGCGCCCACCCCGGCACCCGGCGCCCCGGCTGCGGGCGTCCTGCCCGACTTCCCGCTGGGAGCCTCCAGCGGACTGCCCGTCATGCCAGAGCCGGACTACTCCGTGCCCACCACCCCGACCACCGGCCCCACCTCCCCGACCACCGACCCGACGAACCCGGGCAACCAGAACAACTCGAACAACCAGGGCAACCAGAGCAACCAGGGCAACCCGAACGGCCAGGGCAACCAGGGCAACCAGGGCAACCAGGGCAACTCCAACAACCAGGGCAACCCGGCCAATCCGGCCACGGCCACCCCCACCGCCCCGGTCGACCCGACGGCCCCGGCCACCCCGGGCGCCACGCCCTCCCCGTCGCCCACCGCGGCCGCCGACGGTGGCGGCAAGCACCGCGGCCCCGCCGCGATCGAGGTGCCCGCGGCCCCTGGCACGGCGTCAGCGGCCGCCGAGCCCACGTACACCGTGAAGCCGGGCGACAACCTGGCGGCCATCGCGGACGCCAACGGCCTCAAGGGCGGCTGGAGCGCCCTCTACAAGGCCAACGAGCAGGTCATCGGGACGGACGCGGACCTCATCAAGCCCGGTCAGAACCTGGATCTAACCAAGAAATAGGGGTAGTTCGGGCAGCCATTACGGGCTGAATGTCCGTTATCGGCAAGTGAGACATGCATCTCTTCCGGACAACTGGCGTGTCTCGTTCCGGAACTTCCGCAAACCCCGCCCCGACCTGCGCAAACGCGCTTCCGAGGAACGCAAGTAGGCCGGTTTCTCCCCAAAATCACACGTTGAACATCGGGGAGAGACCTGCCTACCTTCTGAGTCGCCCGCCACCGCGGGCTCCTTCGACCGCATCGCCGAATCCTGCCGGCGGCCGGAGGGAACAGTCGTCGCGCAAGCGCCGTTGGCAGGAGCGGGGGAACCAAGGTAGTTGCCGGGAAAGGCCGTTGAGAGACGGCCCGCGTACCGGCTAGGGGTGAAGACGCGCAACTGCGCGGCCGGGCAACTCATCCGCCCGAACCCGACAGCTCACCTCGAAGGCGTCGGTGAGGAGAACTCCATGCTGCTTTCCGGCAAGGGCAAGCACCGCCGCGGCTCCAAGGCCGTCCGTATCGTCACGCTCGCCGGTGTCGCCGGTGTGGCCGTCGCCGCCCCGCTGATGGCGGCCGGCTCCGCCAGCGCCGCGACCGTCTCGGAGTGGGACAAGGTCGCCTCGTGCGAGTCCGGCGGCAACTGGTCCATCAACACCGGCAACGGTTACTACGGCGGCCTCCAGTTCTCCGCGTCCACGTGGGCCGCGTACGGCGGCAAGGCGTACGCCTCCCAGGCCAACCAGGCCAGCAAGTCGCAGCAGATAGCCATCGCCGAGAAGGTCCTCAAGGGCCAGGGCAAGGGCGCCTGGCCGTCCTGCGGCGTCGGCCTGTCCAACTCCGCCTACAACGGCGGCGGCTCGACCACCACCCCGGCCAAGCCGAAGCCGGAGACCAAGCCGGCCCCGGCCAAGCCCGCCCCGGCGAAGCCTTCCGCCCCGAAGGCCGACACCGACACCGAGACCAAGAGCACCGGCTCCGGCTCCGGCAACTGGACCCCGTCCAAGCCGGCCCCGTCGAAGCCGTCCGCCCCGAAGACCGAGACCCCGGCGACCGGCAACGGCTCGTACACGGTCGCGGAGGGCGACACCCTCGGCACCATCGCCCAGGCCAACGGCGTCAAGGGCGGCTGGGAGAAGCTGTTCGACCTGAACAAGGACGTCGTCAAGGACGCCGACCTGATCTTCCCGGGCCAGAAGCTGAAGCTCAGCTGAATTCCCGCGTAACACCCCAGCGGCATCCCGCCGCTGCCCGTGGCACCGACGCCCGGCGCGCAGCCCCTTGCGCGCCGGGCGTCGCCATGTCCGGGGTCGGCCCCCGATATTCCAGGGCTCTATGTCCTGGAAGGCGGGTATTCGGCCCCTTTTTCGTCCCAGGACCCGGGCGGCGGCTGGCCGACCGCCCGGAGCCGGTTAGGCTCTAGTCGGCGAGGCCGTCCCAGGCCCCACGCCACCGCACACCCAGCGTCACATCCCAGAAGGAGATGCTCGTGCCGTCCATCGACGTCGTCGTAGCCCGGGAAATCCTGGACTCCCGAGGCAACCCCACGGTCGAGGTCGAGGTGGGCCTCGACGACGGCAGCACCGGCCGTGCTGCAGTTCCGTCCGGCGCCTCCACCGGAGCGTTCGAAGCCGTTGAGCTCCGCGACGGCGACCCCAACCGCTACCTGGGCAAGGGCGTCGAGAAGGCCGTCCTGGCCGTCATCGAGCAGCTCGGCCCGGAGCTCGTCGGCTACGACGCCACCGAGCAGCGCCTGATCGACCAGGCGATGATCGACCTGGACGCCACCGAGAACAAGGGCTCCCTCGGCGCCAACGCCATCCTCGGCGTCTCCCTCGCCGTCGCGCACGCCGCGTCCGAGGCCTCCGACCTCCCGCTCTTCCGCTACCTCGGCGGCCCGAACGCGCACCTGCTGCCCGTTCCGATGATGAACATCCTCAACGGCGGTTCGCACGCGGACTCCAACGTCGACATCCAGGAGTTCATGATCGCGCCGATCGGCGCGGAGTCCTTCTCCGAGGCCCTGCGCTGGGGTGCCGAGGTCTACCACACCCTCAAGAAGGTCCTCCACACCAAGGGCCTGTCCACCGGCCTGGGCGACGAGGGCGGCTTCGCCCCGAACCTGGAGTCCAACCGCGCCGCGCTCGACCTCATCATCGAGGCCATCAAGCAGGCCGGCTACACCCCGGGCAAGGACATCGCGCTCGCGCTCGACGTCGCCGCGTCCGAGTTCTACAAGGACGGCAAGTACGAGTTCGAGGGCCAGTCCCGCTCGGCCGCCGAGATGACCGAGTACTACGAGGAGCTCGTCTCCGCGTACCCGCTGGTCTCCATCGAGGACCCGCTGTTCGAGGACGACTGGGCCGGCTGGAAGACCGTCACCGACCGCCTGGGCTCCAAGGTCCAGATCGTCGGCGACGACCTCTTCGTCACCAACCCGGAGCGCCTGGCCCGCGGTATCGAGGAGGGCTCCGCGAACGCCCTGCTCGTCAAGGTGAACCAGATCGGTTCGCTGACCGAGACCCTCGACGCCGTCGAGATGGCCCAGCGCAACGGCTTCAAGTGCATGATGTCCCACCGCTCCGGCGAGACCGAGGACGTCACCATCGCCGACCTCGCCGTCGCCGTGAACTGCGGTCAGATCAAGACCGGCGCCCCGGCCCGCTCGGACCGCGTCGCCAAGTACAACCAGCTGCTGCGCATCGAGGAGATCCTCGACGACGCCGCGGTGTACGCCGGGCGCAGCGCCTTCCCGCGCTTCAAGGGCTGAGTCCTCGCCTAGCCTCCCTACGTCCCCGCACTCGGTCCCGTACCGTGTGCGGGGACGTATTGCGTAGCGCGCACCAGGGGAGGCGGACCAATGGCCGGGAACCGGGATCGGTTCTCCACCTTCTCCACGGCGACCAGGCTCCGGCAGCTCGGCGAGCGGACCGCGGCCCACGTCTACCGCTCGCAGTCCCGCCGGCAGGTGCGCCGCAGCCGGCTCACCGGCCGGGCGGCGCTGCTGGTGCTCGTCCTCTGTACGCTGGTCGTCGCCCTCGCGTACCCGATGCGCCAGTACGTGTCCCAGCGCTCGGAGATCGCGGACCAGCAGCGGGCCGCCGCCACCGCGCGCAAGCGCCTGGAGCAGCTCCGCGACGAGAAGGCGCGCTGGCAGGACCCCGCCTACGCGGAGCAGCAGGCGCGCAGACACCTGCACTTCCTGCGCCCGGGGGAGATCGGCTACATCATGACCGACCCCGGGGCCGCGGCAGCGGAGCACCGCCGGAGCGGCCAGGGCGGATCCGACCGCCCCTGGTACTCCAACGTCTGGGACGGGGTCGACAAGGCCGACCGCCCCGGCGACTGAACCACCGCGACCGCGCCACCGCGACCGCGCCGCGCGACCGCACCACCCGACACGACCGTCACCCACGACCGAACGAAGAGACTTCCTCCAGGCATGCAGACGCCCCCGCCCCAGACCGACCGGACCGAGCCGACCGCCGCCGACATCGAGGCGTTCGAGCAGCAGCTCGGGCGCCCGCCGCGCGGGCTGCGCGCCATCGCGCACCGCTGCCCCTGCGGCCAGCCGGACGTCGTCGAGACCGCCCCGCGCCTCCCCGACGGCACCCCCTTCCCGACGCTGTACTACCTCACCTGCCCGCGCGCGGCCTCCGCGATCGGCACGCTGGAGGCCAACGGCGTGATGAAGGAGATGCAGGCCCGCCTCGCCGAGGACCCGGAGCTCGCCGCCGCCTACCAGAAGGCGCACGAGGACTACATCCGGCGGCGCGACGCCATCGAGGTGCTCCAGGGCTTCCCGAGCGCCGGCGGCATGCCGGACCGGGTGAAGTGCCTGCACGTGCTGGTCGGCCACTCCCTCGCCGCCGGCCCCGGGGTGAACCCGTTCGGCGACGAGGCCCTGGCGATGCTGCCGGAGTGGTGGGCCAAGGGCGCCTGCGTCACCCCGTGCGGCGAGAAGGCGAAGGAAGAGGAGTCCGCATGACCCGGGTCGCCGGCATCGACTGCGGTACGAACTCCATCCGCCTCCTCGTCGCCGACTGCGACCCGGCCACCGGCGAGCTCGTCGAGCTCGACCGCCGGATGACCATCGTCCGGCTCGGCCAGGGCGTGGACAAGACCGGCCGGCTGGCCCCGGAGGCGCTGGAGCGCACCTTCGCGGCCTGCCGCGAGTACGCCGCCGTGATCAAGGAGCTGGGCGCCGAGCGGGTCCGCTTCGTGGCCACCTCGGCCTCGCGCGACGCCGAGAACCGTGAGGACTTCGTCCGGGGCGTGCTGGACATCCTGGGCGTGGAGCCCGAGGTGATCTCCGGCGATCAGGAGGCCGAGTTCTCCTTCACCGGCGCCACCAAGGAGCTCACCGGCTCCACGGCCCTGGAGCGGCCCTTCCTGGTGGTGGACATCGGCGGCGGCTCGACCGAGTTCGTCGTCGGCGAGGAGCACGTGCGTGCCGCCCGCTCGGTCGACGTGGGCTGCGTGCGGATGACCGAGCGGCACCTGGTGGTGGACGGCGAGGTCACCGACCCGCCGACCGCCGGGCAGATCGCCGCCATGCGCGCCGACATCGAGGCGGCGCTGGACCTGGCCGCCGAGACGGTCCCGCTGGGCGAGGCCCGCACCCTGGTGGGCCTGGCGGGGTCGGTGACCACGGTCGCCGCGATCGCCCTGGACCTGCCGGAGTACCGGTCCGAGCGGATCCACCACTCCCGGATCTCCTACGAGCAGGTCCGCGAGATCAGCGGGCGCATGCTGACGGCCACCCACGCCGAGCGCTCGGCGATCCCGGTGATGCACCCGGGGCGGGTCGACGTGATCGGCGCCGGGGCCCTCGTGCTGCTCGCGATCATGGAGCGCGTCGGCGCCGCCGAGGTCGTGGTCTCCGAGCACGACATCCTGGACGGCATCGCCTGGTCCGTGGCCTGAGCGGTCCGCCCTCGCGGCGGTGGGAGGGGGGGTCCGGGTCCGGGCGCCCCCTCCAGTCGTTCGAGGGCGTTCCTGCGGCGGTTGTCGTGCGGAGCTGTGGCCGAATATCGGGTTCCGCCCGATGAGTGGCTGGTGGGGCGGGGGAGGACGCCCGGGGCGGGAGCAGTGCGGGAGCAGTGCGGGGCCTGTGGAGAGGCCGAAAAGGCCCTCCCCCGTACCAAGTTCGTGAAGTTCTTCACAAGGAAAAAAGGCCCTCCGGGTCAACAAGAGGGTCGTTCGACGGGTTCTCGAGGGTTGCAGGGCCGTTTCAGCACCTGTTTGTGCGATGCGCGGACGCTGCGGGTTTCGTATCAGAGGTAAGGACGAAACCCGGTGGTCCAGTCCGGTTGAGGCCTTGGAGGCCAGTTCAGGGCGGGTGAACAACGAATCCCGTGACACCGTGGTTCCCGTTGCGCGCCATGATCTGGGTCACGCGGGGCGCGCAGTGTAGCAGAGGTCTCCCAGCTCCTTGTGAAGGGGCTCACGAGCATCACCCCTTGGGGTGCTGGATACTCATCTCATGAGCACCACGGAGCGTCCCAGGATCCTCGTTGTAGGAGGTGGGTACGTAGGCCTGTACGCAGCCAAGCGCATCATGAAGAAGATGCGCTACGGCGAGGCGACCGTCACGGTCGTCGACCCGCGCTCGTACATGACCTACCAGCCCTTCCTCCCCGAAGTGGCCGCAGGCAGCATCTCGCCTCGGCACGTCGTCGTCCCGCTGCGACGCGTGCTGCCCAAGGCTGAGGTTCTCACCGGCCGGGTCACCACCATCGACCAGGACCGCAAGGTCGCCGTCGTCACGCCGCTCGTCGGCGAGGCGTACGAGCTGCCCTTCGACTACCTGGTGATCGCGCTCGGCGCCGTCTCGCGCACCTTCCCGATCCCCGGCCTGGCCGAACAGGGCATCGGCATGAAGGGCGTCGAGGAGGGCATCGGCCTGCGCAACCACGTCCTCGAACAGCTCGACAAGGCCGAGTCCACGACGGACGAGAACGTCCGCCGCAAGGCTCTGACCTTCGTCTTCGTCGGTGGCGGCTTCGCCGGCGCCGAGACGATCGGCGAGGTCGAGGACATGGCCCGCGACGCCGCGAAGTACTACACCACGATCAAGCGCGAGGACATGCGCTTCATCCTGGTCGACGCGGCCGACAAGATCCTTCCCGAGGTGGGGCCCAAGCTCGGCACCTGGGGCAAGGAGCACCTGGAGTCGCGCGGCATCGAGATCTACCTCAGCACCTCCATGGACTCCTGCGTGGACGGCCACGTGGTCCTGAAGAACGGCCTCGAGGTCGACTCCAACACCATCGTGTGGACCGCGGGCGTCAAGCCGAACCCGGCGCTGGCCCGCTACGGCCTGCCGCTCGGCCCGCGCGGCCACGTGGACACCGCCCCCACCCTCCAGGTCCAGGGCACCGACTACATCTGGGCCGCCGGCGACAACGCCCAGGTCCCGGACGTCGCCTCCCGCAAGGCCGGCGTCGAGAACGCCTGGTGCCCGCCGAACGCCCAGCACGCGCTGCGCCAGGCCAAGGTCCTCGGCGACAACGTGGTCTCCGGCATGCGGGGCTTCCCGCAGAAGGAGTACGAGCACTCCAACAAGGGTGCGGTGGCGGGCCTCGGCCTCCACAAGGGCGTGGCGATGATCGTCATGGGCAAGATGAAGATCAAGCTCAAGGGCCGTCTCGCCTGGTACATGCACCGTGGCTACCACGGCATGGCCATGCCGACCTGGAACCGCAAGATCCGCGTCTTCGCGGACTGGACCCTCGGCATGTTCCTCAAGCGTGAGGTCGTCGCCCTCGGCGCCCTCGAAACCCCGCGCGAGGAGTTCTACGAGGCCGCCAAGCCGGCGCCGGCTCCGGCCGCCGCCGCTGCCCCGGCCGAGAAGGCCAAGGCCTCCTGACCCCGGCACCGACGCCTGGTCCCTGAGCACGACCCCGAAGGGGCCGCCCGCCATCCGTGGTGCGGGCGGCCCCTTCGGCGTACCCGCGTACCGGCGTACCCGCGTACCCGCGTGCCGGGCCCGGGTCCGGGGCCGGGCCCGGCACCGGCGCGCGAGCCCCGGCGCACGGCAGGGTCAAGGTGCGCTCAAGGTGCGGTCCAGGTGTGATTCGGCGGCGAATGGCGCCGAGCCGTTGTGGGTAGGCCGGTGGGTCGGACCACCTTGGAGGTGCCTCGATGACCGAAGCCGCGCCGCGGCTGGCAGCCCTTGCCGAAACCCTGCTGGGCGCCCCCCTGCCCGTCCGCATACGCGCCTGGGACGGCAGTGAGGCCGGCCCCGCCGCCGGTCCCGCACTGGTGCTGAACAACCGGCGCGCCCTGCGCCACATGCTGTGGAAGCCCGGCGAACTCGGCCTCGCCCGCGCCTGGGTGGCCGGGGACCTGGCCATCGACGGCGACCTCTTCGACGCGCTGGACAAGGTGGCCGGCCTGATCTGGGAGCGCGAGCCCGCCGCCGCGCCCGCACCCGCCCGCAGCCCCCGCTCCGGCCTGGCCAAACTCGCCGCACTGCGCCCTCACCTGCCCGCGCGCGCCTCCGGCGCCGTCGGCACGGCCGCCCTGCTGCGCGACCCGGCGACCCGTGCCGCCGTACGGGAGCTCGTGGCCCTGGCCCGCCCGTGGACCCGGCCCGCGCCGCCCCCGGAGGAGGCCGCCCGCCAGGGCGGGATCCGCCACTCCAAGGGCCGCGACCGGCACGCCATCAGCCACCACTACGACGTGGGCAACGCGTTCTACGAGCACGTCCTCGGCCCCTCGATGGTGTACTCCTGCGCCTACTGGACCGAGGGCGGCACCCTGGAGGACGCCCAGCGCGACAAGCTGGACCTGGTCTGCCGCAAGCTCGCCCTGAAGCCCGGCCAGCGGCTCCTGGAGGTCGGCTGCGGCTGGGGCTCCATGGCCCTGCACGCCGCCCGCGAGTACGGGGTCCAGGTCACCGGCATCACGCTCTCCACCGAGCAGGCCGCCTACGCCCGCAAGCGGATCGCCGAGGAGGGCCTGACCGACCGGATCGAGGTCCGCGTCCAGGACTACCGGGACGTCAAGGACGGCCCGTACGACGCGATTTCCTCGATCGGCATGGCCGAGCACGTGGGCTCCGAGCGCTACCGCGAGTACGCCGGGATCCTGCACGCCCTGCTGGCCCCCGGCGGCCGCCTGCTCAACCACCAGATCGGCCGGCCCCCGGAGCCCGACGAAGCGGCGTACGAGATCGACGAGTTCATAGACGCCTACGTCTTCCCCGACGGGGAGCTCTCCCCGGTCGGCTCCACCGTCGGCGAGCTGGAGAAGGCCGGCTTCGAGGTCCGCGACGTGGAGGCGCTGCGCGAGCACTACGCGCTGACCCTGCGGGCCTGGGTGGCGCGGCTGGAGGAGCACTGGGACGAGGCCGTACGGCTCACCTCGCCCGGCCGCGCCCGCGTCTGGCTGCTCTACATGGCGGCGTCCGCGCTGGGCTTCGAGCACGCCCGGCTCGGGGTCAACCAGGTCCTGGCGGTGAAGCCGGCCGGCCGCGGGCTCTCCCGGATGCCGCTGCGCTCCCGGGTCTGGGGCGGCGCGTAGCCCCGTACGCCCCCAGCGCGGAAGGGCCCCGGGGCGTGTCGCCCCGGGGCCCTTCGCGTTCCTGCTCCCGCCCCGGACTACTCGGTCTTGATGGCGGTCAGCATGTTCAGCCGGGCGGCGCTGCGGGCCGGCCACATGGCGGCCAGGACACCGACGGCGCCGGCCAGCAGGAGGAAGATCCCGAGCCGGCCGTAGGGGAGGATCAGCTCGTAGTTCGGCACCGACTTGGTGAGGGTGCTGCCCACGGCCCAGGCCAGGAAGAGGCCGATGCCCATGCCGAGGACGGCGCCGAAGAGCGAGATCACCACGGACTCCAGGCGGATCATGTTCTTGACCCGGGCGCGGTCGAGGCCGATGGCCCGCAGCATGCCGATCTCCTGGGTCCGCTCGAAGACGGACATGGCGAGGGTGTTGACCACGCCGAGCACCGAGATGATCAGCGCCATGCCGAGCAGGCCGTACATGATGTTCAGCATCGTGTTGATGATGCCGCCCATCTCGTTGCGCATGTCCTGCCGGGTGGCGACGGCCATCGCAGGGTTCCTGCCGAGGGCGTCGACGACGGCCTGCTGGCCGGCCTTGGAGTCGCCGGCGGTGGCGTTGACGTAGACCTCGCGGACGTTCTGCTGGTCGGTGTGCGCGCTCAGGACCTTGTTGTCCAGGACGTACGGGGACAGCAGGCCCTCCAGGTCCTTGTAGACGGCGCCGATCTTCAGGGTGGTCTTCTGGCCGTCCTCGAATTGCGCCTGGACGGTGGAGCCGACGGTGAGGTTCTGCTTCTTCGCGGTGCTCTCGGCGACGGCGACCTCGCCCTTGCCGAGGGAGGCCAGCGAGCCGGCCGTGACGTCGATGTTGAGCAGTTCGCCGATGGTGGCCGGGTTGACGCCGGAGGCGGAGCGGAAGCTGTCGCCGATCTTGAAGTAGCCGTCGGCCTGCGGGGAGACCGCCTTGATGCCAGGGGCCTTGGCGAGGGTCTCGGCCACGGACTTGTCCAGGCCGCCCATGCCGCCGGCCATGGAGACCTTGTAGTCCGCCTTCAGCTTGTCGGTGCTCATCCGGTCGACGGCGGTGCCCAGGGTGATGCCCAGCACCGACAGGGTGGTGACCAGGGTGAGGCCGATGGCCAGGGAGGCGGCGGTCACGGCGGTGCGGCGCGGGTTGCGGACGGCGTTCTGCGCGGCCAGCTTGCCGGGGACGCCGAACACCTTCTGCAGGAGCGGGCGGACGGCGCCGATGACCGGCCGGGACAGCAGCGGCAGCAGCACGATCATGCCGATGAGCATCAGGCCGGCGCCGGCGCCGATGACCATGCGGCCGTCGCCGCCCATGGACACGCCGAGGAAGACGACGCCGATGCCCGCGAGGCTGATGAGCGAGCCGAGGACGTTGCGCACGACCAGGGACTTCGCGGTGGCCGGGAGGTGGGCGCTGCCCATGGCGGCGACCGGGGCGATCCGCCCGGTGCGCCAGGCCGGCAGCAGGGCGGCGACGGTGGTGACGACGACGCCGATGAGCAGGGCGGCGACGACCGTGCCCGGGGCGATGACCAGGGCGCCGTCGGGGATCTTGGCGCCGAGGGTGTCCATCACGGAGCGCATGCCGACCGCCAGGCCGATGCCGGCCGCGAAGCCGATCGCGGCGGAGGTGGCGCCGATGACCAGGGCCTCGGCGAGCACGGAGCGCATGACCTGGCCGCGCTTGGCGCCGACGGCCCGCAGCAGGGCCAGTTCCCTGGTGCGCTGGGCGACCAGCATGGTGAAGGTGTTGTAGATCAGGAAGACGCCGACGAAGAGGGAGATGCCGGCGAAGGCGAGCAGCCCGGTGCTGAAGCTGCTCATCTGCTTCTCGATGTCCTTGGCCTGCTGGGCGGCGAGCGCCTTGCCGGTCTGGGCCTTGGTGTGCTTGCCGTCGAGCAGCGGCTTGATGTCGGAGAGCAGCTGGTCGGCGGAGGTGCCGGCCTTGGCGGCGACGGCGAGCTCGTCGTAGAAGCCGGGCTGGAGGTAGAGCTCCTGGGCGACCTTGGTGTCGAACAGGACGAGGCTGCCGCCGGCGTTGACGGCGCCGTCCTCGGTGGTGAACACGCCGGTGAGGGTGAACTCCCTGACCGGGCCGTTGGTGGCGACGCGGACCTTGTCGCCGGTCTTGTAGCCGCCCTTGGCCGCGGACTCCCTGTCGAGGGCGATCTGGTCGTCCTTGGCGGGGCCGGCGCCGTCGGTGAAGGTGTAGCGGGGGTCCTTGCCGTCCTTGACGGGGGCGTAGTTGGAGCCCTTGTTGGCCCAGCCGGAGCCGATCAGCCGGCCGTTCTCGTCGCCGACGCCGGCGAAGCCGGAGACCCGGCCGGAGACGGAGTCGACGCCCTTGACGGCCTTGACCTTGTCCAGGGTCTGCTGGTCGATGCCGGGCTCGCCCTCCTTCTGGCCGTCCTCGTTGCGGGAGGGGCCCCACGAGGTGACGGAGACGGCTATGCCGTCGTAGCTCTTGGCCGACTGGCCGGAGAGGGCCTTGCTCATGGTGTCGGTGAAGACGAGGGTGCCGGAGACGAAGGCGACGCCGAGGGTGACGGCGAGGACCGTCATCAGCAGCCTGGCCTTGTGCGCGAGGACGTTGCGCAGGGCGGTACGGAACATGGGGTTATCAGTCCTGGGCTGGAAGTCTGTTCGTGGCTTCGGTGATCAGTGACCGATCAGCTGGTGCGGCCCTTGGCGTCGAAGGCCTTCATCCGGTCGAGAACGCCGTCCGCGGTGGGCGCGTACATCTCGTCGACGATGCGGCCGTCGGCGAGGAAGATGACGCGGTCCGCGTAGGCGGCGGCGACCGCGTCGTGGGTGACCATCACGACGGTCTGGCCGAGCTCGCGCACCGAGTTGCGCAGGAAGCCGAGGACCTCGGCGCCGGAGCGGGAGTCGAGGTTTCCGGTGGGCTCGTCGCCGAAGATGATCTCGGGGCGGGCGCCGAGGGCGCGGGCGACCGCCACGCGCTGCTGCTGGCCGCCGGAGAGCTGCGTGGGGCGGTGGGAGAGGCGGCCGGAGAGGCCGACCATGTCCACCACGGTGTCCAGCCACTGCTTGTCGGGCTTGCGGCCGGCGATGTCCATGGGGAGGGTGATGTTCTCCAGGGCGGTCAGGGTCGGCAGCAGGTTGAACGCCTGGAAGATGAAGCCGATCTTGTCGCGGCGCAGCTGGGTCAGCTGCTTGTCCTTGAGGGTGGCGAGCTCGGTGTCGCCGATGCGGACCGAGCCGCCGGAGAAGGTGTCCAGGCCGGCGACGCAGTGCATCAGCGTCGACTTGCCGGAGCCGGAGGGGCCCATGATCGCGGTGAACTGGCCCCGGCCGAAGTCCACGGAGACGTTGTCCAGCGCGACCACCTGCGTCTCGCCCTGGCCGTACACCTTGGAGAGCTGCGTGGCACGGGCGGCCACGGCCTGGGCGGTGTGCTGCGGGGCGTAGTTCATGGCGGTCACGGGGACTCCTGTCGGGCGGTGCTGCTGCGCGGTGGCGGGACCCTTCCATCCTCACCGCGGCCTTACCCCCGGGGGATCAGCCGAGGTGCCCGTTCGACGGCCCACTGGAGTCTGACCGGGGTGCCGGTCGTCTCCTCCTCTGGTATGACGGGAGCCCTGAGGACGGGCCGGGGGGCGGGGGTGGCCCGGGGTGGCGCGGGGCAGCGAAATCACGTCATTTGCGAGGCGGGGCACAGCGTCGTCCTCAGCGCTGCCGACCGTGACTTATCGGTCCTGACGCCCACTCAATCGCCAATAAAATCAGACAACATCGGATAGACGGGCCGCTGGCGGACGGGGTCTTCCGGATAGGCTCACCGCAGCGTTCAAGGCTTTTACCACGGGGCCCGCTGCGCCCTGCCCGGATGGTGGAATGCAGACACGGCGAGCTTAAACCTCGCTGGCCCTCGGGCCGTGCCGGTTCAAGTCCGGCTCCGGGCACTTCCGCGCCTGCGCGACGGCCCCGTGCACCACTCGCGGGGCCCCTTCCGACATCCCCGGCGATCCGCCGCGCCTTCTCCTAAGATCCTCCTCCAGTAGTAGGGTGCTTTCTTTGCGAACGCATTACCCTTGACGCAAGGCCGCGCTCCGTGGCCATGGAGGAGTGAGATGAGGAGCAGCAACCCGGTCTTCTCGCGACGGGGGTTCAGCCGCGACAACGGCGGCTACGCGGGCTTCGACGCGCAGTACGCGCAGGCCGGGACCGCGACCAACCCGTACGCGACGAATCCTTACGCCGTCGACCCCAACACCGGCATGCCGGCCGCCCCGGCCCGCGGCACCACCATGACGATCGACGACGTCGTGAGCCGTACGGCCATGACGCTCGGCGTCCTGATCATCACCGCGGCGGTCGCCTGGGTCGCCCTGCCGGTCGACCCGGCGAACCTCAACAAGTCGTACTTCATCGCCGGCGGCGCGGCGCTCGTCGCCTTCGTCCTCGCGATGGTCCAGAGCTTCAAGCGCAAGCCGTCCCCGGGCATCATCCTCGCCTACGCGGCCTTCGAGGGCTTCTTCCTCGGCGTCATCTCCGCGGCGACCAGCTACTACCTCAGCCCGGGCGTGGTCATCCAGGCCGTGCTCGGCACGATGTGCGTGTTCGCCGCCGTGCTGGTGGCGTACAAGATGCGCTGGATCCGCGTCACGCGGCGCTTCACCGGCTTCGTGATGGCCGCGGCCCTCGGCTTCGTCCTGCTGATGCTGGCGAACTCGCTGTTCATGCTGTTCGGCGGTGGTGACGGCCTCGGCTTCCGCAGCGGCCCGCTCGGGATCGTCTTCGGCATCGTCGGCGTGGTCCTCGGCGCCTGCTTCCTCGCCATGGACTTCAAGCAGGTCGAGGACGGCGTCACCTACGGCGCCCCGCGCGAGGAGGCCTGGCTGGCCGCCTTCGGCCTCACCATGACCCTGGTGTGGATCTACCTGGAGCTGCTGCGCCTGTTCCAGATCCTCTCCGGCGACGACTAGTCGTACCGGCCGCGGTCCGCGGTCCGCAGGCAGGGGGAAGGCCCCGCGAGCGACGCTCGCGGGGCCTTCCCGCATCTCGGGGGCGTACGGGGCAAGGGGGCCGGGGTTCAGCCGAACCGGCGGGCCGCTCTGCGCAGCCCGTATTCGTGGACGATCGCCTTCGCCTGGCCGTGCGACAGGTCGTGCGCGCCGAGCAGCCAGTTGACCTTCTCCTCGAACCGGAGGAGGGAGGGGCCCTCGTCGACGGTCCGGAGCCAGTCGGAGATCTCACGACCGGTGGTCTGGGGGATTCTGTCGATCATGTTGCGGTGGGTCTGTTCGGAGAACTCAACGGACATGGGCGCCTCCGGGGGTATCGCCGTGCTGTTCTCTTCATTGCACCGTGCCGGAGAGTTCGCCCGTTGGCAATGGTGCCCGGGCGGCGCGTAAGGTCGGCCGGGTGCTCGATACCTCGCCCCTGACCGCCGCCGTGGAACGTTTCGCCGACCGGCTGCGGTCCGCCCCGCAGAGCCGGCTCCAGCGGGGAGCCGCCGCCGAGGCCCTGGAGCTGGCCCGCGAGCTGGCCGCGACGGCACAGCGGCTGGAGGACCCCTCGGGGGCGGCTCCGGCGCGCGTGATGCCCGACGAGGGCGTCTTCGTCGTCGGGGACCAGGTGACGGTGGCCGGGCAGGACCTGGCCGAGGCACTGCGCGCGGCCGCGGCGGGTCCGGGAAGCGCGAAGGCCCCGTCCGAGGTGCTGGACGAGGCCGTGGCGCTGGTGGAGCGGGCGGAAGTCAGAGCGATGCGATGACGCGGTCCGCGAGGATGTAGACGTTGCTGTCGGGGTCCTCGGCGTCACCGCAGGAGAAGGTCAGCGCGTAGGCGCCGGAGATGCCCGAGCCGCCCAGCAGGACCGGGGCCGTGCCCGAACGCAGCGCCTCGGCGAGGCGCTCCGCCGTCTCCCGGTGGCCCGGGGTCATGCACAGCGTGGTGCCGTCCGTGAAGACGTACACGTCCAGGGTGCCCAGCGGGCCGGGACGGACGTCCGCGAGGGCCGTACGGGCCTCCGCGAGCTCCTCCAGGCGGCTGACCGTGCGCTCGTGGTCGGCGCCGGGGTGCGGCTGGACCGGGACGAAGTCGGGGTGCGAGGGGTGGCGCCGGCGGGCCGCGGCCAGCTCGGCGGAATCCTCGGCGTACTCCGGGTACTCGTCGGCGAGGTCGTCGCCCAGCACGGGCTCCAGGCCGACCAGGTCCGCCTGCCGGGGCAGGAAGACGGGGCCGTCCTCGCCCAGGCCCGGCAGCCCGCCCAGCAGGCTCGTAGGGGCCTCCCCCGCGAAGCGGGGGGAGGCGTCGGCGGCGTCACGGGCCTCCTGCGCGGCCCAGAAGGCCCGCGCCTCGGCCAGCTCGCGCTCGCGCTCCTCGGCGAGGGCGGCGGCCACGGCGGCTCGTATCTCGGCGGCGGGGGACTCCACGGCGCTGCGGGCGTGCGGGACGCCCGCGCCGCGGGCGTGGGCCGGCACGGCGAGCTCATCGCGCAGGGCCGACACCTGCTTGCGCAGTCCGTGTACGGCGTGCAGCGCAGCAGCGCCCACGGCCGTGGCAGCGGCCGTGGTCAGCAGCAGGGCAAGAGACATGGCGCTCACTGACTAACTCCTGATTGATTCGATCCCCCGACTTCCTACATCAGCTTGTCCTGTGCTGGGAATGGCGTGCAGTGCATTACGTCATGAATTGGACAGGTCTTTCGTCCTTGAGGCCCTGAGGCGATCGCGTCTGACCTGGGCAAATGCCGATCCCCCAGGACAAAGGTCACATCCTGGGGGAGATTCGGTCACAGGTCGGCCGCGACGGGATTAGACCTGATGTCAGTACACCGTATGGATCTAGAGGATCCCTTGCGGGAGCTGGGGGCCCGGCTGGAGCGGTACCGAACCCCCTACTCTCCGCTGTGTGGCCCGGGTCTCAGCTGAGGCGCTCGATGACCATGGCCATGCCCTGGCCGCCACCCACGCACATGGTCTCCAGACCGAACTGCTTGTCGTGGAACTGCAGGCTGTTGATCAGGGTGCCGGTGATCCGGGCACCGGTCATCCCGAACGGGTGACCGACGGCGATGGCGCCGCCGTTGACGTTCAGCTTCTCCAGCGGGATCTCCAGGTCCCGGTAGGAGGGGATGACCTGCGCGGCGAAGGCCTCGTTGATCTCGAACAGGTCGATGTCGCCGACGGTCAGCCCGGCCCGCTTCAGCGCCTGCTTCGACGCCTCGACCGGACCCAGGCCCATGATCTCGGGGGACAGGGCGGTCACACCGGTGGACACGATCCGCGCCAGCGGGGTCAGGCCCAGCTCCCGGGCCTTGGTGTCGCTCATGATGACGAGCGCGGCCGCGCCGTCGTTCAGCGGGCAGCAGTTGCCGGCCGTGACCAGGCCGTCGGGGCGGAAGACCGGCTTGAGGCCCTCCACGCCCTCCAGGGTGACGCCGGCGCGCGGGCCGTCGTCCTTGCTGACGACCGTGCCGTCCGGGGTGGTCACCGGGGTGATCTCGCGGGCCCAGAAGCCGTTCTTGATGGCTTCCTCGGCGAGGTTCTGCGAACGCACGCCGAACTCGTCCATGTCCCGGCGGGTCACGCCCTTGAGACGGGCCAGGTTCTCGGCGGTCTGCCCCATCGAGATGTACGCGTCCGGGATCAGACCATCCTCGCGCGGGTCGTGCCAGCCGCTGCCCTCGCTCTGCGCGACGGCGGCCGTACGGGCCTCCGCGTCGGCGAACAGCGGGTTGTGCGTGCCGGGCATCCCGTCGGAGGACCCGTTGACGAACCGCGACACCGTCTCGACACCGGCGGAGATGAAGACGTCGCCCTCGCCGGCCTTGATGGCGTGCAGCGCCATGCGGGAGGTCTGGAGGGAGGAGGAACAGTAGCGGGTGATCGTGGTGCCGGGCAGGTAGTCCATGCCCATCTGCACGGCGACGATACGGGCCAGGTTGTGGCCCTGCTCCCCGCCGGGGAGGCCGCAGCCGAGCATCAGGTCGTCGATCTGGCGCGGGTCCAGCTCGGGAACCTTGGCGAGGGCGGCCTGGATGATCGTGGCGGTCAGGTCGTCCGGCCGGACGTCCTTGAGGGACCCCTTGCCGGCGCGCCCGATGGGGGAGCGGGCGGTGGAAACGATGACGGCTTCGGGCATCGGGACTCCAAGGGGTGTGCGCAGGGGTCTGCGTGCGTCGTTGCGGGACCGCAAGCGAAGTTACCGCCCCGTACGGTCGAGGTCACCGGGGCGGTGGTGTGATGCCCGTCGCTTGGAGGCGGGGTGGGGGGTGGGCGGGGCCCCGGCGGGGCGGTCTCACAGATCGGTTGGGGCTTTCCCGTCAGTCTCATCGTCCTTCCGTGTCGGGCCGGCCTGTCAAGGGCGCTCCTTCGTCGCGTCGCTGCGCGATGGCCTTCGGCCACCCTTGACAGACCGTCCCGCCACGGAAAAACGAAGACTGCCGGGAAACCCCCAAAGAAACGGGACGGTGGATCAATGGGCATGCGGCCGGATCAGCGACCCGTCGGGGTGGTCGGGGGTCGGCAGACCGGGCATCCGGCCCCGTCGCGAGCGCAAGCGGGGACGACCTACGCGTCAGATCGCTACGCGCTCCTCCCGGCTTAGCGTCCGCCGCCCGTCTGGGGTCGCTGCCGTCGCCCGGGGACGACGGAGTCGTCATCCGGGGCCGGAGGGCGCGCCTGATCGCTACGCGCTCCTCATGTCCCAGCGTCCGGCGGCCGTCTGGGGCTGATACCCGCACCAAAGGACGATCAGGACGACATCCGGGCCCTCCGGCGCCTCAGATCGCTACGCGCTTCGCTCATATCGGCGTCTGGCGGCCGTCTTGGCTTTCTGACCGCACCAGACGATGAGTGGCAGGGCATCCCAGCCCACGACCACCCCTGGACGCCGAGAAAAGAGAAGCGCGTAGCGATCTGGCGCGCCGGGGAGCCCGGATGCCGCCCTGATCGTCCTTAGGCGCAGGCAGCGAGCCCAGACGGACGGCAGACGCTAAGCCGGGAGGAGCGCGTAGCGATCTGACGCGTGGCTCGTCCCCGAATGCGACTGTCGGGGCCGAATGGGATGTCTGCCGGCCCCCGACCACCCCGAAAGGTCCCTGATCCGGCCGGATGTCTCAGGTACATCCGTCCCGTTTCTTTGGGGGTTTCCCGGCAGTCTTCGTTTTTCCGTGTCGGGACGGTCTGTCAAGGGTGGCCGAAGGCCATCGCGCAGCGACGCGACGAAGGAGCGCCCTTGACAGGCCGGCCCGACACGGAAGGACGATGAGACTGACGGGAAAGCCCAACCGATCTCTGAGACCGCTCAAGAGGGTCCCGGCCCCCACCCGTCCCGCCCGGCCCTTCACCCCCGCCCGGGCGGGAGCCACCCGACCCCGACCCCGCCTCCCTCACGGCGCCGACGGCCCAGACGGCGTCGCCGGTTCCGGGGTGGCGTCCGTCGGGAGGCGTCGGCGGCGGCGGTGTTTGAGGAGGGCCCACGGGCCTCGGGCCGGGGTGACCTCCGTGCCCGGTTCGCCCGCCGCCGCCGAGGCGGCCTTGGCCACCGGGAGCAGGTCCTCGTTGCGGGAGACGTCCAGGCGGTCCGACTCCGGCCACACGCCCAGCGCCGCGCACAGCGTCGGCAGGACGGCCATCGCCGCCGTCGCGTAGCCCTCCGCCGAGGGGTGGTAGGAGTCCGGGCCGAACATCTCCCGCGGGTTCGCCGCGAACTCCGGGCCCAGCATGTCCCCCATCGAGACCGTCCGCGCCCCCAGCGCGACCACCCCGATGGTCTGCGCGGCCGCCAGCTGGCGTGAGACCCGCCGGGCCATCCAGCGCAGCGGCTGGTACACCGGCTCGATCGTGCCCAGGTCGGGACAGGTGCCGACCACCACCTCCGACCCCGCCAGCCGCAGCCGCCGGACGGCGGCCGTCAGGAGCCGCACCGACTGCGTCGGCGGCATCCGGCGGGTCACGTCGTTCGCCCCGATGATGATCACGGACACGTGCGGCGCCGGCCCGTCCGCGTCCAGCAGCAGCGACACCTGGCGGTCCAGGTCGTCCGACATCGCCCCCGACAGCGCCACGTTCCGCAGCTCGACCGGCCGCTCCGCCACCGCCGCCAGCCCCGACGCGAGCAGGGCCCCCGGGGTCTGGCGGGCCCGCCGTACGCCCAGGCCGGCCGCCGTCGAGTCGCCCAGCATCGCCATCCGCAGCGGCCCCGGGCTCAGCTCCGGCCCGCCGAACTCGCTCCCGTAGAGGCCGTCCGCGCGCGGCGGGTCCGGCAGGCCCGTGCCCACCGTCCGCTTGGCGAACTGCACCTCCGCCAGCACCAGCCCCACCGCGGCCACTCCGACCAGCCCGAGTCCGCCCCCGCCGTACGCTGCCCCCGCCGCGATCCGGCGGGCCGTTCTCGCCCTGGACACCTCTTGGGCCACCTCCTCGGGTCGTGTTGACCTTCCTGCCCGTTAGTGCCGGTCGGCCAATCCCTTTCCGCATACTCTGGCCGGACCTCCCGGAGAACCCGTGGAGTCCCCTTCTTGGAGAACATGGTGCAATTCCACGACTCGATGATCAGCCTCGTCGGCAACACCCCGCTGGTGAAGCTCAACCGCGTGACCGAAGGCCTGCAGGCCACCGTGCTTGCCAAGGTCGAGTACTTCAACCCCGGCGGTTCCGTGAAGGACCGGATCGCCGTCCGGATGATCGAGGCCGCCGAGCAGAGCGGTGCCCTCAAGCCGGGTGGCACCATCGTGGAGCCGACCAGCGGCAACACGGGCGTAGGACTCGCCATCGTGGCCCAGCAGAAGGGCTACAAGTGCATCTTCGTCTGCCCTGACAAGGTGTCCATGGACAAGATCAACGTGATGCGCGCCTACGGCGCGGAGGTCGTGGTCTGCCCGACCGCCGTCGACCCCGAGCACCCGGACTCGTACTACAACGTCTCCGACCGCCTCGCGCGCGAGCCCGGCGCCTGGAAGCCGGACCAGTACAGCAACCCGAACAACCCCCGTTCGCACTACGAGACCACCGGTCCCGAGCTGTGGGAGCAGACGGACGGGAAGATCACGCACTTCGTGGCGGGCGTCGGCACCGGCGGCACGATCTCCGGCACCGGCAACTACCTCAAGGAGGTGTCCGGTGGGAAGGTCAAGGTCATCGGCGCCGACCCCGAGGGCTCCGTCTACTCCGGCGGCAGCGGCCGCCCGTACCTCGTCGAGGGTGTCGGCGAGGACTTCTGGCCCACCGCCTACGACCCGAACGTGACCGACGAGATCATCGCGGTGTCCGACAAGGACTCCTTCCAGATGACGCGCCGCCTCGCCAAGGAGGAGGGCCTGCTGGTCGGCGGCTCCTGCGGCATGGCGGTCGTCGCCGCGCTGCGCGCCGCCGAGGGCCTGGGGCCGGACGACGTGGTCGTCGTCCTGCTGCCGGACAGCGGCCGCGGCTACCTCAGCAAGATCTTCTCGGACGAGTGGATGGCCGGTCACGGCTTCCTGGAGGAGGCCGGTCCGGCCGCGCGCATCGGCGCCGTCCTCGCGGACAAGGAGGGCGGCATCCCGTCGCTCGTCCACATGCACCCCGAGGAGACCGTCGGCCAGGCCATCGAGGTGCTGCGCGAGTACGGCGTCTCGCAGATGCCGATCGTCAAGCCGGGCGCCGGCCACCCCGACGTCATGGCCGCCGAGGTCATCGGCTCGGTCGTGGAGAAGGAGCTGCTGGCGGCGCTGTTCGCGCAGCGGGCCTCGCTGAACGACCCGCTGGAGAAGCACATGAGCGCGCCGCTGCCGCAGGTGGGTTCCGGTGAGCCCGTCTCCGAACTGATGTCCGTGCTCGGTGAGGCGGACGCGGCCATCGTGCTGGTCGAGGGCAAGCCGACCGGTGTGGTGAGCCGTCAGGACCTGCTGGCCTTCCTGGCGAAGACCTCGAAGTAGTCGTCCGTTCCGCGGCCGGGGGCCGGGCCGGGGTCCTTTCCCGGCCCTTGGCGCAAACGGTACGGTCCCGACACGTGGCGGCAGCGCCCGCTTAACACGGCACCGGCACAGTGGTCCTGTCGGCGGGACGGCCCGGGAGACCGGGCTCCGGCCGGCGCCATGTGCGGCGTCAGCGCGCCTCCGGAGCGGCTCCCGGAGCGGGCCGGCGCCCCAGGACGCGGACGGCCCTGACCCGGCCCGTGTCCCCGGCGGGGCCGCCGCCGTCCCGCCCTCCGGGCCCGCCCGGGGGTGCGGCGGCCCCGCCGATACCCGCTCGCCCCGGCCCTGCTCCGGCCCCACCCCCGCCCCCGCCTCGTCCCGTTCCCGAGGCGCCCGCGCGGCGGCACCGCGCCCGCATCACGGGCACCGGCTTGCCGTCCTGCATAAGCACATGCAGAGTGCACCCTGACTGAATATCTCGCTCGGACGAGGGGACGGCGATGAGCGACAGCCCGGCCGCACGGCTGCAGAAGCTCTTCGAGGGGCACCGGCTGACGCCGACGCAGCGGCGGATCGCGCACTGCATGGTGCGCGGCGCCGCGGAGGTGCCCTTCCTGTCGAGCGTGGAACTCGCCGAGCTGGCCGGGGTGAGCCAGCCCTCGGTGACCCGGTTCGCCGTGGCCCTCGGCTTCGACGGGTACCCGGCGCTGCGCCGGCACCTGCGCGAGGTGGCTCCGGCCGAGCCGCCGCGGGCCGCGCGCGAGGAGTCGTACAACGAGTACCAGCAGGCCGTCGAGGGCGAGATCGAGAACCTGCGGCGGCTGGCGACGATGCTCGCGGACCCGGCGCCGGTGGAGGAGGCGGGCCGGCTGCTCGCCGGGTCGTCCCCGCTGCCGGTGCTCGGGCTGCGGGCGGCGTCCTCGCAGGCGCGCGGGTTCGCCTACTTCGCCGCCAAGGTGCACCCGGACGTGCGCCTGCTCGACGAGGGCGGCTCGATGCTCGCCGACCGGATCGACGCGGCGGCCGCGGCCGGGGCGTCGGCGCTGCTGTGCTTCGCCCTGCCCCGGCACCCGCGCGAGGTGGTGGAGGCCCTGGAGCACGCCCGGGCGGCCGGGCTCACCACGGTGACGGTGGCGGACTCGGCGTTCGCGCCGGTCGCCCGGTACTCGGACCTGCTGATCCCGGCGCCCGTCGGCACCGGGCTGGCCTTCGACACGGCCTGCGCGCCGATGCTGCTGGGCCGGGTGCTGCTGGAGGCGATGGCCGACGCGCTGCCGGACGCGCAGGCCCGGCTGGAGTCCTTCGACGCGCGCGCCGCGGCCCGCGGGCTGTTCGTGGAGTGAGGCCGGTCCCGGGCCTCACAGCAGGGCGTCGCGCAGCCCGCCGCCCGCTTCCGCCACCAGTTCCGCTGCCGTCTGGGCCGGGCGGGCCGGGCGGAAGCGGACCGTGCCCGCCGCGTCGGTGGTGAAGCCGTGGACGGAGGGGCGCGGCAGGCTGTTGTAGCCGTAGTGGGCGGTGAAGAAGTACGCCCCGGTGTCCGGTACGGCGATCAGGTCGCCCGGGGCCAGTTCGGGCAGCTCCCGGGCGGTGGCCAGCAGGTCGCCGGCGAAGCAGGCCGGGCCGGCGACGTCCTGGGCGACCGGCGGGCCGGTCTTCGGGGTGCCCTTGGCGTCGTAGGCGAGGATCCGCAGCGGCCAGGCGGCCGGGGCGTAGACCGTGCGGGTGGCCACCTGGACCCCGGCGTGGGTGAGGGCGATCCGGCGGCCGCCGGCGGTCTTGGTGTACTCGACGCGTGCGAGGACCGTGCCGTGCTTGGCGAGCAGGGACCGGCCGAACTCCGTGACCAGTCCGTACGAGCCGTCGAACAGGGCCGGGACGGCCTCGCGGAGGGCGCCGGCGTACTCGGCGTACGTGGGGGTCTGCTCGTCGGAGGTGAAGTTCACCGGCAGGCCGCCGCCGATGTCGAGGGTGTCGATCCGGCGGTGTCCGGCGGCCGCGTTGATCTCCTCGGCGAGCGCGTGCAGCTCCCGTACGCCCTCGGCGATCAGGGGCAGCGGCAGGCCCTGTGAGCCGGAGTGGGCGTGCAGCCGGGTGATCCACGGCCGGTCCAGGCAGGCCCGTACGAGTCGTTCGCGCGCGCCGGGGTCGCGCAGGGCGATGCCGAACTTCGCGGTGGTGGTGGCGGTGGAGAGGGCGTCGATGGAGCCGGCGCCGGTCTGGGGGTTGACCCGTACGCCGACCGGGGAGCGGACCGGGCCGCCGGGGGCCGCCGCGACCAGGGCGTCGAGCCGTTCCAGTTCCTGGTGGTTGTCGGCGTTGACGGCGATGCCGAGGGCCAGGGCCCCGCGCAGTTCGTCGGCGGTCTTGGCGGGGGAGTCCAGCACGATCCGCCCGGCCGGGATCCCGGCGGCGCGGGCCAGCGCGAGTTCGCCGGGGCTGGCCACCTCGCAGCCCAGGCCGCACGCGGCGAGCAGCCGCAGGACGGGGACGAGCGGGGCGGCCTTGGCGGCGAAGGCGTGCAGGACGGGCGTGCCGGGGGCGGTGACGGCGTCGAAGGCGGCGGTCAGGGCGGCGGCGGAGGCCCGGATTCCGGCGGTGTCCAGCAGGCAGACGAGCGGCTCGGCATCCAGCAGCCCCTGCTCCACGGCGGCCCGCACGGCCCGGTCACGGCGCCCCGCGGCGCCGAGCCCGGTGGTGTCCGCGGCCCCGAGCCCGGTGGTGTCCCCGGCGTCGGCGGAGCCGGCCGCGGCGGTGTCCCCGTGCCCGGCTGCGTCCCGTAAGGCGTCCATGCCGCCATCCCATCATCCCGGCGACTCGCGCGCAGCTGTTGACTGGATCTATTCAAGACGCCAGGATGTGAATAGATAGACCAACATCCGGAGGAGGCACCCGCCATGTCAGGACCCCGCCCCGTACGGGCCGCGCGAGGCACCGAGCTCAGCACCCTGGGATGGCAGCAGGAGGCCGCCCTCCGCATGCTGCAGAACAACCTCGACCCCGAGGTCGCCGAGCACCCCGACAAGCTCGTCGTCTACGGCGGCACCGGCAAGGCGGCGCGCGACTGGCGCTCCTTCGACGCGATGGTCCGCACCCTGCGGACCCTCAAGCAGGACGAGACCATGCTCGTCCAGTCCGGCCGCCCGGTCGGCGTGATGCAGACCCACGAGTGGGCGCCGCGCGTCCTGCTCGCCAACTCCAACCTGGTCGGCGACTGGGCCAACTGGGAGGAGTTCCGCCGCCTGGAGCACCTCGGCCTGACCATGTACGGCCAGATGACCGCCGGCTCCTGGATCTACATCGGCACCCAGGGCATCCTCCAGGGCACCTACGAGACCTTCGCCGCCGTCGCGGCCAAGAAGTTCGGCGGCACCCTGGCCGGCACCATCACCCTCACCGCCGGCCTCGGCGGCATGGGCGGCGCCCAGCCGCTGGCCGTGACGATGAACGACGGCGTCGCGATCTGCGTCGACGTGGACCCGCGCGCCATCGAGCGCCGCATCGAGCACCGCTACCTGGACGTCAAGGCCGACAACCTGCGCCACGCCCTCCAGCTGGCCGTCGAGGCCCGCGACGCCCGCAAGCCGCTCTCCATCGGCCTCCTCGGCAACGCCGCCGAGCTGCTCCCGCAGATGCTCGCCGAGGGCGCCCCGATCGACATCGTGACGGACCAGACCTCCGCCCACGACCCGCTCTCCTACCTCCCCGTGGGCGTCGACTTCGACGACATGGCGGCGTACGCGGCCAAGGACCCGGCCGGCTTCACCACCCGCGCCCGCGAGTCCATGGCCAGGCACGTCGAGGCCATGGTCGGCTTCATGGACGCCGGCGCCGAGGTCTTCGACTACGGCAACTCCATCCGCGGCGAGGCCCAGCTGGCCGGCTACGACCGCGCGTTCGCCTTCCCCGGCTTCGTCCCGGCCTACATCCGCCCCCTCTTCTGCGAGGGCAAGGGCCCCTTCCGCTGGGCGGCCCTCTCCGGCGAGGCCTCGGACATCCACAAGACCGACAAGGCGATGCTGGAGCTCTTCCCCGAGAACGAGTCCCTCCACCGCTGGATCAAGATGGCCGGCGAGCGCGTCCACTTCCAGGGCCTGCCCGCCCGCATCTGCTGGCTCGGCTACGGCGAGCGCGACAAGGCGGGCGAGCGCTTCAACGAGATGGTCGCCGACGGCACCCTCGCCGCCCCGCTGGCCATCGGCCGCGACCACCTCGACTGCGGCTCGGTGGCCTCCCCGTACCGCGAGACCGAGGCCATGCTCGACGGCTCCGACGCGATCGCCGACTGGCCGCTGCTCAACGCCATGGTCAACGTCGCCTCCGGCGCGTCCTGGGTCTCGATCCACCACGGCGGCGGCGTCGGCATGGGCCGCTCGATCCACGCGGGCCAGGTCACCGTCGCCGACGGCACCAAGCTGGCCGGCGAGAAGATCCGCCGCGTCCTCACCAACGACCCGGGCATGGGCGTCATCCGCCACGTCGACGCCGGCTACGACATCGCCGAGACGGTCGCCGACGAGCGCGGCGTCCGCGTCCCCATGCGCGAGGGTGACCAGGCGTGACCCCCTCCAGCGCCCCCGGCGCGGACGAGGCGTCCCGGGGCTCCGCCCCGGGCGCCCGCCCCGCCGCCGCCCCCGCCGCCCCGCGCGGCGGGGGCGGTTCCCCCTCGTTCCACGCCATGTGGGACGAGCTCCGCCCCATCGGCCGGCACGCCGACAGCGGCGGCTACCGCCGCTTCGCGTGGACCGGGGCCGACGCCGACTGCCGGGACTGGTTCCGGGCGCAGGCCGAGTCCCGCGGCCTCGCCTACGAGGTCGACCGCAACGGCAACCAGTGGGCCTGGCTCGGCGACCCCGAAGCCGGCGACGCCGTCGTCACCGGCTCCCACCTGGACTCCGTCCCCGACGGCGGCGCCTTCGACGGCCCCCTCGGCGTGGTCTCCTCCTTCGCCGCCCTGGACGAGCTCCGCGCCCGCGGCGCGGCCCTCACCCGCCCCCTCGCCATCACCAACTTCGGCGACGAGGAGGGCGCCCGCTTCGGGCTGGCCTGCGTCGGCTCCCGGCTCGCCGCCGGACAGCTGACGAAGGAGAAGGCGTACGAGCTCCGCGACGCCGACGGGACCACCCTCCCGCAGGCCATGGAGCGCGCCGGCCACGACCCCGACGCGATCGGCGCCGACCCCGAGCGGCTCGCCCGCATCGGCGCCTTCGTCGAACTGCACGTGGAGCAGGGCCGCGCCCTGGACCTGTCCGGCGACCGGGTCGGCCTCGCCTCCGCGATCTGGCCGCACGGCCGCTGGCGCTTCGACTTCCACGGCGAGGCCAACCACGCGGGCACCACCCGTCTGGTCGACCGCCGCGACCCGATGCTCACCTACGCGCAGACCGTCCTGGCCGCCCGCCGGGAGGCCGCCCTCGCCGGGGCCGTCGCCACCTTCGGCAAGATCTCCGTCGAGCCCAACGGGGTCAACGCCATCCCCTCCCTCGTGCGCGGCTGGCTCGACTCCCGGGCCGCCGACCAGGCCACCCTCGACACGGTCGTCACCGCCGTCGAGAAGGCCGCCCGCGAGCAGGCCGAGCGCGACGGCATCGACCTCGACGTCGTCCGGGAGTCCTTCACCCCGGTCGTCGAGTTCGAGCACGCCCTGCGCGACGAGCTCAACCGGATCCTGGGCGGGGCCGTCCCCGTCCTCGGCACCGGGGCGGGACACGACGCCGGAATCCTCTCCGCGTCCGTCCCGACCGCGATGCTGTTCGTACGCAACCCCACGGGCGTCTCCCACTCCCCGCGGGAGTTCGCCGCCGAGGACGACTGCGTGGCCGGAGTCCTCGCCCTCGCCGACGTACTGGAAGGCCTGGCATGCCGCTGAAGGGGCACGAGCTGATCGCGCGGAAGACGTACTGGCTGGAACACGCCTGGCTCGGCGACCACGTCGAGCCGGGCGTGGCCCTCGGCGTCACGGCCGACGGCCGCATCGCCGAGGTGCGCACCGGGGCGGACACCCCGCCCCCCGGGGCGGAGGTGCTGCGCGGCCTCACCGTCCCCGGCCTGGCCAACGCGCACTCCCACGCCTTCCACCGGGCGCTGCGCTCCACCGTCCAGGTCGGCTCGGGCACCTTCTGGACCTGGCGCGAGGTCATGTACGGCGTCGCCCAGAACCTCACCCCCGAGAACTACTTCGCCCTCGCCCGCGCGGTGTACGCGGAGATGGCGCTGGCCGGCATCACGAACGTCGGCGAGTTCCACTACGTCCACCACGCCCCCGGCGGCACCCCGTACGCCGACCCCAACGCGATGGGCGAGGCGCTGATCGAGGCGGCCGCGGCGGCCGGCATCCGCATCACCCTCCTCGACACCGCCTACCTGGCGTCCGGCTTCGGCGAGGCTCCCAACCCGCACCAGCTGCGCTTCTCCGACGGCACCGCCGACGCCTGGGCCGAGCGGGTCTCGGCCCTGAAGCCCAGCGAGCACGCGCTGATCGGCGCGGCGGTCCACTCCGTCCGGGCCGTCCCGGCCGACCGGCTGGCCACCGTCGCCGCCTGGGCGCAGGAACGCGAGGCCCCGCTGCACGTGCACCTGTCCGAGCAGACGGCGGAGAACGACGCCTGCCTCGCCGCGCACGGCCGCACCCCCACGCAGCTGCTCGCCGACCACGGCGTGCTGGGCCCGCGCACCACCGGCGTCCACAACACGCACCTGACGGACGAGGACATCGCCCTGCTCGGCGGCACCTCCACCGGCACCTGCATGTGCCCGACCACCGAACGCGACCTCGCCGACGGCATCGGACCGGCCCGCCGGCTCCAGCGCGCGGGCAGCCCGCTGTCCCTGGGCAGCGACAGCCACGCGGTGATCGACCTGCTGGAGGAGGCGCGGGCGATGGAGCTCGACGAGCGGCTGCGCAGCCGGACGCGGGGCCACTGGACGGCCAACGCCCTGCTGACGGCCGCCACCGCCGACGGGCACGCGGCCCTGGGCCGCCCGGACGCGGGCCGGCTGGAGGCCGGGGCGCTCGCGGACTTCACGACCATCGCCCTGGACACCGTCCGCACGGCGGGGCCGCTGCCCCGCCTCGGCGCGGAGACGGCCGTCTTCGCCGCGTCGGCCGCCGACGTCCGCCACACGGTGGTGGGCGGCCGCCACGTGGTCCGCGACGGCGTCCACGCGCTGGTGGGGGACGTCGCGGGGGCCCTGGCCGAAGCGATCTCCGCCGTCCGGGGCTGACGCCCCCGACCCGTACGGGCGCGGGCCGCCCGTACGACCCGTACGGGCGCCGCCCGCCCGTCGCCTCGGACGCCGGCGGGGCCGACATCGGCCCCGCCGGCGTTGTGAACCTTCCGAGAGGAACCATGACCACCACCGTCCTCACCAATATCGGCAGCCTCGTCACCAACGACCCCGCCTACGGCGACGGATCCCCCCTCGGCCTGATCGAGAACGCCGCCCTCGTCATCGACGGCGACCGGATCGCCTGGGTCGGCGAGGCCGCGGCGGCCCCCGCCGCCGACGCCGCGTTCGACGCGAAGGGCCGCGCCGTCATCCCCGGGTTCGTCGACTCCCACTCCCACCTCGTCTTCGCCGGCGACCGCACCGCCGAGTTCAACGCCCGCATGTCCGGCCGCGCCTACTCCGCCGGAGGCATCCGTACCACCGTCGCCGCCACCCGCGCCGCCACCGACGCCGAGCTGGAGGCCAACCTCGTCCGCCACCTCGACGAGGCCCTCCGCCAGGGCACCACCACCTTCGAGACCAAGTCGGGCTACGGCCTCACCGTCGACGACGAGGCCCGCGCCCTGCGCATCGCCTCCGCCCACACCGACGAGGTCACCTACCTCGGCGCGCACATCGTCTCCCCCGACTACGCCGAGGACCCGGCCGGCTACGTCGACCTCGTCACCGGCGAGATGCTCGCCGCCTGCGCCCCGTACGCCCGCTGGGTGGACGTCTTCTGCGAGAAGGGCGCCTTCGACGGCGACCAGGCCCGCGCGATCCTCACGGCCGGCGCCGCCGCCGGGCTGATCCCCCGCGTCCACGCCAACCAGCTGTCCTACGGCCCCGGCGTGCAGCTGGCCGTGGAGCTGGAGGCCGCCTCCGCCGACCACTGCACCCACCTCACCGACGCCGACGTGGACGCCCTCGCCCAGGCCTCCGCCACCACCGTCGCCACCCTGCTGCCCGGCGCCGAGTTCTCCACCCGCGCCCAGTGGCCCGACGCGCGCCGCCTCATCGACGCGGGCGCGACCGTCGCCCTGTCCACCGACTGCAACCCCGGCTCCTCGTACACGAGTTCCATGCCGTTCTGCATCGCCCTCGCCGTCCGGGACATGCGCATGACCCCCGACGAGGCCCTGTGGTCGGCCACCGCCGGCGGGGCGCGCGCGCTGCGCCGCGGGGACATCGGCCGCCTGGCGCCCGGGGCCCGCGCCGACCTGGCCCTCCTCGACGCCCCCAGCCACGTCCACCTCGCCTACCGGCCGGGCGTCCCGCTGGTGTCCGCCGTCTGGAACCGCGGGGTGCGCGCCGCCTGAGGCGCCGTCCGGCCCGGCCCGGCGGACCGCCCGAGGGGGCGGCCCGCCGGGCCTTTCACGCCGGGCCGTCCTTTGTCTTCCCTCCGTGGGGTCCCGGGCGTACCTTGAGCCACCAATCTGACATGGCGTCAGTAAGCCGTTCCGTGGCCCGAGGGGAAGACGAAGGTGTCCGACCGGAAACGCTCCACCGCGCTCGCGCTGGCCTCCGCGCTGGCCGGATCCGCCGTCCTGTTCGCCGCCCCCGCGGCCCACGCCGACGTGGTCGACGTCCAGTACGACTGCAAGACCCCCATCGGGGACAAGTCGGCGGTCTCGCCCATCGACATCAAGGCCGTCGAGGACGGCGACGGCTACAAGCTGACGATGTCCTTCCAGAAGGGCGTCTCCTCCAGCCCCATCGAGCTCGGCAAGGGCGCGATGAACCCCAGCGCCGTCGTCATGGCCGCCGGCGCCGAGGAGGCCTCGATACCGGTCTCCGGCCCCCCGAACGCGGAGGCCGCGCCCGCCGACACCCCGATCAAGATCAGTGACCTGTCGGGCACCTACACCCCCAAGAAGAGCGGCAAGGTCACCTTCACGGCCGGGCTCCTGACCATCAAGGCCATGGGCACCACCACCACCTGCACCCCCGGCAACGGCCCCAAGCCCTCCCTGGAACTCGACGTGACGGCGGCCGCGGGAGGCGGCGCACCCTCCGACGGCACCCTCCCGCAGACCGGCCCCGCCGACTCCGCCCTGGCCCTCGGCACCCTCGGCGCCACCGTCGCGCTGTCCGGCGCCGCAGGCCTGCTCTGGCTGACCCGGCGCGGCCGGCGGGCCCGGCGCACCCCGTCCTGAACGGAGCGCCCGCCCGTGCTCCAGCCCCTCACCCCCCGCACCCTGCGGCGCCTCGCCGCCCTGGTCCTGTGGGCCGCCGCCGCCCTCCACGCCACCCCGGCCGCCGCCGACGACCCCGGCTGGACCGCCGAACCCGCCTCCGGGGCCGCGCCCGCCGCCCGCCGCCCCTCCTTCTACCTCTCGGGCCCCGCCGGCACCGTGCTGGAGGACCGCCTCGCCCTCGCCAACACCGGCGACCGGGAACGGACCGTCACCCTGCGCGGGGCCGACGCCTCCCCCGCGCCCGACGGCGCCTTCGCCGCACGCCCCGCCCGGGGGGAGCGGGGCGCCGGGTCCTGGATCAGCTTCGGCGCGGCCGCCACCGTCACGCTCCCGCCGCACACCCGGGCGGTGGTCCCCTTCACGGTCACCGTGCCGCCCGCCTCCCCGCCCGGCGACCACCCTGCCGCCGTCGTCGCCGCCGAGGGCGGGCGCGAGGTGGGCGTACGGGTCGACCTGCGGGTGGCCGGCCCGGCCCTGGCGGCCCTCACCGTCGAGGAGGTCTCCGTACGCGGTCACGGCGCGGCCACCGCCGTCGCGTACACCCTCGTCAACCGGGGCAACGTCACCCTCACCCCGGCGCTCGCCCTGCACGCCGAAGGCGCCCTCGGCGGGGCCTCCGACCCCCGCCGCGCCCGCCCCCTGCCGGTCGAGCTGCCGCCCGGCCGGCGGGTCGCCCTCACCGAGCCCTGGCCGGGCGCGCCCGCCTTCGGCCGGGTCTCGCTCCGCCTCACCGCCACCGCCCCGGGCGCCGCCCCGGCCACCGCCACCGCCACGGCCTGGCGCGTGCCCTGGGGGAGCGCGGCCTGGGCCGGGGCCGGGCTGCCGCTGCTCGGCGCGGGCGCGGTGTTCCTCGTACGGGTCCTGCGGCGCGGCCCGCCCGGCCGGCGCGGGAAGCCGCCCGCAGAGCCGCACGAGCAGGCCGGGGGCCCGAGCGCCCCGGCGGTGTCCGAACCCGAGCTGACGGGAGCGTCCAGGTGAGCCGCACGTCCGGCCCGAGGGCCGTGTCCCGCGCCGGGGCGGCCTTGGCGGCCCTCGCCCTGGCCCTCCTCCCGGCCGCCCCGGCCCCGGCGGCCGCCGCCTCCGAGGGGAAACCCGCCGTGGCGCTCTCGCTCCAGGAGGCGGCCAAGGGCACCGAGCTCACCGCCACCGGCACCGGCTGGCGGGCCAGGACCCTGGTGATGCTGCTGGTCTGCGGCCAGAACATGATCGGCGGCACCAACAGCTGCGCCAACGCCGACGGGGTGGCCGTCTCGGTCGGCGACGACGGCCGCTTCACGGCCCGGCTGCCGGTCGTGGCGCCGCCCAAGCCCTGCCCGTGCGTCGTGGACGTGGCCTCGGTCAACGGCGACCAGTCCACCGTCGCCGTCCCGCTGAAGATCACCGACCATCCGGTGGCCGACCTGCCCGCCGAGTCCGGGACCGCCCGGCTCGCGATGCTGACGGGCGTCCGGCTGCGGGGCGGGGACGGGGTGCTGACCTGGTTCGGGGCCCCGCCGTCGCGGCGGTTCACCGCCACCGTCGGCAACCTCGGCCCGGTCCCCGTCAAGGACCCGGTCTTCCGGCTGGGCACCGCCCACGGGGTGTTCGCCCCGCAGTGGGAGGAGGCCCGCTGGAAGGGCACCATCCCGCCCGGGGGAAAGGCGGAGGTGGCCCTGGACGTGGAACTGCCGGCGGGCGCCCACGGCGACTACACGGTCTCGCTGAAGTACGGGGAGACGGTCCTCGCCACGCAGCCGTGGGGCGTGGGCCGGCCGTACGGGGTGCTCCTGTTCTGGGGCCTGCTGCTGGTGGTGATCCCGACGGCGCTGTTCCGGCTGGGCATGGCGGTCGTGGACCGGGTCCGGCCGCGCCCCGGGGCGCCGGGCCGCCACCGGGGCACCGGCCCGGCCCCGGAGGGCGCCTCGGCGGTGACGGCCCGCCTCCCGAGGATCCCGGACGCGGGCGGCCCGGAGGCCCCGCCGCCCGCCCTCCCGTGGTTCACCCCGGAGCCCCGGCCTCCACAGCCTTCCGCACCGTCCGATCACAGTCCGACGACGAGAGGACCCCAGTGAAGACCCAACGGAGGGCGAGCGCGGCCCTGGTCGCGCTGCTGCTCAGCGGCGCGGGTGTCGCCGTGGCGGCTTCCCCCGCCCAGGCCGCCGAAACGACGTTCAAGGTCAGGTGCGTGCCGCCGGCCGGCGGCGGCGACCCGGTCGAGGGCGAGACCACCGCGCGGATCACCGCACCGGCCACGGCCAAGGTCGGCGACGAGGTCGACGTCTCGTGGGAGACGGTGAAGCCGGCGTCGAACAACACCGACCTGATGGTGATCCCGAAGGACTCGGTCCAGCCCACCGGCTGGCTCACCGTGAGCGACGG
The DNA here is from genome assembly GCF_055580265.1 of Streptomyces sp. NPDC032091. Taxonomy (NCBI): domain Bacteria; kingdom Bacillati; phylum Actinomycetota; class Actinomycetes; order Kitasatosporales; family Streptomycetaceae; genus Streptomyces; species Streptomyces sp. NPDC032091. Next base: position 54,168 of record NZ_JBVILR010000029.1, on the reverse strand, counting down.
CGGAGGCGAGGCCAAGGTCGTCGGGGAGAAGAAGAACCCGGAGATCCCCAAGAAGGCCCCCATGGTCATGTCCGTCATGAAGGGCAAGCTGAAGCTGACCAAGGCCGGCAAGATCACCGTGACCCCCGGCAAGTACGAGGTGGCGGTGACCTTCCCCTTCGGCACCTTCGTCACCAAGTGCGCCCCGGTGGGCGAGGTGAAGGGCGGCGCCGTCATCGACGTCTCGGGCGGCGGGACGGGCGGCACGACCGGCTCGACGACCACCGGCGGCACCACCGGCGGCTCGACCACCGGGGGCACCACAGGCGGCTCGACCACGGGCGGTTCGACCACCGGGGGCACCTCGGGCTCGACCACCGGCGGCAGCACCACGGGCGGCTCCACCAGCGGCGGATCGACGACCGGCGGCTCCGGCGGCCAGACCGACTTCCCCGGCAAGGCGGTGGAGGTCGCCTACGACTGCGGCGCCGTGGTGCCTAATGGCATCAAGACGCCCGTGACCATTAGCGCCAAGAAGAACGGCGGCGACTACGCCCTCACCGTCAAGACCGCCAAGGGTGCGATGGCCAGCCCCATGCAGCTCCCGGCCGGCGCCCTCAAGCCGTCCATGGACATCAAGCTCGGCGGCGCCGACAGCGGCACCGTCAAGGTCGCCGGCCCGGCCAACGCCGAGCCGATCCCCAGCGGGGCACCGGTCAGCCTCACCGACATGACCGGCACCTACAAGCCCGGCAAGTCGGGCAAGGTGACGCTCAGCCCCGACCAGCTGACCATCGACGTCACGATGACCCCGGGCAGCACCCCGATCAACGTGCCCTGCAAGGCCACCGGCAGCGGCGTCTCCCTGGAGCTGGACACCACCGCCCAGCCCGGCGGCTCCGGCTCCACCTCCGCCGGCCCGTCCACCGGCAGCTCCTCGGCGGCGTCCGCCTCCGGCGGCCTCGCCGAGACCGGCGCCCGGGACGACGGCGGGCTCCAGGCCCTCGCCCTGGCCGCCGGCACGGTCATCCTGCTCGGCGGCGCGATCTTCACCTTCACCCCCTGGCGCCGCCTGCGCGGCATGAGGTAACCCGCCCCGAAACGGACGAAGGCCCGGCACACCATCCGGTGTGCCGGGCCTTCGCCTACCCCTGGGGGCGGGGTGTCACTTCATGTCGCCCATCAGGGCGTCGACCTTCTTGCGGTACATGTAGATCGCGAGACCGGCGACCACGGCGGCGGCCGCCTGGAAGAGGATCACGCCCACGCCGTCCAGCTTCACGTCGGCCAGGCCGAGCAGGCCGGTGACGCAGTCACCGGCGGTGACGGCGAGGAACCACACGCCCATCATCTGCGACGCGTACTTCTGCGGCGCCATCTTCGTGGTGACCGAGAGGCCGACCGGGGACAGGCACAGCTCGGCGACGGTCTGCACCAGGAAGATCAGCACCAGCCACCACATGGTGACCTTGGTGTCGTTGCCGGCGGTCTGGTTCAGCGGGATCGCGAACAGGAAGAAGGAGAAGCCCACGAGGACCAGGGCCCCGGAGAACTTCACGATGGTGCTGGGCTCGCGGTTGCGGCGGGCCAGAACCACCCACAGGGCGGCGAAGACCGGGGCCAGGGCCACCACGAAGAGCGGGTTCAGCGACTGGAAGACCACCGTGGGGACTTCCCAGCCGAGCAGGCTGCGCTCGGAGTTCTTGTCACCGAACAGGGAGAGGGTCGAACCACCCTGGTCGTAGATCATCCAGAACACGGCGGCGGCCACGAAGAACCAGATGTAGGCGCTCATCCTGGACTGCTCGCCGGTCGACAGGTCCTTGTCGCGCTTGATGCGGACGAGGACGGCGACCGGGATGATCAGACCGGCGATGGTGATCGGGTACAGCGCCCACTTGATGGTGAACATGCCCGCGGCGGCCACGGCGCCGTAGAAGACGGCGATGACGACCAGGACGGCGAGGGCCTTGACGATGACGGCCTTGCGCTCCGCCGGGGACAGCGGGTTCGGGACGACGCTGCTCTCCGGGTTCAGGGTGCGGGCGGCGAGCACGTAGATCACCAGGCCGACGCCCATGCCGATGGCGGCGAGCAGGAAGCCGAGGTGCCAGTTGACCGTCTCACCGATGGTGCCGATCACGAGCGGCGCCGCGAAGGCACCGACGTTGATGCCGATGTAGAAGATCGTGAAACCGCTGTCGCGGCGCGAGTCGTCCAGGCCCTTGTACAGGTGGCCGACCATCGTGGAGATGTTGGCCTTCAGCAGACCGGAGCCGAGCGCGACGAGCAGCAGACCGACGAAGAACGCGATCTGGCCGGGGAGGGCCAGCGAGACGTGGCCCGCCATGATCACACCGCCGGCTATGGCGACCGTCTTGCGGGCACCCCAGACGCGGTCGCCGAACCAGCCGCCGGGCATGGCCATGAGGTAGACCATGGCCACGTAGACGGAGTAGATCGCCGTGGCCGTCGCGGCCGTGAAGGCGAGGCCCCCGCCCTGGCTGCCGGTCGCGGCGTCGGCGCCGCCGGAGACCAAGTAGAGGACGAGAAGCGCACGCATGCCGTAGTAGGAGAAGCGCTCCCACATCTCGGTCATGAACAGCGTGGCCAGGCCAACGGGGTGGCCGAGGAAGGTCTTCTCGTGAGCTGCGCTCGGCGAGGCCTTCGTCAGGCTGGAAGCCATGGTCGATCCTTGCTTGCTCGGGACGCTTGGCTTCGTGAGCTGTTCAGCGCCCGGTGGGGGGTGGCCGGCACCGGCGACGGATGTCCCTCCCCACGCCCTGGGGTCTCGTTCCCCGGTGTGACGGGGTGACGGGGCAGCCGTAACCGGGATCCACGCCCTGCACGCCTCCTCGCGTGCCGGGCCCGGCCCATAGGTCATTCACTGTCATCTGGGCCGGATCGAGCCGGCCAGAGCAGAATTTGAGGTTCTTGGCTCGGATTTGAGCGCAAATGTCCCCTCGATAGTGCATCGGGCGTTCCGCCACCATACGACAGGGCACCGATGCATATGGAAGGGATTGAGATATGGATCACAGGGAAGACGGGAACCGATTCGTCAAGTTCGAAGGCCGATAGTAGTTAATAACCCCAGTTCGAGAGGGGTATGCAGGCAAGCGCCTCCTTTCAGCCGCCGCGGACTACCATCACCCACATGACGCGTGTACTGCTCGCCGAGGACGACGCATCCATCTCGGAACCCCTGGCCCGCGCCCTGCGCCGGGAGGGTTACGAGGTCGAGGTCCGGGAGGACGGCCCCACGGCCCTGGAGGCCGGACTGCAGGGCGGCGTCGATCTCGTCGTCCTCGACCTCGGACTGCCCGGAATGGACGGCCTGGAGGTGGCCCGGCGACTGCGCGCCGAGGGCCACGGCTTCCCCATCCTGGTCCTGACCGCCCGGGCCGACGAGGTCGACACGGTCGTCGGCCTGGACGCCGGCGCCGACGACTACGTGACCAAGCCCTTCCGCCTCGCCGAGCTGCTGGCCCGCGTACGGGCCCTGCTGCGGCGCGGCGCCAACGACACCGCCCAGGCGCCCGCCACCCACGGGGTCCGCATCGACGTCGAGTCCCACCGCGCCTGGATGGGCGAGGAGGAGCTCCAGCTCACCGCCAAGGAATTCGACCTGCTGCGCGTCCTGGTCCGCGACGCCGGCCGGGTCGTCACCCGCGACCAGCTGATGCGCGAGGTCTGGGACACCACCTGGTGGTCCTCCACCAAGACCCTCGACATGCACATCTCCTGGCTGCGCAAGAAGCTCGGCGACGACGCCGCGAACCCCCGCTACATCGCCACCGTCCGGGGCGTCGGCTTCCGCTTCGAGAAGAGCTGACGCGTTCCTCCGTTAGGGCATGCTCTAGGGCATGCGCCGCCGCCTGATCAACTCCACGCTCGCCGTGGTCCTCGTCGTGATCGCCGTGTTCGGGGTCTCCCTCGTCATCGTGGAGACCCGGACCATCACCAGCAGCGCCCAGGACCGCATCGGCTCCGAGGCGCTGCGCCTGCTGGGCGTCGTCGAAGCCGACGCCCTGGAACACCGCAGGGTCGACGCCGGCTCCCTCTCCGAACAACTGGACGTCGGCACCTACGCCCGCATCACCCTCCCCGGGCAGCCGCCCGTCGAGGTGGGCGAGCGCATCGCCGACAACGTCATCCGGGGCACCGCGCGCGGCGAGCAGGGCGAGGTGGTGGTCGTCGAGGAGTCGCGCTCCACCGTCACCCGCGAGGTCGGGCGCACCCTGGCCGTCGTCGGCGCGGTGGCGCTGCTGGCCGTCGTGGCGGCCGTCCTGCTCGCCGTGCGCCAGGCCAACCGGCTGGCCTCCCCGCTCACCGACCTCGCCGAGACCGCCGAGCGGCTCGGCTCCGGCGACCCCCGTCCCCGCCACAAGCGCTACGGGGTCCCCGAGCTGGACCGGGTCGCCGACGTGCTGGACGCCAGCGCCGAACGGATCGGACGGATGCTCACCGCCGAACGCCGCCTCGCCGCCGACGCCTCCCACCAGCTGCGCACCCCCCTGACCGCCCTGTCGATGCGGCTGGAGGAGATCACGGTCACCGACGACCTGGAGACCGTTCGGGAGGAGGCGTCCATCGCCCTCACCCAGGTGGAGCGGCTCACGGACGTGGTCGAGCGGCTGCTGACGAACTCCCGCGACCCCCGCACCGGCTCCGCCGTCCCCTTCGACCTCGACGAGGTCGTCAAGCAGCAGCTGGAGGAGTGGCGGCCGGCCTACCGCAGCTGCGGACGGGCCATCGTCCGCTCCGGGAAGACCGGCATGCGGGCCGTCGGCACCCCCGGGGCGGTCTCCCAGGTCCTGGCCACCCTGGTGGAGAACGCGCTCATGCACGGCGGCGGCACCGTCGCCCTGCGCACCCGCGTCACCGGCAACCAGGCCGTCATCGAGGTCACCGACGAGGGCCCCGGCGTCCCGCCCGACCTCGGCAACCGGATCTTCGAGCGGGCCATCAGCGGCCGCAACTCCACCGGCATCGGCCTGGCCGTCGCCCGCGACCTCGCGGAAGCGGACGGCGGCCGCCTGGAGCTCCTCCAGAGTCAGCCGCCGGTGTTCGCGCTCTTCCTCAGCCGTACGGCCCCGGAGCGCGCGGAGCCGGAGCGGACGGTCAGATAGCCCGCTCCGGGGTGCGGGAGGCGCCGACGGGCGCCGCGTCGCGCCCGTCGCGCTGCTCCACGACCAGCGAGGGCGCGGCGTCCGTGGGCAGGGCCTTGAAGACCCACGTCCGGTACGACCAGAACCGGAAGACCGTCGCCACCGCCATGCCGAAGAACTTGAAGACGTTGTTCTGCAGGGAGCTGTCCAGACCGAACCCGTACGTGGCCACGTAGAGCACACCGCTCTCGATGACCATGCCGATCAGGCTGAACAGGACGAACAGGATCATCTCGCGGCGACGGCTGCCCAGGTCGCGGTCACGATAGGTGAAGTAGCGGAACCCCACGTAGTTCGTGATGATGGCCACCACGATGGCTATCACGTTCGCCCGGACCGTCTGCAGGTCCGTGGTGCTGCGCAGCAGGTTGAAGACGCCGAAGTTGACCAGCACGCCCGCGCCGCCGACCGCGCCGAACTTGACGACCTCCCGGAGGATCCCTCGGAGGCGCTCGGACAGCGGTACTGCGTTCGGCGTGCTCATGTGATGGTCAGTCCCTGTCAGTCGTCGGATGAGTCGCGGGGCGAGCCGCCGGCGCGGGCCGGCCGGGCGGGCGGACGTGTCACCCGATCTCGTCAACCCCACCATGTTAAGTGTCGCCCCGGCGGCCCGACGGCGCCTCGGCACCCCTGCGACACAACGCACACAAGGCCTCCGCGTCCCACCGGCGGGTCCGCGCCAGGCCTGCGTCCGTATGGCGGAATACCGGCGGATACCCTGGAGAGGTGACGTTCCCGGTAGTCGGCATGGTCGGCGGCGGTCAGCTCGCCCGCATGACCCACGAGGCGGGTATCCCCCTCGGCATCAGATTCAAGATCCTCAGTGACACCCCCCAGGACTCGGCGGCCCTGGTCGTGAACGACGTCGTCATCGGCGACTATCGCGACCTGGAGACGTTGCGCGCCTTCGCGCGCGGCTGCGACGTGATCACCTTCGATCACGAGCACGTACCCACCGAGCACCTCCGGGCCCTGGAGTCGGACGGCATCCCCGTCCGGCCGGGGCCCGACGCGTTGGTGCACGCCCAGGACAAGGGGGTGATGCGCGCCAAGCTCGACGAGATCGGCGCGCCCAGCCCCCGCCACCGGATCGTGAGCGATCCGGCGGACGCGGCGGCCTTCGCGGAAGAGGTCGGCGGCTTCCCCGTCATCCTCAAGACGGTGCGCGGCGGGTACGACGGCAAGGGCGTGTGGTTCGTCCGCACCCCCGAGGACGCGGAGGCCCCGTTCAAGGCGGGCGTCCCGGTCCTCGCGGAGGAGAAGGTGGACTACGTCCGCGAACTCGCCGCCAACATCGTCCGCTCCCCGCACGGCCAGGCCGTGGCCTACCCCGTCGTGGAGTCCATCCAGGTCGACGGCGTGTGCGACACGGTGATCGCCCCCGCCCCCCACCTCTCCGAAGCCCTCGCGGGCGAGGCCCAGGCCCTGGCCCTGCGCATCGCCAAGGAACTCGACGTGACCGGCCACCTGGCCGTGGAGCTGTTCGAGACCACCGACGGCCGCATCCTCGTCAACGAACTGGCCATGCGCCCGCACAACAGCGGCCACTGGACCCAGGACGGCGCGGTCACCTCCCAGTTCGCCAACCACGTCCGAGCGGTCCTGGACCTCCCCCTGGGCGACCCGCGCCCCCGGGCCCGCTGGACCGTGATGGCCAACGTCCTCGGCGGGGACTACCCCGACATGTACGCGGCGTACCTGCACTGCATGGCCCACGACCCGCAGGTGAAGATCCACATGTACGGCAAGGACGTGAAACACGGCCGCAAGGTCGGCCACGTCAACACCTACGGCGACGACCTGGACGATGTGCTGGAACGCGCACGCCACGCAGCCGGCTACCTCAGAGGAACGATCACCGAATGAGCACTTCCCCCGTCGTGGGCATCGTCATGGGTTCGGACTCCGACTGGCCGGTCATGGAGGCCGCCGCCCAGGCCCTGGACGAGTTCGAGATCCCCTACGAGGTCGACGTCGTCTCCGCCCACCGCATGCCGCGCGAGATGGTCGCGTACGGGGAGCACGCCGCCGAGCGCGGGCTCAAGGCGATCATCGCCGGCGCCGGCGGGGCCGCCCACCTGCCCGGCATGCTCGCCTCCGTCACCCCGCTGCCCGTCATCGGCGTGCCGGTCCCGCTGAAGTACCTGGACGGCATGGACTCGCTCCTGTCGATCGTCCAGATGCCCGCCGGGGTCCCCGTCGCCACCGTCTCCGTCGCCGGCGCCCGCAACGCCGGCCTGCTCGCCGTCCGCATGCTCGCCGCGCACGACCCGGAGCTCCTCGGCCGGATGCGCGAGTTCCAGCAGGAGCTGAACGACCAGGCCACCGAGAAGGGCAAGCGGCTGCGCGCCAAGGTCGCCGGCGCGGAATCCTTCGGGTTCGGCAAGTGAGCGCGGCGGACCTGCTCGCCGAGGCCCGCGCGCTCCTCGCGGAGCACCCGGTCGTCGACGGCCACAACGACCTGCCCTGGGCCCTGCGCGAGCAGGTCCGCTACGACCTCACCCGGCGCGACATCGCCGGCGACCAGTCGGCCCACCTGCACACCGACATCCCCCGGCTGCGCGCCGGAGGGGTCGGTGCGCAGTTCTGGTCCGTCTACGTCCGCTCCGACTTCGCGGGCGACGAGGCGGTCAGCGCCACCCTGGAGCAGATCGACGCCGTCGGGCAGCTGATCGCCCGTTACCCCCGCGCCCTGGTGCGGGCCCTGACGGCCGACGACATGGAGGCGGCCCGCGCCGACGGCCGGATCGCCTCCCTGATGGGAGCCGAGGGCGGCCACTCCATCAACAACTCCCTCGCCACCCTGCGCGCCCTGCACCACCTGGGCGTGCGGTACATGACGCTCACCCACAACGACACCATCGACTGGGCGGACTCGGCGACCGACGCACCCCGCCACGGCGGCCTCACCGACTTCGGCCGCGAGGTGGTGCGCGAGATGAACCGCACCGGCATGCTCGTCGACCTCTCGCACGTCGCCGACACCACCATGCGCGACGCGCTCGCCGTCTCGGCCGCCCCGGTGGTCTTCTCGCACTCCTCGGCCCGGGCGGTCTGCGACCACCCGCGCAACGTCCCCGACGACGTGCTGGCCCTGCTGCCCGCCAACGGCGGCGTCGCCATGGCCACCTTCGTGCCGAAGTTCATCCTCCCGGCCGCCGTCGAGTGGACCCTCGCAGCGGACGAGAACCTGCGCGCCCACGGCTTCCACCACCTCGACACCACCCCCGAGGCGATGGCCGTGCACCGGGCCTTCGAAGCCGGCCGCCCCCGCCCCGTGGCCACCGCCGCCACCGTCGCCGACCACCTCGACCACATGCGCGAGGTCGCCGGTGTCGACCACATCGGCATCGGCGGCGACTTCGACGGCACCGCCTTCACCCCGGCCGGGCTCGACGACGTCTCCGGCTACCCGAACCTGATCGCGGAGCTCCTGCACCGCGGCTGGTCCCGGGCCGACCTGGCCAAGCTGACCTGGTCCAACGCGGTACGGGCGCTGCGCGACGCCGAAGCCGTCGCCCGGGACCTCCAGGCCACCCGCGGCCCCTCCAACGCGGTGCTCTAGGCAGGACCGGGCGGGCCACGGGGACGGGACCGGGAACATCCGGGCCCGCCCCCGTCCCGTACCGCCGTACACCCGAACGCCACATTCGCCGGGCGGCACCGGCGCCCGGCATGTCACGGTGGCCGCATATCTCCCTGCTGCCGCCGAGACCGGAGCGAATGCCATGGCCGACCTGCAGGATGAACCCCACTCCGTGGGTGTCGGAGCCGAAGACGCCCCCGTCACCGCCCCCCTCAGGGCGGGCGGATCCCTGGACCGCGCGGCCGCGCTGCTCGCCGTCCATCCCGTCGCCGACGGCTGCAACACCCTCGTCTGGACCTTGCGCCAGAGCCCCTACCACGACATCGACACCCCCGACACCGGCGTCGACACCGACATCCCCCGGCTGCGCGCCGGGGGAGTGGGCGCCCAGTTCTGGACCCTCCTCGTACCCCCCGGCCCGCCCCGCGCGGACTCCTGCGCCCAGGCCGTGTGCGAGACCCTCGAACAGATCGACGCGGCCCGCGCCCTGATGCGCCGCTACTCCGACAGCCTGTGCTTCGCGCTGACCGCCGACGACATGGTCGACGCCCGCAACCGCGGCCGGATCGCCTCTTTCCTCGGCCCCGTCCCCGGCAGCACCCTCACCGGCTCCCTCGGCGCCCTGCGCGCCTTCCACGCCCTCGGCGTACGCCTGCTCGCCCCCGCCGGGGCCTCCTGGGCCGACGAGGGACTGACGGCCTTCGGCCACGAGGTGGTCAAGGAGCTGAACCGGCTCGCGATGCTGATCGACCTGACGGGCTGCTCACCGGCCGCCGCCTGCCAGCTCGCCGCCGCCTCCAAGGCGCCGGTGATCATCTCGAACACCGGGGCGGCCTCCCTCACCCCGCATCCGGACAACGCCACCGACGAGGTCCTCCTCGCGCTGCGTGCGGCGAGCGGCCTGGCGATGGTCACGTTCGACACCGAGCGCACCGGCGACTCCCTGCACGCCGTCGCCGACCACGTGGAACACGTACGGGACCTCGCGGGCCCGGAAGGGGTCGGCCTCGGCGCCGCCTTCGGCGCCGAACCCGGAAGCCCGAGGCCGACCGGACTCACCGATCCCTCGGGCTACCCGCGACTGCTCGCGGAACTGCTCGAACGCGGCTGGTCGGAAGCCGACCTCGCCCTGCTCACCTGGGGCAACGCCCAGCGGGTCCTGCGCGAGGCGGAGTTCACCGCCCGCGCCGCCCAGTACAAGGCCCCGCCCGGCTAGCCCGGCTGGAGCGCCGCCTTCGGCAGCACGGTCGCCTTCCACAGCCGGACTCCGGACCACACCGTCGCGAAGAGCAGCATGGCGTTGCGGGTGCAGAGCAGGACCGTGCCCAGCGTGCTGGTGGTGAGGACCTCGGTGTCGTACCAGACCGGGAAGACCAGCGTGGTCACCGCGGTCGTGGCGACCAGCAGCCAGGCGACCGGCCGCTGGGTGGAGTGCTTCGAGGTCAGGCAGACGGCCCCGAGGCCCAGCAGCCAGATCATGTACTGCGGGCTGATGACCCGGCTGGTGACCGTGAAGACCAGGATCGCGCAGAGCGCGGCGTCGAACGGCGTCGCGCTCGACCAGCGGTTCGCCTTCACCCGCCACAGCAGGAGCAGCAGGAAGCCGATCACCGTCAGGCCCACCGAGGCCCGGGCGATGCTCGACACGTACGGGCCGACGTACTCGAACGCCCCGTACTGGAAGTTCGTCCTGCCGGGCCACAGGTGCAGCAGCCGCGCCGCCATCAGCGCCGAACCGCCCAGCGACTCGACCTGGACCCCGCGGTTGCCCTGGTTGCCCAGGAAGCCCAGCGTGTCCTTGAACAGCACCGCGAAGACGCCGAGCAGCGCCGCACAGGACAGCGCCGCCGCGACGAAGGCGTCCCGCGTGGACTTGCCGCGGGGGACACCGAGCAGGGTCAGCAGCGGCCACACCTTGACCATCGCGCCGATGCCGGCGACGACCCCGCCGAGCCGGGGGCGGTTGCGCATGCAGAGCAGCGCGAAGACCGCGAACAGGGTGACGTGGATGTCGTAGCGGGCGAACGGGGTCGCCATCATCATCGGCAGCGCCACCAGCCACATCAGCGCACCGGCCATGCTGCCGTCGTCGCGTCGCGCCACCCGCAGGAGGCCGAGCAGGATGACGGCGTCGCAGAGGACCGTCAGGGCGACGAAGCCCTGGAAGTAGGTGAGGAACGGCAGCAGGTCCGGGGAGAGGAAGACGGCCGCGGCGGCCGGCGGGTACTGCCACATGACGTCGTTGTGCGGCATCGTCCAGTGGACGAGCACGTTGTACCAGTTGTGGTAGGTCAGGGTGACCTCCACACGGGTGTTGGTGGAGTGCCCGACGTCGTGGACCAGCGTCCAGAGCATCGCGGCCCTGCTGGCCAGCCAGAAGACCGCGATGCCCAGCAGGGCGCTCCGTCCTCGCAGGGCTGCTTCGAAGGACCCCCGCCGCTCGCGCGGGGCGGGAGCCGTCGGCGCGGGCGCGGTGGGGTGGAGTGCGGGGCTGCTGGTCGTGGTCATCGGCGCGAAGTCTACCCAGGGGCCCTTACGCCTGCGGTCGTCCCATGGCCCGGTACGTCCAGCCGGCTCCCCGCCACCGCAGCGGGTCGAGGGCGTTGCGGCCGTCGAGGATCAGCCGGTCCGTGACGACGGATCCCAGCTCGGCGGGGTCGATCTCGCGGAACTCGCGCCATTCGGTGAGGTGCAGCACGACCTCGGCCCCGCGGGCGGCCGCGAGCGCGGAGTCGGCGTAGCCGAGGGTGGGGAAGACGCGGCGGGCGTTGTCCATGCCCTTGGGGTCGTAGACGGTGACCTGACCGCCCTGGAGGTGGATCTGCCCGGCGACGTTCAGCGCGGGGGAGTCGCGCACGTCGTCCGAGTCCGGCTTGAAGGTGGCGCCGAGCACGGCGACCCGCTTGCCCAGGAAGGACCCGCCCACCGCCTCGCGGGCCAGCTCGACCATGTGCCCGCGGCGGCGCATGTTGATGGAGTCGACCTCCCTGAGGAAGGTCAGCGCCTGGTCGGCGCCCAGCTCGCCGGCCCGGGCCATGAAGGCCCGGATGTCCTTGGGCAGGCAGCCGCCGCCGAAGCCGATGCCGGCGCGCAGGAACTTGGCGCCGATCCGCTCGTCGTGGCCGATGGCCTCGGCGAGCTTGACGACGTCGCCGCCGGCGGCCTCGCAGACCTCGGCCATGGCGTTGATGAAGGAGATCTTGGTGGCGAGGAAGGAGTTCGCGGCGGTCTTGACCAGCTCGGCGGTCGGGAAGTCGGTCACCACCAGCGGGCTGCCCTCCGCCATCGGCGTCGCGTACACCTCGCGCAGCAGCTTCTCGCCGCGCTCGCCCCGTACGCCGATGACGATCCGGTCGGGGTGCAGGGTGTCCTGGACGGCGAAGCCCTCGCGCAGGAACTCCGGGTTCCACGCCAGCTCGACGTCCTCGCCGGCCGGGGCCAGCGCGGCGAGCTTCCCGGCGAGCCGCTCGGCCGACCCGACCGGCACGGTGGACTTGCCCACGACGAGCGCGGGCCGCGTCAGGTGTGGGGCCAGCGACTCCACGGCGGAGTCCACGTAGGACATGTCGCACGCGTACTCGCCGTGCTTCTGCGGGGTGTTCACGCAGACGAAGTGCACGTCGCCGAAGTCCGCGACCTCTTCCCACGACTGCGTGAACCGCAGCCGGCCGGTGGCCCCGGGCAGCCCGGCGACGTGCCGGGAGAGCAGCTCCTCCAGCCCCGGCTCGTACATCGGGACCCGGCCCGCGGCCAGCATCTCGATCTTCTCCGGCACCACGTCCAGCCCCAGCACCTCGAACCCGAGCTCCGCCATGGCCGCGGCGTGCGTCGCGCCCAGGTAGCCGGTGCCGATCACGGTGATCTTGAGGGGGGCCATGGATGCTCCAGAGTGCGGGGCCGTTTGCGGCCCCCGAGCATAGTCGGGCCGGTCCGGGGGGACGTTCCCCGGAGTGCCCGGCTGTCACGCAGCTCACGTACGCGCCACATATCGCTGCACCGGCGCCGGGAACTAGAATTTGGGTTACTTAACGGTAGTTAGCATCCCGCGCCGCGCGCATGCCAGCGACACACGGCTGTCAGCGCCCTACGGCGCGTCATCCTGGGGAGTGACTGATCTTGGCGGGTTCTGCCGACTTCGACCTGTACCGCCCGGCCGAGGAGCACGACATGCTCCGCGAGTCCGTCCGCGCGCTCTGCGAGGCGAAGATCCTCCCGTTCGCGGCCACCGTCGACGAGGAGGCCCGCTTCCCGCAGGAGGCCCTCGACGCCCTCGTCGCCAACGACCTGCACGCCGTCCACGTGCCCGAGACCTACGGCGGCGCCGGCGCCGACGCCCTCGCCACGGTCATCGTCATCGAGGAAGTGGCCCGCGTCTGCGCCTCCTCCTCCCTGATCCCGGCCGTCAACAAGCTCGGCTCCCTCCCGGTGATCCTCTCCGGCTCCGAGGAGCTCAAGGCCAAGTACCTCGGCCCGCTGGCCAAGGGCGACGCGATGTTCTCCTACTGCCTCTCGGAGCCCGACGCGGGCTCCGACGCGGCGGGCATGAAGACCCGCGCGGTCCGCGACGGCGACTTCTGGGTCCTCAACGGCGTCAAGCGCTGGATCACCAACGCCGGCGTCTCCGACTACTACACGGTCATGGCCGTCACCGACCCGTCGATGCGCTCCAAGGGCATCTCGGCGTTCGTCGTGGAGAAGTCGGACGAGGGCGTCTCCTTCGGCGCCCCCGAGAAGAAGCTCGGCATCAAGGGCTCCCCGACGCGCGAGGTCTACCTCGACAACGTCCGCATCCCCGCCGACCGCATGATCGGCGCCGAGGGCACCGGCTTCGCCACCGCGATGAAGACCCTCGACCACACCCGCATCACCATCGCCGCCCAGGCCCTCGGCATCGCCCAGGGCGCCCTGGACTACGCCAAGGGCTACGTCCAGGAGCGCAAGCAGTTCGGCAAGCCGATCGGCGACTTCCAGGGCGTCCAGTTCATGCTCGCGGACATGGCCATGAAGATCGAGGCCGCCCGCCAGCTGACCTACGCCGCGGCGGCCAAGTCCGAGCGCGTCGATTCCGACCTCACCTTCTTCGGCGCCGCGGCCAAGTGCTTCGCCTCCGACGTCGCGATGGAGGTCACCACCGACGCGGTCCAGCTCCTCGGCGGCTACGGCTACACCCGCGACTACCCGGTCGAGCGCATGATGCGCGACGCGAAGATCACGCAGATCTACGAGGGCACCAACCAGGTCCAGCGGATCGTCATGGCCCGCAACCTGCCGTAACGCGGACCGACCCGCTCGCTCCCCCGACAAGGCCCCGGCGTCGCGCCGAGGGCCTTGTCGTGCTTGCGGCCGGCCGTGCGGCGGGGCGCGGCGGGCGGCGGATGTGAAGGGTTCTTTTGTAACGATTCCGATCCAGCGGGCGTGGCGGCCCGCCCGGTGCGCCCCCGCGGCGGGCGGGCCGCCCGTGCCGGAGGGCGCCGGCCGGGGCGGGCGGTGCGCCGTGGGGCGCGGCCGGAAGTGGCGGGCGGGGTTCCAAGGCTGAGCAGGGCGTCTCTCCCCGGGAGGGGCGGCTCCCCCCTATATAAGGGGGACGGCCGGGACTCCCGGTGCCCGCACCCTGCGGAACCCGCCGTAACCGGAACGTTGCCGGAGGCGGCCGGGGCGGGGATCCGCCGGGCTTCGCACTGTGCCGGATGGGCTAACTTTGAAGCTTCGTACGCCTGAACCGGTTGGGGAGAGAACAAAATGACGGAAGCGATCCTGCTGGTCGGCGGGCAGGGGACGCGTCTGCGCCCCGTGACGGTGAACACCCCCAAGCCGATGGTTCCGGCAGCGGGCGTCCCGTTCCTCGCCCACCAGATCGCCAGGGCCGCTGCCGCCGGTGTCACGCACATCGTGATGGCCACCTGCTACCTCGCCGAGGTCTTCGAGCCCTACTTCGGCGACGGATCCGACTTCGGCATCACCCTCGAATACGTCGTCGAGGACGAGCCCCTCGGCACCGGCGGCGCCATCCGCAACGCCGCCCAGCGCCTGACCGGCGGCCCGGACTCCCCGGTCCTCGTCTTCAACGGCGACATCCTGACCGGCCTCGACATCGCCGGGCTGGTCGAGTCCCACCGGGCGGCCGACGCCGACGTCTCGCTCCACCTCGTGCGCGTCGAGGACCCCCGGGCCTTCGGCCTGGTCCCCACCGACCCCGACGGGCGGGTGCTGGCCTTCACCGAGAAGCCCGAGACCCCCGAAGAGATCATCACCGACCAGATCAACGCCGGCTGCTACGTCTTCCGCCGCAGCGTCATCGACACCATCCCCGCCGGCCGGCCGGTATCCGTCGAGCGCGAGACCTTCCCCGGCCTCCTCGCCTCCGGTGCCACGCTGCACGGCGTGACCGAGGACACCTACTGGCTGGACCTCGGCAAGCCCGAGTCCTTCGTCCAGGCCTCCGCCGACCTCGTGCGCGGCGTCGTCTCCTCCCCGGCCGTCCCCGGCCCCCGCGGCGAGGCCCTCGTCCTGCCCGGCGCCCAGGTGGCGGAAGGCGCGAAGCTGACGGGCGGTACCGTGGTGGGCGCCGGCGCCCGCATCGAGTCGGGTGCTGTCGTCCAGGGTTCCATCGTGCTGGACGGCGCGATCCTCGGCCCGGACACGGTGGTGAACGCCAGCCTCATCGGGGCCGGCGCCTCGGTGGGCTCGCGCACCGTGGTGACCGGTGCCGTCATCGGTGACGGTGCCGTCGTGGGGGCTGACAACGAACTCCGTGCAGGGGTGCGGGTGTGGTGCGAGGCCGAACTGCCCGACGCAGCCGTCCGCTTCTCCTCCGACCGGTGACCAACTCCAGTGAGGCATAACCCTGTGATAGGCGAGCAGCAGACTCCCCGCACGACCGACGTCGCCACCACCAGGCTCCCCGACACCTGGGCGCACACCCCCCTCACCGTGGTCATGCCGACCTACAACGAGGCGGGCAACCTCCCGGGCATGGTGGACCTGCTCATGAGCCTCGACCAGCCGGGCCTGCGCCTGCTGATCGTCGACGACTCCTCGCCCGACGGCACCGGCAAGATCGCCGACGAGCTCGCCGAGGGCTTCGTCACCGAGGACGGCAAGCCGCGCATGTCGGTCCTGCACCGCACCGCCAAGGACGGCCTCGGCCGCGCCTACGCGGCGGGCATGGCCAAGGCGGTCGAGGACGGCGCCGAGTACGTGCTCCAGATGGACGCCGACGGCTCCCACCCGGCCGGGAAGATCGCCGAGATGCTGGGCGTGGCCCGCTCCACCGGCGCCGGCCTGGTCGTGGGCTCCCGCTACGTGCCGGGCGGCACTCTGTCCGACGCCTGGGGCGCGCACCGCAAGCTGCTCTCCCGCTGGGCGAACGCGTACGCGAGCACCATCCTGGGCACCCGCGTCCGCGACATCACGGGCGGCTTCAACCTGTGGAGCGCGGGCGCGCTGAAGGCGATCGACCTCGCGTCGATCGGCAGCGCCGGCTACAGCTTCCAGGTGGAGATGAAGTACAAGGCCCTGCGCCGCGGCTTCCAGGTGATGGAGGTCCCGATCCACTTCGAGGACCGCACCGTCGGCGAGTCGAAGATGAACCTGGCCGTGCAGCTGGAGTCCATCGCGATGCCGTGGAAGCTCCGCGCCCGCGCCGGCCGCTGAGCCGTACGAGACCATGAAGAAGGGGCACCCCCCAGGGGGTGCCCCTTCTTCATGGCCGTGCCCGGCGGCCGTCAGGCCCTGACCGGGCGCCGTTCCAGCATGCGCTTGAGCGCGGCCGAGCCGGGCCGTTCCACGAACCGCACGACCAGCCAGGACGCCAGCAGCATCGAGCCGGTGGTCGACAGGATCAGCACGTACGGGTGGACGTCGCCCGACCAGTGCTCCATCAGCGTCACGCCCACCTGCTGGTGCAGCAGGTACAGCGGGTAGGACATGGCGCCCGCCACCGACAGCCAGCGCCAGTTGATCCGGTCCAGCCAGCCCAGCGCGACCGCGGCCATCACGGCGTAGAAGACGGTGACCACGGCGACGCAGACGGCCCAGGAGAGCTTGTCGCCGGGCCGGGTGTTCCAGCCGTGGATGTCGGTCATGTAGCGCTGCATCAGCAGCCAGGACAGGGCCAGCAGGACCCACGGCTCGCCCACGCGGGCGCCCTCGCGGCGGATCAGGTAGAAGGCGATGCCGGAGATGAACAGCGGCGAGTACACCTGGTTCGCGACCGCCTCCAGCACCGGCAGGCCCGAGTTCGGCGCGAGGATCGAGACCACGGTCCAGATCCAGCAGAAGTTCATGACCCGGCGGTACGTCAGGCCCTTCCAGGCGACGATCGCGAAGATCAGGTAGAACCGGGCCTCCGACCACAGGGTCCAGTAGGAGGGGTCGACCGAGGGGTTGTTCAGCGGCATCTGCACCATCGTCAGATTCGTCAGGATCTGACTGGGCGTGGGGTGGTTGCCGCCGTAGAACTGCGCGTAGACCGTCATGACGGTGCCGGTCGCCAGGGCGCAGAACCAGTACGCCGGACCGAGCCGCACCACGCGGCTGCGCAGGTAGCTGCCGAGCGGCCGGCCCCAGGCGGACATGCAGATGACGAAGCCGCTGATCATGAAGAACAGTTCGACGCCGAGCCAGCCGTAGCGCGAGGGCGTGGCGACCGGGCCGAACAGCTCCTTGTTCTCCCGGGCGCCCCAGATCACGGGGTGGACGTAGTGGGCGCTGAGCACCACCACGGCCGCCACGATGCGCAGTCCGTCCAGGACCCGCAGCCGCGGCTTGGGGGCGGAGACCGGCTGGTGCCGCCGTACGGGGGCCGCCGCTGGGGCTCCGTCCCGCCTCTGGTCGCCGAGTTGGGGCGGGGCCGCGGGCAAAGACATCTACGCTCCAGAGCAGGCGTGCAAAAGGCGGATCAGTCTTACGAAGAACCCGCCGGACTGTCCAGTGCGTCGCGGAACGAGTGCTTCATGTCACTGCCCCCCGCATGTCACTGCCCCCTGACGGTGACCTTCTGGTCGTTCTGGATCTCCTTGACCAGCTGCTGCACCTTCGCCTTGTCCCAGACGAGGTTTCCGCCCCGCTGGCCGGAGAGCGGCATGTTCATCGACACGCCCTCACCGCTGTTGATGCCCTTCATGGCGAAGAACATCTCGCCCATGTCCCACAGCGACATGTCCTTGTCGACGATGAGGGTGTCCAGGCCGGCGCCCATCACCGGGTAGAGGGAGAAGGGGTTGAGGACGGTGCCCGGGGTGGCGGCCTGGGAGGCGAGCGCGGCCAGGAACTTCTGCTGGTTCTTCGTCCGCTGGAGGTCCGACTCGGCGAAGGCGTAGCGGGTGCGGACGAAGGCCAGGGACTGCTCGCCGTTGAGGGTCTGCTTGCCCGCCTTGAAGTCGGCGCCGGACTTTTCGTCCTTGAAGCCCTGTTCGATGTTCAGCTCCACGCCGCCCAGCGCGTCGACGATGTTCGCGAAGCCGGCGAAACCGATCTCGGCGTAGTGGTCGATGCGCAGGCCGGTGTTGAACTCGACCGTCCGCACCAGCAGCTCCGGGCCGTCGTCCGCGTACGCGGCGTTCAGCTTGGTCCGCTTGCCGGTGCCGGCGTACTTCTTGCCCGACTGGGAGCCGACGAAGGAGGGGATCTCCACGTCGGAGTCGCGCGGCAGCGAGACCATGGTGTTCCCGCTGGAGCACTTGGCCAGGACCATCATCGAGTCGGTGCGCTTGCCCTCGGCGGAGCCCGTGTGGAGCTTCTTCTTCTCCTCGTCGGACATGCCCTCGCGGCTGTCGGAGCCCACGATCAGGTAGGTCGTGCAGTCGCCCTCCTTGGGCCGCTCGATCACCTTGGACAGGTCGACCTCGCGGCGGACCTTGGAGTCGGCCCAGAAGTAGGTGCCGATCGTGGTCACCAGGAGGACGGAGACGATCGCGATCGAACCGATCTTGATCCGCTTGCGCCAGTCCACGACCACCCGGACGGGCACCGGGCCGTCGGGACCGCCCGGACCCCCGCGCCGTCCCGGACCGCCGGGACCCGAGGGGCCGCCCGGGCCGCCGGGGCCGGCGGGGCGCCCGTAGACCTGGCCGGTGTTGTAGCCGCTGTCGTACGCCGCGTCGGGCCCCTGCGCCTGCTGCGGCGGCACCCGGTGGCCGGAACCGGGCCGCGCGCCCGGCGGCGGGGCCTGCGCCGGGACCGGCGGCCGGACGGGCCGCTGCTCGGGACGGGGCTGTGACCGGGGAGGCCGGGGAGGCTGCGGCTGCCGCTGGACGTGCCGCATCCGCTGCGGTCCCTCCGGCTGTGCCTGTCCGCCGCGCCCGTACCCGTCATCACGGCGGCCGCGCGCGTCGCGCTCGCCGCCGAAGCCGTCCCAGTCACTCATGCCGACAAGGATGCCCGGCCGCGAGCACCCGGGGACACCCCGGAGGGGTCTTCGTACCGGTGCTGTTGCACACCTGATGCCTCCGGGACGCACTTAAGGTGGCTGCATGACACAGATACCGGAGGCCCCGGAGGGCAAGCCGATCTCGGCGTCCCGGACCACCCTCAGCCACATCATGACCGCGGCCGACACCAACCTCCTCGGCACCGTGCACGGCGGCGTGATCATGAAGCTGGTGGACGACGCGGCCGGCGCCGTGGCCGGGCGCCACTCCGGCGGGCCCGCCGTCACCGCCTCCATGGACGAGATGGCCTTCCTCGCCCCCGTCCGGGTCGGCGACCTGGTCCACGTCCGGGCGCAGGTCAACTGGACGGGCCGCTCGTCGATGGAGATCGGCGTACGGGTCCTCGCGGAACGCTGGAACGAGTCCACCCCGGCCACCCAGGTCGGCAGCGCCTACCTCGTCTTCACGGCGGTCGACGCCGAGGGCAAGCCCCGCCGGGTCCCGCAGGTGATCCCGGAGACCGAGCAGGACGAGCGCCGCTACCAGGAGGCGCAGATCCGCCGCACGCACCGCCTCGCCCGCCGCCAGGCGATCAGGGAGCTGCGCGAGCGGCGCATCGCCGAGGGCCTGGACGAGGACTGACCGTGCGCATACGGGAGCCTCTTGTGCATACGGGAGCTTTACGGGCGACCCCCTTATGCTGATACGTCGACGTCCGGCTCCCACGCGAGGGACGGCCGTGCACCCACGACCGGCTCTGCCGCGGAGACCCATCTGATGCCGACTGCCACCCAGAACGCCCCCGCGACCACGGCCCCCGCCCGCGCGGGCCGGCGGCGGCCGCCCGGGCCCGACTGGCTGTGGGCGGCGCTGCTCACCCTCGCGGTGACCACCTTCCGGGCCGGCACCCCGCAGCTGTGGCGCGACGAGCTGGCCAGCTGGAACGCCGCCTCCCGCAGCACCGGCGAGCTGACCGCGATGCTCCAGCACGTCGACGCCGTCTCCGGTTTCTACTACCTGCTGCTGCACTTCTGGGTCACCCTTTTCGGTGATTCCCCCGCGATGCTCCGGCTGCCCTCGGCGCTGGCCATGGCCGGTTCGGCCGCCCTCGTGGTGCAGATCGCCCGCGCCCTCTTCGACCGCCGGACCGCCGTGTTCGCGGGGCTGCTGTTCGCGCTGCTCCCCGCCGTCACCCGGTACGGGACCGAGGCCCGCTCGTACGCCTTCGTGGTGCTCACGGTGACCGCGGCGACCTGGCTGCTCCTGCGGGCGCTGGAGCGTCCGGCGCTGCGGCGGTGGGCCGGGTACGCCGCGCTGGTCGCCGCGTCGGGGCTGCTGCACATGGTCTCCCTGCTGGTCCTGCTGCCGCACGCGCTGATCGTCGCCCTGCGGTGGTGGCACGGGCGCCGCACCCGCACCGCGCTGTCCTTCGCGGCGGCGGCCGTCGCCGCGCTGCTGCCGGTGGTACCGCTGGTGCTGCTGGGGCGGCGGCAGGTCAGCCGGCAGATCAGCTGGATCGAGACCCCGCGCATGCGCGACGTCTCCGGGCTCTGGGACAACCTGTTCACCTCCCCCCTGGTGGCCCTGGGCATCGCCGCGCTGGCGCTGCTGCCGCTCGCCTGGCCCCGGGGCCGGCGCCACGTCGTCGAGCTGCTGCTGCTGGGAGCCGTGCCGATCGCCGCCTGTTTCGTGGCCTCGCAGGGCAGTTCCTCGTACTTCATCGACCGCTACCTGCTCTTCACCGTCCCCGCCTGGACGATCCTCGCCGCCGCCGGGCTGGCCGCCCTGCGGCCCCGTCCGGCCGGCGCGGCCGGGCTGGCCGCGCTGGTCCTGCTCGGCGCCCCCGACCACCGCCAGCTGCGCACCGAGCAGGCGAAGGAGACCTCCGACGGGATCGCGGCGGCCCGGGTGATCGCCCAGGGCTACCGGCCGGGCGACGGCTTCGTCCCGCCGCGGGGCAAGAAGGAGCGGGTGTTCATGATCGACTACCAGATCGCCTACTACCTGCCCGACCGGATCCGGCTGCGCGACGTCTTCACCGAGCGCTCGGCGGTGGCGTCCGACGACCTGTTCCCCGTGGAGTGCCGCCGGCCCGAGAGCTGCCTGGGGGACACCCGGCGGATCTGGCTGGTCACCCGGGACACCGACGACGGCCACCACGACCCGTACAACAAGCTCCCCGCGGCCCCCAAGCAGGTCCTGAAGGACCACTTCCGGATCGAGCGGACGACCGAGGTGCGCGGCCTGCACGTGTCCCTGCTGGAGCGGGTGAAGTAGCCGGCCCTCCCGGGGCGCCGGCTACTTTCCGCACACCACCTGGTCGCCGGTGACCACCGCGGCCTCGCCCTGGTAGGGGTCCTCGCCCCGTACCGGGACCACCTTGGCGTAGTCGGATCCGGCGATCACCAGCACCGTCCGGCCCTGCCCGGGGACCGCGCGCAGCTCGCTGCCGGGCAGGGCCGCGGCCACCGTCTTGGCGGAGCGGTCCCAGCGCGGGTCGTAGGAGATCACCGTGCGCCGGACGTCGCGGCGGGCGCCGCCGGCCGGGGTGCCGGTGGTGTCGAAGCCGGTGGCGCGCAGGGCGGAGTCGACCCGTCCGCCGAGCCCGTCGATCCGCGTGCCGTTCTCCACCTGCACCCGGATCTGCTGCGGCGGCACGTCCACCGGGACGGCCGTCGGCGCCGCCCCGGCCGCGGGCCGGCCGGCGGCCGCGGCGGCGCCGCCGGGCGGGCCGGGGCGGGGCGGGGCCAGCGGGCGGTCCTCGCGCAGGGACTCGAAGAGCCGGGCGGCCTTGTGCTCGTCCCACTTGACGGTCGACCCGATGCCCTTGACCGGGTACGCGGCGTCCCCGATCGGGACGGAGGCGAACTCGGACGAGGAGGGGGTGAAGGCGCGCATGGCCTGCCCGAGCGCCAGCATCTGCTCGGAGCCGAAGTCCTTGTCGGCGCGGACCGAGCCCAGCAGGGTGGAGCTGACCTCCTTGAACTTCACCGGGTTGAGCAGCACCCCGCCACCGGTGGCCTGCTTGATCAGGGCCGCGACGAACCGCTGCTGACGCTGCATCCGGCCCAGGTCGGAGGCCCCGTCGACGTGGCGGGAGCGGACGTACTGGAGGGCCTGGCCGCCGGTGAGGCGGTGGGTGCCGGGCAGCAGGTGCAGGCCGGTGTTCTGGTCGTCGAGGGCCCTGACGGTGCAGATCTCGACGCCGCCCATCGCGTCGACGGTGCGCATGAAGCTGGTGAAGTCGACCTCCAGGTAGTGGTCGATCTTGACCCGGGTCATGGCCTCGACGGTCCGCACGGTGAGGTTGGGGCCGCCCTCGGCGTAGGCGGCGTTGAGCTTCACGGGGTGGGGCCGGTGGGGCTTGCCGGTGTCCGGGTCCTGGTGGGCGGGGAGCTCGGCGTAGCTGTCGCGGGGCAGGCTGACCACGCTCGCCCGCTGCCGGTCGGCGGAGAGGTGCACCAGCATGATCGTGTCCGTGCAGTGGCAGGGCTCCCCGCCGAGGCGGTACTCGCGCTTCTCCTCCGGGGTGATCTTGTCCCGGCCGTCGGTGCCGACCAGCAGGAAGTTCACCCCGTGCCCGGCCTGGGGGCGGTTCTTCATGTCCTTGAAGGGGTCCACCCGGTCGATGCCGGTGTCCAGACCGGTCATCACGGCGTGCCCGACGGCGCCGGAGCCCAGGACCACCAGGGAGATCCCGGCCGCGATCCGCACGCCCCACCGGGGCCGGTCGCGCCGGCCGCGGGCCGTCCCGCCGCGTCCGCCGCCCTTGCGTGCGCGCTGCGGCTGGGCCGGCCCGGCGGGCCGGGTGGGACGGTGCGGCTGGGGCACGGGGGACACCTCCCGGTACGTCGGGCAGATTCATCGGAACAGTAGGCCCATACGATCAGCGTCTGTCCGTACCGCCCGTCCGCCGCGCACCCGTTTCCCCCGTACGCGGTAACGTGACACCGATACCCGACCGTGAAGGACGCCATGCCCGCCCAGCAGCCCGCAGTCTCGGTGATCATGCCGGTGCTGAACGAGGAGCGCCACCTGCGCGACTCCGTCCGGCACATCCTCGGACAGGAGTACGCAGGCGAGATGGAGGTGGTGATCGCGCTCGGGCCGTCCACGGACCGCACCGACGAGATCGCCGCCGAGCTCGTACGAGAAGACCCCCGCGTCCACACCGTCCCCAACCCCACCGGACGCACCCCCGCCGCCCTCAACGCCGCGATCAAGGCCTCCCGCCACCCGATCGTCGTCCGCGTCGACGGCCACGGCATGCTCTCCCCGAACTACATCGCCACCGCCGTCCGCCTCCTGGAGGAGACCGGCGCGCAGAACGTCGGCGGCATCATGCACGCCGAGGGCGAGAACGCCTGGGAGGACGCCGTCGCCGCCGCGATGACCTCGAAGATCGGCGTCGGCAACGCGGCCTTCCACACCGGCGGCGAGGCCGGCCCCGCCGACACCGTCTACCTCGGCGTCTTCCGCCGCGAGGCCCTCGAACAGCAGGGCGGCTACAACGAGGAGTTCATCCGCGCCCAGGACTGGGAGCTGAACTTCCGCATCCGCGAGGCCGGCGGCCTGATCTGGTTCTCGCCGGAGCTGAAGGTCCAGTACCGCCCGCGCCCCTCCGTACGGGCCCTGGCCAAGCAGTACAAGGACTACGGCCGCTGGCGCCACGTGGTGGCCCGCTACCACTCCGGCTCCATCAACCTGCGCTACCTGGCCCCGCCGACCGCCGTCTGCGCCATCGCGGCCGGCGTCGTCGCGGGCGTGGCCGTCACCCCGTGGGCGTTCGCCGTCCCGGCCGGCTACCTCGCGGCGATCACCGCCGGGTCCGTCCCGGCGGGCAAGGGGCTGTCGCTCACGGCGCGGGCGCGGATCCCCGTGGCGCTGGCGACCATGCACATGTCCTGGGGCTACGGCTACCTCACCAGCCCGCGCGCGCTCGCCCGGAAGGTCATCGCCAGCCGCCGCCCGTCGGCGCGCCGCGACCCGGCCGAGGTCTGAGGCACCACGCGAAGGGGTGGCCCGGTCCGTACGGACCGGGCCACCCCTTCGCGTTTGCGGCCGAGCCTCCGCTACCAGCGGTACGGCTTGTAGACCTCCATGCAGGCGCCGGTGTCCGAACCGTTGATCGCGTCGGCGGAGTCCGGGATCGACCCGGCCGCCGGCGGGGTCTGGGCCGGGAAGGCGTTGCCCTCGCGCCAGTCCGCGCCCACGATCAGGGTGATCTTGGAGACGTCGGCCGACTGCTGCACCGCCGTGGTGGGGATGCCCAGCGACGCGGCCACGTTCTGCGCCTCGTCCGCCAGGTCCGGCGTCGGGTAGCGCACCACGGTGGTCTTCTCCGGGATCAGCGCGGTGTCCGCCTTGGCCCCGGTGAAGCCCTTGGAGACCAGGACGTCCGCGATGGCGTTCGCCCGGTGGGGCGTCAGCGGCTGACCGGCCGCGGTGCCGTTGACCACGCTGACGGCGATCTTGTCGGGGGCGGTGCCCGGAACCTTGGACGGCACCTGGCCGGCCGGGGCCGCCGGCTGCGAACCGGCCGGCGCGGGCTGCGAGGCGCCCGCGGAGGGCTGCGGGGCCGCCGGACTCTGCGCGGCCTGCGGCTCGCCGTTCTTGTCGAACGCGATGTCCTTGCGGAGCATCGTCCACAGCTTTTCGGCGTCCGGCTGGTTCACGATCAGCCGGTCCTCGTCCCGCGGGTCCTGGAACGTCGGCATCGTCGTCATCGTGATGCGGTTGGTCGGGACGTCCTTGAGCTGCATGGCCAGGTTGTAGAGCCTCTTGACCGAACCGATCTCCTCGGAGACCTCCAGGGCCTTGGTGCCCGCCTCCGCCAGGTCCGTGATCCGGCCGACGTCGGTGAACGCGTTCTGGCTCTTCAGCTCGCGCATCATCGAGTTCATGTACATGTGCTGGGCCTGCGCACGGCCCAGGTCACTGCTGAACGCGTGCCGGGTGCGCAGCCACTGGAGCGCCTGCTCGCCCTTGACTCGGGTCGTGCCCTTCTGGAGCTTGAGGCCGGAGCCGCCGCCGGAGGTGGGCAGGGGCCGGTCCCAGACGTTGTCCTTGACGCAGACGGGGACGCCGCCGATCGCGTCGGCCATCTTCACCACACCGGAGAAGTCGATCATCATCCAGTGGTCGATGTAGACGTTGGTCAGCTTCTCCCAGGTGGCCAGGGTGCAGCCGGGGCCGCCGCGGCCGAGCGACTCGTTGATCATCGCGTTGGTCTTCTTGAACTTCTCGCCGGTCTTGGGATCCGTGCACTCGGGTATGTCGACCCGGGTGTCGCGCGGAATGCTCACGACCGAGGCGTTCTCCCGGTCCGCCGACACGTGCAGCAGCATCTGCACGTCCGCGAGCGGCGGGTTCCCCACGGTGTCGCGGCTGCCGCCGAGTTCCACGTTCTCCGGCTTGTTGCGGCTGTCGGAGCCGATCAGCAGGATGTTCAGCGGCCGCTGGCCCTTGGCGTTGGCATGGGTCTTCTCCACGCCGCTGTCACCGCTCAGGCGCTGGCCGCTGCGGATGTTGCCGTTGAGGTGGTTGTAGTAGAGGTACCCGGCCGCCGAGGTCCCCAGGATCAGGAACGCCAGGACGGACGCCACCCAGAACAGCACCCGCCGGCGGCGCCGGCGGGCGGGGACACCGCCACCCGGGGGCCGGGCGCCGCCGCCCGAACCGTCCCGGGGTGGGGGCACCGTGGCGGACGCCTTCTTCTCGCCGCCGCCGGATATGCCGTCGGCGGCCTGCTCGGGCGCCCCCTCCCCCCGCACGCTGCTGTGCACCACGCGTACCCCCCTCAAGATTTCTTCACTGGTCGGTGTCGTGCCGGCCCTGCCGGCTACCGCCCCCAGGCGGTCTGTGGACGATCGGCGGGCGGCCTAAGCGCCGCCGCCCGCTCCTGCTGGGCCGCGCCGGACATCGGCGTCGGCCGGCGCGGCCGCTCACTTGGCGCAGACCGCCTTGTCGGCCTCCACCCGCTGGACCCCGTCCGGGGCCTGCTGCGGGGCCGCCGCGCCGAGCGGCGTGCCGGGCTCCTTGAAGTCGGAGCCCAGGGTCAGCTTCATCGGGGTCCTGGGCCCGGCGTCGACCGCGCCGGGCTTCAGGGCCGAGGCCGGCAGGCCCATCATGTCGGCCAGTGCCCGGGCCTGGTCGGCCTGGTTGGGCGCGTACTCCAGCTGCGTGGCGGCCAGCCGCGCCGAGGCGTTGCCGTGGTTGCCGGACTTGTAGACGCCCTTGGCGTTCTGCAGCCACGTCAGGGTGGTGGAGGCGGATCCGGGAGGCCCGCCGCCGTTGTACACGTCCACCCGGACGTCCCCGGCGGGAGCGCGGTTCCCCTGGAGCAGCGCGTCCTGCTTGTTCTTGGCGTCGGCCTCGGCCGCGTCCTTGGCGGCCTGCTCCTTCTTCTCGACCGCCGTCAGGGACACGTCCCCGCGGATCATCTGCAGGAGCGGGTCCGCCTGCGCGGAGTTCACGACCACGGTCGCCTTGCGGTTCGCCGGCTCGTTCGGGTTGTCGACCACCGGCAGCGTCGTGAACGTGACGTTCTTCGGGTTGATGTCCTTCAACTCGCCCGCGAGCGCGGTGAGCTTGCCGATCGAGCCCAGCCCCTGGTCCACGGTCAGCGACTTCGTCGCCGCCTCCGCCAGCGAGAAGAACTTCTTCGGACTGGTCAGCGTCTCCTTGGACTTCATCTCACGCATCATCGAACCCAGGAACTGCTGCTGGGTCTTGATCCGGTCCAGGTCGCTCTCGTTGCCGAAGGAGTGCCGCGTCCGGACGAAGGCCAGCGCCTGCTCGCCCTCCAGCCGGTGCTCGCCCGCCTTCAGGTTCAGCTTCGAATCACGGTCGTTGACGTCCTTCGCGAGGCAGACGGGCACCCCGCCCACCGCCGTGCTCAGGTTCTTCACCGCGTTGAAGTCGACCATCATGAAGTTGTCGACGTCGATGCCGGTCAGCTGCTTGACCGTGCGCATCGTGCAGCCCGGGTCGCGGCCCTCCTGGCCCAGGCTGTTGTTGAAGCGGGTGCCCCGGGTGCCGGGGATCTCCTTGACCGAGCCGTCGATCTTCGTCGGGCAGGACGGGATGTCGGTGATCAGGTCGCGCGGGATGGACAGCGCGGTCGCGTTGCTGCGGTCCTTGGAGACGTGGAAGAGGATCGTGGTGTCGGCGTGGCCGACGCTCTCGGCGTCCCCGTAGCCCTCGTTGCCCTTGCCGCTGCGCTTGTCCGTGCCGATCACCAGGACGTTGATCGGCTGGTCCTTCTTGAACCCGCCGCCCGCACCACCGGTGTCGATGACGTTCAGGTTGCCGTTCAGGTGCTGGTAGTAGAGGTACGAGCCGACGCCGCCGCCCACCAGCAGGAACGCCAGGGTGCCGCCGGTGACCGTGAGCAGCCGCTTGCGCCGGCTCGGGCCGCCGCCCTTGCGGGAGCGGTCGCCGCCGCGGCGCCCGCCGGGCGGCCCCTCGCCGCGGCGGGGCTTGGGGACGGCGGGGGAGGGGGCGGCCGGAGCCGGGGCGGCCGTGGAGGCGGACGATCTGCGGGATCTGCGGGGGGCGGGGGCGGAACGCTGCTGCGCAGCGGAACGGCCCAGTTGCAGTTCGTAGTTGCCAGTGCGGGGATTGAGGACCCACTGGTCGGCGGGGTCGATCTCGTCCGCCCGCCCACGGCTTTGCGCATCCACGGTTGCTCGAATCCTCCGTCGGTGCTTCGCGACGCGCCTCCCCCCAGGCGCGCGGTCAACGATCCGGCTGCTGGTGCACGGCCTCTTCGCAGCCGGTGCACCGGATCGCTCACCTTATCCGGCCAGGTCAGCCGCAAACCATGTTGGTGACAAAATCCACTCCCCCTATAACGGGCCAAAGCGCCCATCCGGCTCGGTTGGGCGGGCGGCTTTTGGATTGCTTTACCGGCAGTCGACCGTGCCCGCCGTGGTTCCTGTGAAGGTGGGGGCGGGTGTGGGCGCCGAAGAGGTTCCGCTTCCCGTCGGCGAAGGCCCGCCCGAACCCTCCCCGGAACTCGCGCGGGGCGCACCCGCGGGCTCCGGATCCGGGCTCGGCGACACCGCCGGCGTGGTCACCGCCACGGGCCGGTCCGCCCGCAGCCGCTCGAAGAGCCGGGCCGCGTCCGGCTCCACCAGCTCGTCCCGGTTCGGATCCGCCGCGTACGGGCGACGGGGTACGGTCAGGAACTTGACCTGGTCGGCCGGTATGTCCCGTACGCCCCGTACGAGTTCGTACAGCCCCCGCAGCGACGCCAGCCCCGGGTCGGTGGTCACCGAGGAGGTCGCCGCGTCCAGCAGCGGATACAGCCGGCCCGGATTCAGCAGCACCCCGTTGCTGCTCACCTTCTCCCACAGCGAGCCCAGAAACTGCTGTTGGCGCTCCATCCGTTCGGTGTCGCTGCCGTCGCCCAGGCTGTAGCGGGCCCGGACGAAACCGAGCGCCTGCTCCCCGTGCAGCACCTGCCGGCCCGCCGGCAGCCGCACGTGCGCCTCGGCGTCGTCCACCGGCCGCCTCAGGCAGACCTCCACGCCGCCGACCGCGTCGACCATCTTCTTGAACCCGCCGAAGTCCACCACCATGTGGTGGTCGACGCGGATCCCGGTCATCTTCTCGACCGTACGGATCGTGCAGGCGGCCCCGCCCCACTGGAAGGCCCAGTTGAACTGCGCGAACCGGTCCCCGGTGCGGGAGCCGTCCGCCCCCAGGCACTCCGGGACCTCCGTCATCAGGTCCCGGGGGATCGACACCGCCGTCGCACTGCGCCGGTCCGCCGGCAGGTGCAGCAGGATCGTGGTGTCCGAGCGCTGGGTGCCCCCGTCCTGCCCGTAGCCCGCGTTGCCCGAGCCGGCGCGCGAGTCCGAGCCGATCAGCAGGATGTTCTGGGCGCCCGAGGCGAAGTGCGCCGGGCGCTCGCGGTCGTAGCGGCGCAGCTCGGCCGCCGCCGAGGTGTCCTCGGTGATGTTCCCGTCGAGCTTGGCGTACAGCCACCAGCCCGCCGCCGTCCCCGCGAGGACCAGCAGGACGGCCCCGAGCCCGATCCAGCGCAGCAGCCGGCGCCGCCGACGGCCGCGCGGGGGCGTTCCCGCGCCCGCGCCCGTGCTCGCTCCGGCGTGCGCGTCCGCTCCCGCGCCGCCGTCCGGTATGCCCGCGCCGTCCCTCACTCGCGCACCGTCCCCTCGCCGTGCCGGCCACGGCTCCACCGCACCGGCAGCGGGCCGTACGGGTGAGCACGGCCTGCTGCGATCCTCGCCCCCGGCGGGGTGGGCGGCCCGGGGGCGGGGGGCTGTCTAGACCCATGCGGGTGACAAATCGCCGGGACCGGGCCGCGCGGGCGAGGCGAGATGAGGAGGGGGCGGCCTAGGCCGTCTCTTCCGGATCTTGCCTGACCCGCGCCGCCCGGCACCGCACCTCGGCGCCTTGGCGGGGCACCAAGTACGTCCAGTACGGCGGCGCCCCGCCAAGGCGGCGATGCACGGCACCGGACGACGCGGGCTTGACCGGCAAGATCCGAAAGAGACGGCCTAGACGGTGTGGGTGACGCGCTCGCTCTCCACGCGCTGGGCCAGCGCCTCCGGCGCCAGCCGGTCCAGGTTGCGGCACAGCACCACCGAGCCGCCCGCGGCCAGCGGCCCGTACAGGCCCGCCGACAGCCCCTCCCAGCCGTCGAAGTCCAGCCCGGACAGCACCCGGGCGCCCTCGCCCAGCCCCCGCTTCGCCGCGTCCTCCCGGGCCCGCTCCACCAGCGCCGCGTACGACAGCTCCGCGCCGCCGACCACCAGCCCCGGCCCGTCCGCGTCCACGGGGACGAAGGGGGCGAACCGGTCGCCCTGCCCCGGCACCTCCACCGCGTAGTCCGCGAACCCGGCCGGCGGCTGCGGGAACCGCCCGCCCAGCGGACGCAGCGCCAGCGCGATCCGCTCACCGGAGCAGGCCCGCGCCTTCTCCAGCGTGTCGGGCCCGCTCACCACCAGATCGGCGTCGGCGGGGTCCCCGCCGATCTCCACGACCACCCCGACCGAGGCGCACGCGAGCAGCCACACGGCGCTCTGCCAGTGCGCGGGCAGCAACAGCGCCAGCCGGTCGCCCGGCTCGGCGCCCAGGTCGCCCTGGAGCAGATTGGCGGTCTTGGCCACCCAATTGGCGAAGGTGGCGACGGACAATTCGACGCGCTCGCCCGTGGCGTCGTCGTAGAAGGTGACGAGCGGGCGGCCCGGATCGGCGGCGAGCGCGGATCGCAGCAGGTCGGCAGGGGTGCGGTCAGTGGCGTTCACCCGCCCCAGCGTACGCGGCGCCCTCCCCCGTACGGGGGGCGGCGGCTCGTCCGTCCAGGGGAGCCGCGCCCGGCGCGCCGTCGGACGGTCCGTCAGTTCTCCGATGGCGCTTCGTGGAGGCTGTGCCCAGCATCGCTTCCATGCGCGGATTCCTTGCTTCCTCGATCGGTGTCGTGACGGCCGCCGCCCTGGCGGTGCCGCTCACGCTCTCCACTCCGGCCCTGGCCGAGGCGGTCCCCGTCGCCCCGGGGTCCACCCAGTCACTGCCCCTCGTCCCCCTCGGCCCCTCCACCGCCGCCCGGATCCCCGGCGTACCCGGCATGAGCACCTCACCGGACCCGGCCGAGACCCGGGGCCTGGCCCCGCGCGACGTCACGACGTTCTCGCTCGTCGGGGTCGTCTGGGACGACGCCGCCGCCGAACTCGGCGGCCGGGTCCAGGTCCGTACCCGCTCCGTCGCCACCCGGGCCTGGTCCGGCTGGCAGGACGTGGACACCCACAACGGCGAACACGCCGCCGACCCCGACGCGGTGGAACGCGGCACCGGCCGCCTCCGCGGCGCCACCGCCCCCCTGTGGGTCGGCCCGTCCGACGGCGTCGAAGTCCGCGTCCAGGCGGAGAACACCGCCACCGGCCCCCGCGCCGCCGCCCGCCCGGGCCGCCTCCCCTCGGGGCTGCGCCTCGAACTCGTCGACCCGGGCGCGGGCGCGGCCCACCCGCCGTCCGCCGCGGACGGCAAGAACGGCGCGCTCCCGACCCCGTCCCACCTCCCCCCGGACGACGACAAGGGCGACATCGCCGCCACCCTGCCGGCGATGTCCATGGAGGCGTCGGAATCCTCCTCGGCCAACGTCCCGCACGCCCCGCTCGGCGCGCTGGAGATCAGCGCCCTCGACAAGGCCGACTCCACCGCCGACGCCGTCCTCGCCGCCGACGGCGAGCTCACCGCCGCCGCCCGCCCCTACATCGGCCCGCGCCCGCGGATCGTCACCCGGCGCGGCTGGGGCGCGGACGAGTCCCTGCGCGAACCGGGCTTCGTCTACACGAGCACGGTCAAGGCGGCCTTCGTCCACCACACCGCCTCCGGCAACAACTACGCCTGCAAGGACGCCCCGGCGGTGCTGCGCAGCCTCTACCGCTACCACGTGGTCAGCGAGGGCTGGCGGGACTTCGGCTACAACTTCGCCGTCGACAAGTGCGGAACGGTCTACGAGGGCCGGGCGGGCGGGGTCACCAAGCCGGTGCTCGGCGCGCACACCATGGGCTTCAACGCCGACAGCATGGGCGTCGCCGTGATCGGCACCTACACCTCCACGGCCCCGCCGAAGGCGGCGGTGGACGCGGTGGCCCGCCTCACGGCCTGGAAGCTCGGCCTCTTCGGGGCGGACCCCCGGGCCAAGACCACCCTGAGGTCGGGTGGCGGGAACCTGTACAAGAAGGGCACCAACGTCAAGCTGAACGTCATCTCGGGCCACCGCGACGGCTTCGCCACGGAATGCCCGGGCCGCCTCCTCTACAACCAGCTCCCGCCCACCCGCACCGCCTCGGCGAAGCTCCAGGGAAGGTAGGAGCCACCGAAGGCCCGCCCCCGGTTCCGGTCCGCCGGCCGGGGCCGGGGCGGGGCGGGTTGTCGGACGCCGCCGCTACCCTCGAAGCATGGCCGGCCGATTCGATCCCCCGACCCGTACCGATCTCCGGGCCGGGCGGACGCCCGTGCCCGCCGGGCGGGGCGCGGTCGCCGGCGGGGGGACGCGCCGACTCTGGCGGCCCGGCGGGCCCGTCGACCTCGGGCTGGTCCTCGGCCCCCTCCGCCGGGGTCCCGGCGACCCCACCTTCCGCACCACCCCCGACGGCTCCGTCTGGCGGGGCACCCGGACGCCCGCCGGCCCCGCCGGCCTCCGGGTCTCGCTCACCCCGGACGGGGTGGAGGCCGAGGCGTGGGGGCCCGGGGCCGACTGGGTGCTCGACGGGCTGCCCGT
The DNA here is from genome assembly GCF_055580265.1 of Streptomyces sp. NPDC032091. NCBI lineage: Bacteria > Bacillati > Actinomycetota > Actinomycetes > Kitasatosporales > Streptomycetaceae > Streptomyces > Streptomyces sp. NPDC032091. The sequence goes on along the minus strand of NZ_JBVILR010000029.1, from coordinate 21,807 downwards.
GCTGCTCGGCGCCGACGACGACCCCGCCGCCTTCGTGCCCCGCCACCGCCTCGTGCACTCCAGCCACCGCCGCCGCCCCGGCCTGCGCCTGACCCGTACCGGGCTGGTCCTGGAGTCGCTGATCCCGACCGTCCTGGAGCAGAAGGTCACCTCGGACGAGGCCTACCGCTCCTGGCGCCGGCTGGTCCTGCGGCACGGCGAGCCGGCCCCGGGCCCGGCCGGCGGGCCCGACCTGTACGTGATGCCCTCCGCCCGGGCCTGGGCGCTGATCCCCTCCTGGGACTGGCACCGCGCCGGGGTGGACCTGAAGCGTTCCGACACCATCGTGCGGGCCGCCCGCGTGGCGGCGCGGCTGGAGGAGGCCGCCGCGATGGAGCTGCCGCAGGCGGCCGCCCGGCTGGAGGCCGTGCCCGGGATCGGCCCGTGGACCTCCGCCGAGACCCTCCAGCGCAGCAACGGCGCGCCGGACGCCGTCACCACCGGCGACCTGCACCTCCCCGGCATCATCGGCTACGCCCTCACGGGCAACCGCGACGCCGACGACGCCGAGATGCTGGAGCTCCTCGCCCCGTACGCGGGCCAGCGCCACCGCGCGGCCCGCCTCATCCTCCTGGCGGGCCACACCCCGCCCCGCCGCGCGCCCCGCATGTACCGCAGCGACATCAGCCGCATCTGACCAGCGGGACGGGACCACCCGCCCCCGAGACGGGACTACCGCACCTCGACGAAGTCCTCCACCGGCCGCGCCGCCCGCTCCGCCGGGGGTCCGGCCGGGTGGCCCACCGCGACGGCGCCCATCGGCTCCCACCCCTCCGGCAGTCCCAGCACCTTGCGCACCACGTCCCGGCAGAACATCGTCGAGGACACCCACGCCGAGCCCAGCCGTTCCCCGGCCAGCGCGACCAGGAAGTTCTGCACGCCCGCGCCCGTCGCGACGACGAACATCTCCCGCTCGGCCGCGTCCCGCCGCGCGTGCCCGTAGGTGTGCGAGCCGTCCGTGACCATGCACGGCACCACCAGGTAAGGGGCGCCCCGCAGGACGTCGCCGCGCCGGACGCGCTTCGCGATGGACTCCTCGGACTTGCCGTCGCCGCGCAGGTCCGCGATCCACGCGTCCCGCATCGCGTCGAGCAGCTCCCGCCGTGCGGCCGCCGACTCCAGCAGGACGAACCGCCAGGGCGTCGTGTGGTGCGGTGCCGGGGCCGTGAGCGCCGCCGCCACCGCGCGGCGCACCGCGCCGGGGTCGACCGGCTCGTCGGTGAAGGCCCGGACGGTACGGCGCTGGGTGACGGCTTCCCGTACCGCTTCCGACGTGCCCAGCCGGAACATGTCCTCGGCGGGGGCGCGGACCAGGTCGCGGGCCGAGGAGGCGCCGCCCACCAGGTGCCCCAGTCCCCGGACGACCGCCACCGGCAGGCCGGCCGCCTTGCCCTTGACCAGGTCGCCGGCGCCGGCGAGTTCGTCGGCGGTCGCCACTATCGTCGCGCTCAGCGGGTTGCCCCGGGCGTCGGTGCCGCCGCGCAGGTCGTCCAGGACGCGGACCCCGGCCGCGCCGATGGCGACGTCGGTGAGCCCGGCGCGCCAGGGCCGGCCGAAGGTGTCGGTGACGACGACGCCCACGTCGACGGAGAGCAGGGCCCGCAGCCCGTCCCGGAGGGCGGCCGCCGAGGCGTCGGGGTCCTCGGGCAGCAGCAGGACGGTGCCGGGTTCGGTGTTCGAGGCGTCGACCCCGGCCGCCGCCATGACCAGGCCCTGGCGGTTCTCGACGATCCGCAGCGCACCCCGGCGCGCGACGACCCGTACGGTCTCGGCGTCGATGGCCTCCTCGCGGGAGTCGGCCCGTACGATCCGCCCCTCCGCCTTCGACACTATCTTCGAGGTGACGAGCAGGACGTCCCCGTCGCGCAGGTCGGGCGCGGCGTCGGCGATCAGCCGGGCGAGGTCGTCGCCGGGCCGGACCTCGGGGAGCCCGGGCAGGGCGCGCACCTCGTACGACGGGCTGGTCACCGGGCCTGCTCGGCGGCGAGTTCGAGCGCGGCGCGGGCCATGGCGGCGGTGGCGTCCGGGTCGGTCATCATCAGCGGCACGGCCCGGCAGGGGATGCCGGCGGCGGTGACGGCGGCGACGGCGTCGGCGTCGGCGGTGTCGACGAGCCAGCCGTCGAGGAGCTCGGAGCCGTAGTGGAGGGCGACGGCGGAGGCCGTGGACTCCACGCCCACCGCCGCGAGGACCTTGTCGGCCATGCCGCGTACGGGTGCCCCGCCGACGATGGGGGAGAGGCCGACGACGGGGGCCGCGGCCCGGGCGACGGCTTCGCGGATGCCGGGGACGGCGAGGATCGTGCCGATGGAGACGACGGGGTTGGACGGCGGGAAGAGGATGACGTCCGCGGCGGCGATGGCCTCCAGGACGCCGGGTGCGGGCTTGGCCTGTTCGGCGCCGACGGGGACGACGGCTTCGGCGTCGAGGGAGGCGCGGAGCCTGACCCAGTACTCCTGGAAGTGGATGACGCGGCGTTCGCCGGTGTCGGGGTCGTTGACGGCGACGTGCGTCTCGACGCGGTCGTCGGACATGGGCAGCAGGCGGACGCCGGGCTGCCAGCGGTCGCAGAGGGCCTCGGTGACGGCGCTGAGCGGGTAGCCGGCGTCGATCATCTGGGTGCGGACGATGTGGGTGGCGAAGTCGCGGTCGCCGAGGCCGAACCAGGAGGGTCCGACCCCGTACGCCGCGAGTTCCTCCTTGACGGTGAAGGACTCGTCGGTGCGGCCCCAGCCCTGGTCCTCGTTGATGCCACCGCCGAGGGTGTACATCACGGTGTCCAGGTCGGGGCACACCTTCAGCCCGAACAGGTGGATGTCGTCACCGGTGTTGCCGATGACGGTGATCTCCGCGTCGGGGACAGCCGACCGGAGTCCGCGGAGGAAACGGGCGCCGCCGATACCGCCGGCCAGAACAACAATGCGCATGCAGCGCAGTCTGTCAGGCGGACACGTGCGCGCGGTGGGCCGGGGAGCAGCTGTGCATCGGCATCTCGGTCAGGCCGGGGAAGTAGACGTGCAGGCTGACCGCTCCTTCGAGGGCGTCGTTGACGACCTCGTGGGCGTAGCCGGGGGCGAAGACCCGCTGGGCGCCGGCACGGTGGGTGAGGCGGCCGCGGGGGGTGTGCTCGGTGAGCTCGCCGTCGAGGACGGTGAGGACGCCGGAGGAGGCGCCGTGGTCGTGGAGGCCGCTGCCCTGGCCGGGGACCCAGCTGAGCAGCCAGACCTCGTAGCCGGGGCCGGTGCGCAGGCGGTGGTACCAGCGGGTGGTGGCGTCGTACTGGACCAGGTGCTCCCAGCTCGCGCGGTCCTCGGCGATGGAGCGGGCGAGACCGGCGAACTCGGCGACGGTGGCCGGGTGTTCGCGGGCGGGCTGGAGCAGGTGCTGGACGGCGAGGATGTCGCCGGCGATCTGCAGGTCGCTCTCGACGGGGGCGGGGGCGGCGGCCTCGACGGGTACGACGGCTTCGGTGCGGGGGGCGGCGACGGTGGAAGCGGGGGCGCTGTTCATCGTGGGGGTGTCCTCGACGGATGTCAGTCGTGCGGGGCGGTTGCTGTGGGGGGAGAGCCGGTGCTCGGGGGAGCCGGGGGCTCCGAGGGCATCAACAGCTGCAACAGCAACAGCGAACCTGGGCAGCGCACAGGAACCCACGAATGGGGGTCCGGGTGGTGGCTGCGGGCGCTGACATGCAGACAAGGAGACCGGGCCGAGGGCCTGACTGTCAACCCAATGTCCGGATTGCGGGAAAAGTTTCACCTCATCCGGTTACTGTCCGCGGAGAAAGGTTTGTGCAGGCCGGTCCGGGGCATGTGCCGCTGCACGCCCCCCGGTGGGAGCCGCTCTCAAACCTGCCGACGCCAAGTCGTGACCGGAATGTGATCCGCGCCGCATCTTCGGCTGGATTGCAACCCCTCCACGGAGTGACGCGTCGCCCAGGGGGAGGGCGCCGCCCGCCGCGAGGTCGGTGGCTTCTGTCACGATTTTTGCCGATATGAACACTTTCTGTATAGGCTTGGTTCCGCAGAGTGAATAAGGCGCCCAATAGCAGATCTCGGCTTGACTGGGCAGAAGCCACGCACTTGTAATTTCACTCGTGTCGTTACCCGGCGATCGGTAACGGCAACACCACGGGGACGCACAGACAGAGCGAGGGGCGCACATGACCGAGCTGTTTCAGGAACTGCTGGTCGAGGAGGCGGACGAGGAGCTCGGATGGCAGGAGCGCGCTCTGTGCGCCCAGACCGACCCCGAATCCTTCTTTCCCGAGAAGGGCGGCTCCACCCGCGAAGCCAAGAAGGTCTGCCTCGCCTGCGAGGTCCGTTCCGAATGCCTTGAGTACGCCCTCGCCAACGACGAGCGATTCGGCATCTGGGGCGGGCTGTCCGAAAGAGAGCGCCGCCGCCTGAAGAAGGCAGCGGTCTGACCCTCCGCACACCCCACGACGACCCCCGGTCAACCGCGCTCCGCGGAGCGCCGCGCACCACGGAACACCGAGCCAACGGTCCGCCTCCCGCACCTTCCCCGCAGGAGGCGGACCGTCGTGTTCAGGGCCTTCTCCACAGGAGGCGGACCCGCCCCTTCCAAGCCGTTAGTGTGGGGCGCTGTCCAGCAGCCTCCGAGGGCACATCACCCCCGGATCCCCAGGCCGGAGGGCCCGTACCGCGATGTCCCCGCACAGCAACTCGCCGGTCTCCCACCAGGCGGCCGCCACCCCCGAGTTCCCCCGGCACGTCGTCACCGCCGTCCTCGTCGCCCACGACGGAGCCCGCTGGCTGCCCCAGACCCTCGCCGGACTCCTCGCCCAGGAACGCCCCGCGCAGGCCCACGTCGCCGCCGACACCGGCAGCGCCGACGCATCCGCCCGCCTCCTCGCCGAGGCCCTCGGCGACGACCGCGTCCTGCACCTCGCCCGCCGCACCGGATTCGGCGCCGCCGTCGACGAGGCCGCCCGAGCCGCCGGCACCCTCACCCCCGACGACCTCCCCTACCTCAAGCGCCCCAGCGGCTGGGACCCCGTCAGCCGCACCTGGCGCGACGACGCCTACGACCTGCCCGACCTCCCCCACGGCGAACCCGTCCAGTGGCTCTGGCTCCTCCACGACGACAGCGCCCCCGAACCCGACGCCCTCACCGAACTCCTGCGCGTCGCCGACCAGAACCCCGAAGCCGCCGTCATCGGCCCCAAGCTCCGCGGCTGGTACGACGCCAAGCAGCTCCTCGAAGCCGGCGTCACCATCGCCCGCAGCGGCCGCCGCTGGACCGGCCTCGACCGCCGCGAACAGGACCAGGGCCAGCACGACCAGGTCCGCCCCGTCCTCGCCGTCTCCACCGCCGGCATGCTCGTGCGCCGCGACGTGTACGACGCCCTCGGCGGCTTCGACCGCCGCCTGCCCCTCATGCGCGACGACGTCGACCTGTGCTGGCGCGCCCACAACGCCGGCCACACCGTCCTCGTCGCCCCCGACGCCGTCCTGCGCCACGCCGAGGCCGCCGCCCGCGAACGCCGCACCGTCGACTGCGCCGGCCGCTCCTCCGTCGACCCCCACCGCGTCGACAAGGCCGGCGCCGTCCACACCCTGCTGGCCAACACCCCCGGCCGCGCCCTGCCCTACGTCTTCCTGCGCCTGGTCCTCGGCACCCTCCTGCGCACCCTCGGCTACCTCATCGGCAAGGCCCCCGGCCAGGCCGCCGCAGAGTTCACCGGCCTGCTCGCCACCCTCCTGCGCCCCGGCCGGATCCTCGCCGCCCGCAAGGCCCGCCGCCGCACCGCCGCCTCCGTACCAGCCGCCGAACTGCGTCCCCTCTTCCCCCCGCCCGGCGCCACCCTGCGCGCGAGCGCCGAACAGCTCGCCGGCCACCTCGGCTCCGGCCAGGGCGCCGACCCCGCCCCCACCGGCCGGCACGGCGGCGCCGTCGAATCCGGGCCCGGCGGCGACGACGCCGACTACCTGGAGATCGAGCAGTTCGCCCGGCTCAAGCGGATCGCCCGCAAGCCCGCCCCCGTCCTGTTCGCCCTGCTCCTGCTCGTCTCCCTCGCCGCCTGCCGCGCCCTGATCGGCGGCGGCAGCCTCACGGGCGGCGCCCTGCTCCCCGCCCCCGCGAGCGCCCTCGACCTGTGGCACCGCTACACCACCGACTGGCAGCCCGCCGGCACCGGCACCACCGCCGGAGCACCCCCCTACCTCGCCGTCCTGGGCGCCCTGTCCGCCCTGCTGTTCGGCTCCACCAAGGCCGCGCTCACCCTCTTGCTCGTCTGTTCCGTCCCGCTCGCCGGCCTCACCGCCTACTTCGCCTCCCGGCCGCTCGCCGAATCCCGGCTGCTGCGCGCCTGGGCCGCCGTCGCCTACGCCCTCCTCCCCGCCGTCACCGGAGCCCTCGCCGGGGGCCGCCTGGGCACCGCCGTCCTCGCGGTCCTCCTGCCCCTCCTGGCCCGCTCCGCCGTCACCGCCTTCGGCCTCGCCGGCCGCGACACCCCCGGCACCTGGCGCGCGGTGTGGACGTTCACCCTCCTGCTGACCCTGGCCACCGCCTTCACCCCCGTCGCCTGGCCGCTCGCCGCCGTCCTCGGCGCCCTCGCCGTCCTGACGCGCCGCGCCCGCTGGAAGACGTACGCCCCGAGGCTGCTCGCCACCCTCGCCGTACCCGTCCTCGTCCTCGCCCCCTGGTCGGCGGGCCTGCTCACCCACCCCGCCCGCCTCCTGCGCGAGGCCGGACTCCCCTACGGCAGCGGCTCCGCCACCCCCCTCGGCCTGCTCATCGCGGACCCCGGCGGCCCCGGCACCGCCGGCGGGTTCCTCCTGGCCGGCACCCTGCTCGCCGCCCTCGCCGCCCTGCTGCGCGCCGACCGCCGCCAGGCCCTCGCCACCGCCTGGACCGCGGCCCTGGCCGGACTGTTCCTCGCCGTCCTGCTCAACCGCGGCGGCTGGGCCGGCCCCGGCACCCTCCTCTACGGGCTCGCGCTGATCGCCGCCGCCGTGGTCGGCGCCGACGGCGCCAAGGAGCGCGTCGCCGCCCGCAGCTTCGGCTGGCGCCAGCCGCTGGCCGCCCTGATCGCCCTCGCCGCGGCCGCCGGCCCGCTGCTCGCCGCGGCCGTCTGGACGGTCGCCGGCGCCGACGGGCCGATCCGGCGGCGCGACCCCGTCCAGGTCCCGGCGTTCGTCGCCGCCCAGTCCGACGACAGCAACCGCACCCGCACCCTCGTCCTCGGCGGAGACTCGGCCGCCACCGTCTCCTACACCCTGGTCCGCGGCGGCGGCGTCCGCCTCGGCGACGCCGAGGTCCTCGCCGACGCCGGCCCCCAGCGCCGCCTCACCCAGGCCGTCTCCAGCCTGGTCTCCGGCTCCGGCGCCGACCAGTCCGAGCAGCTCGGCGCCTTCGCCGTGCGGTACGTGATGATCCCGGCCGGCGGGTCCACCGCACTGCGGCAGGTCCTCGACGGCACCCCCGGCCTCAAGCAGCACCACCAGGACGACGGCACCGCCGTCTGGGAGGTCCAGCGCCTCCCCGCCCGCGTCGTGATCGTCCCCGCCCGGCAGGGCCAGGCCCCCATCGCCGTCGACGCCGGACCCGTCGAGGCCCACGCCAAGGTCCCGGCCGGCGAGGAGGGCCGCACCCTGCGCCTCGCCGACCGGGCCGACCCCGGCTGGAAGGCCACCCTCGACGGCAAGCCCCTGACCCCCGTCACCCTCGACGGCTGGGCGCAGGGCTTCGAGCTGCCCCGCGGCGGCGGCCGGCTCGACCTCGTCCACCAGGACTCCGCCACCCGCGACGCCTGGCACTGGGCGCAGGGCCTGCTCGCCCTGGTCCTGCTGGTGATGGCCCTGCCGGGCCGCCGCGCCCGCCTCGACGACGACCTCCCCGAGGAGACGGCGCCCGACCCCGCCGACGGCGAGACGGGCCAGGGCCGCCGCGCCCGGCGCCGGGACGCGCGGGCCGCCGAAGAGCCCGAGCCGGCCCCGGCGGACGCCCTCGTCGACCCGTACGCGCAGATCCCGGCACAGCAGGTGTACGGCGAGGAGTCGTACGCCTACCAGGAGCCCTACGCCTACGAACCCCCGTACGAGGCCGGCCCCGGGCAGCAGCACGACGCGCCTCCCCCTTACCCCCACCAGCCCCAGGCACCCCAGTACCCCCAGGCGCCCCAGTACCCCCAGGCGCCCCAGTACCCGGAGTACTCCCCGTACCCGGAGTACCCGGAGTACGGCGGGGCCCACGCCCAGCCCCCGCAGCAGCCGCCCTTCCCGCACCAGCAGCAGGCCGGGCAGCGGCAGCCCCACCCGTACGAGTACGAACCCCAGCAGTACGACGCCTACGGACAGCACCACCCGCGTCCGGACGGGAGCCCCCAGCCGTGAAGCAGCGCGCCCCCCTGACGCTCGCGGCCGTGACGGCGGCCCTCGCCGCCGGCTGCGGCCTGGCCTTCCTCACCGCCCCCGCACCCGCGGCCCCGGCGGCCGGCGCCCAGCGCGCGGCCGCCGCCCGGATGCCGGTGGAGCGGTCGGTCCTGGTCTGCCCGGCCCCCAGCTCCTCGGACATCGCCGACACCACCTACACCTCCCTCACCCCGGCCACCCCCGGCAAGGACGCCGCGAAGGGCACGGCCCGGCTGGCCACGAAGGAGGGCAAGACGGTCCTGGAGCCCAAGGAGCCCGGCAAGCCGGTCGCGGCCACCGCCTCCGGCGCCGAGGCGCCCGCGCTCACGGGCTCCGCCCAAGGGTCCCTGGCGCCCGGCTGGACCGCCCAGCAGACCACCAAGGTCGCGGTCGGCCAGGGACGCGGCCTGCTCGGGCTCGCCTGCACCGCGCCCGGTACCGACTTCTGGTTCCCCGGCGTCAGCACCGCCAAGGGCCGTCAGGACTACGTCCACCTCACCAACCCCGACGACACCGTCGCCGAGGTGGACATCAAGCTGTACGGCCCCGACGGCCTGCTCAAGCCCAAGCCGGGCACCGCCGACCCCGTCATCACGGTCGAACCCCACTCCACCACCAAGGTGTGGCTGGCCCAGCTGGCCGCCGACGCCCAGCTCCCCGACGTCACCGCGCACGTGACCACCGGCTCCGGGCGGGTGGGCGCCTCCACGCAGATCGCCGAGGACGGCGTCGGCTCCGACTGGCTGCCGGCCTCGGCCGGCCCGGCGGGCTCCCTGGTCCTGCCGGGCATCCCGGCCGACGCCGCCTCCGTGCGGCTGGTCGCCTTCGCGCCCGGCGAGGACGACGCCGTCCTGAACGTGAAGCTGTCCGGCCCGAACGGTTCCATCAGCCCGGCGGGCAAGGAGCAGCTGCACGTCAAGGCGGGGATGACGGCCTCGGTCGACCTGGCCGACGTGACCCGCGGCGAGGCCGGCTCCCTCCTGCTGGCCCCCGCCGACCCGAAGAAGCCCGTACCGGTGGTGGCGGCGCTGCGGGTGGTCCGCGGCACCGGGGCCAAGCAGGAGATGGCGTTCATCCCGGCGAGCCCGGCGGTCGGGGAGCGCGCCACCGTCGCCGACAACCGGCCCGACGACAAGGCCACCACCCTGACGCTCACCGCCGCGGGCGCCGACGCCAAGGTCCGCGTCACCGCCTCCGCGGGCACCGAGGGCGGCCAGTCGGCCGTGCAGGAGCTCACCCTCAAGGCCGGCACCACCCGCGTGCTGACACCGACCCCGGCCCCGTCCGGCGGCAAGGGCCCGTACGCGCTGACGGTCGAGACCCTCTCCGGCGGCCCGGTCCACGCGGCCCGCACCCTGACCCTGCCGCAGGACGGGATCCCGATGTTCACCGTCCAGACGTTCGCGGACGACCGCTCGCGGGTCTCCGTCCCCCAGGCCGTCGAGGACCCGGCGATCCTGGTCCGCTGAGGGCCCCGGCGGCCCGGGGCCCCGGGCCCCGGTACGGGGGCTCAGTCCTGCCCGTACCGGGGGTCGACGGTCTCCGGCGAGAGCCCCAGCAGCTCCGCCACCTGCTCCACGACGATCTCGTGCACCAGCAGCGCCCGCTCGTCGCGCGTCTTCGCCCGGATCTCCACCGGCCGCCGGAACACCACGATCCGCGCCGGCCGCCCGTCGCGGGCCTCCACCAGCCCGCCCAGCGGCACCGCCTCGTCGTTCCAGCCGCCATCCGCGCCACCCGGCGGCCCCGGGACGTCCGCGACCACGAACTCCACCTCGTCCAGCTGCGGCCAGCGCCGCTCCAGCCGCTCCACGGAATCCCGTACGAGGTCGCCGAACAGCTCCGCCCGGCTCGCCGACAGCGGCACCTGCGGCGGGGCCAGCGGCCCGCGCATCCCGCGGCCGTGCCGGTCGCGCCGCCGGGGTCTGGGCTCCCGGGGGGCCGCTGCGTCGGGTGCGGGGCGGGGAGGAAGCGAACTGTCCGTCACCCCGGCAGGGTAGCCCGCGTGCGAGGACGCGCCACGGCCTCGATCCGGTCACGACCTGGTGTCGCGGCGGTGTCGCCCCCCGAACGATCCGGGCAAGATCGCGCACCATTACGGACTCGCTGCCCCCCTTCGTCACCACCCGCCGGAGACGACACGGGGGAGTGGCCGGGGGGCGAGTCGTCGCGGCCCGGTCAAGAGTGCGGTACCGTCCAACGTCGTGAGCCTTGTACGTCGCTGTTCGCGCACCGCGTGCGGCCGCCCTGCCGTCGCCACACTGACGTACGTCTACGCCGACTCGACCGCAGTTCTCGGCCCGCTCGCCACCTACGCCGAGCCCCACTGCTATGACCTGTGCGCCGAGCACTCCGAGCGCCTGACCGCCCCGCGCGGCTGGGAGGTCGTCCGCCTGTCGGACGGCTCCGGGCCGTCCGCCCGCAGCGGCGACGACCTCGAAGCGCTGGCCAACGCCGTCCGTGAGGCGGCCCGTCCGCCCGAGCGCGCGGCCGAGGCCGGCGGCTCCTCCGGGGGCGCCCCGACGGCCGGCGAGACCCGGCGCGGTCACCTGCGCGTCCTGCGTTCGCCCGATTCCTGACACCCGGATCGTCTGAAAAGCCACTCTCCGTACAAGGTAGGTTTGCTGCACCGCACGGAACCTTCAGGAGGGCAGGCAGTGGCCGCAGATCTTTCGAACATCGTCAAGGCATACGACGTACGCGGCGTCGTGCCGGACGAATGGGACGAGCCGCTGGCCGAACTCTTCGGCGCGGCGTTCGTCGCGGTCACCGGTGCGAGCGCCATCGTCGTCGGCCACGACATGCGGCCTTCCTCGCCCGGCCTGTCGGCGGCCTTCGCCCGCGGCGCGGCCGCCCGCGGCGTCGACGTCACCCTCATCGGGCTGTGCTCCACCGACCAGCTGTACTACGCCTCCGGCAAGCTGGACCTGCCCGGCGCCATGTTCACGGCCTCCCACAACCCGGCCCAGTACAACGGCATCAAGCTGTGCCGCGCCGGCGCCGCCCCCGTGGGCCAGGACACCGGCCTCGCCACCATCCGCGAGCTCGCCGAGAAGTGGACCGACGAGGGCGCCCCGGAGATCCCCGCCGGCACCGTCCCGGGCACCATCACCGAGCAGGACACCCTCGCCGGCTACGCCGCGCACCTGAAGTCCCTGGTGGACCTCAGCGCGATCCGTCCGCTGAAGGTCGTCGTCGACGCGGGCAACGGCATGGGCGGCCACACCGTCCCCACCGTCTTCGAGGGCCTGCCGCTGGAGCTCGTCCCGATGTACTTCGAGCTGGACGGCACCTTCCCGAACCACGAGGCCAACCCCCTCGACCCGAAGAACATCGTCGACCTCCAGGAGCGCGTGAAGGCCGAGGGCGCCGACCTCGGCCTCGCCTTCGACGGCGACGCCGACCGCTGCTTCGTCGTCGACGAGCGCGGCGAGGGCGTCTCCCCGTCCGCCATCACCGCCCTGGTCGCGGCCCGCGAGCTGGCCCGCAACGGCGGCACCGGCACGATCATCCACAACCTGATCACCTCCTGGTCGGTCCCGGAGGTCGTCCGCGAGAACGGCGGCACCCCCGTCCGCACCCGCGTGGGCCACTCCTTCATCAAGGCCGAGATGGCCACCTCCGGCGCGATCTTCGGCGGCGAGCACTCCGCGCACTACTACTTCAAGGACTTCTGGAACGCGGACACCGGCATGCTCGCCGCGCTCCACGTCCTCGCGGCCCTCGGCGGCCAGGACGGCGCGCTCTCCGAGCTGGTCTCCTCCTACGACCGCTACACCGGCTCCGGCGAGATCAACTCCACCGTCGCCGACCAGGCCGCCCGCACCGCCGAGGTCAAGGCCGCCTACGCCGGCCGCGAGGGCGTCACCTTCGACGAGCTGGACGGCCTCACCGTCTCCGCCGCCGACTGGTGGTTCAACCTCCGCCCCTCGAACACCGAGCCCCTCCTGCGCCTCAACGTCGAGGCCCGCGACGAGGCCACCCTCGCCAAGCTCCGCGACGAGGTCCTGTCCCTGGTCCGCGCGTAGGGCTCCGCCGGCGGGGCTGGTCCAGGCCGGCCCCGCCCCGCCCCGCGACATTCAGCCCCGCCGGCGTTTGAGGCGCGGGGGCGCGGGGGCAGAGCCCCCGGAACGGCGCCGCACGCGCACCGCCAGCCGCACCAGACGGAGCCACGCGGCACCGGAGGTGACTCGGCGGTACGCTGACCACGCCCAATCCGCACCCCCGAAGGGAACCGCCCCATGCCGCTCGAAGCCGGCCTGCTGGAGATCCTCGCCTGCCCCGCCTGCCACGCCCCCCTCCAGGACAACTCGGCGGACGAGACCAGCCCCGAGCTGATCTGCACCGGGCAGGACTGCGGCCTCGCCTACCCGGTCCGCGACGGCATCCCGGTCCTCCTCGTCGACGAGGCCCGCCGCCCGGCCTGACCCGGCCCCGCACTCCCCGCTCGACCAGCCTGGATCCGTCAACCCCGCCGGAGGCCCCCATGCTCGACGAGTCACTCCTCGACGCACCGGACGATCTCGCCCGTGCCGACCGCCGCGGCCTGCTCCGCGGCGCCGCCGAGGCCGGGGCCAGAGTGCGCACCGCCGCCCGGCACGCCGCCGAGGCCGGCCTCGCGGACCTGCGCCCCGACGGGCGCCCCCGCGCCGTGCTCATCGCCGGCCCCGGCACCGCCGCCACCGGCGTCGCCGACCTCCTCGGCGCCCTCGCCGGAGCCTCCGCCCCGGTGACCCGCCTGCACCCCACCGGCGTCGCGCACGCCGCCGGGGCGCTGCGCTGGACCCTGCCCGGCTGGGCGGGCCCCGTGGACCTGCTGCTCATCGCCACCACCGACGGCAGCGAGCCCGGCCTCGGCGTCCTCGCCGAGCAGGCCTACCGGCGCGGCTGCACCGTCGTGGCCGTCGCCCCCGAGCGCTCCCCGCTCGGCGAGACCGTCGACGGCGCGCACGGACTCCTCGTACCGATGGCCAAGGCCCCGTACCAGGAGTACGACGAATCGGCCGCCGCCGGACCCGGCGCCCTGTGGGCCCTGCTCACCCCGCTGCTGGTGCTCCTCGACAAGGTCGGACTGATCGCGGCCGCCCCCGACGCCCTCCAGCGCGTCGCCGACCGCCTCGACCGCACCGCCGAGCGCTGCGGCCCGGCCATCGCCACGTACTCCAACCCGGCCAAGACCCTCGCCGCCGAACTCGCCGACTCCCTCCCCCTCATCTGGAGCGAGGGCACCGGCGCCGGCCCGGCCGGCCGCCGCTTCGCCGCGACCCTCGCCGAGCTCGCCGGCCGGCCCGCCCTCGCCGCCGACCTCCCCGAGGCGCTGCCCGCGCACGGCGTCCTGCTCTCCGGGGCCTTCGCCGCCGGAGCCGACCCCGACGACTTCTTCCGCGACCGCGTCGAGGAGCCCCAGGCCCTGCGCGCCCGCGTCGTACTGCTGCGCGACCGGCCCACCGGCGGACTCACCGCCGCACCGGCCGCGCGCGAGCTCGCCCTCAGCCACGACACGGCCGTCAGCGAGCTCGAACCGGAGGAGGGCGGGGAACTGGAACAGCTCGCCGAACTCCTCGCCGTCACCGACTTCGCCACCGCCTACCTGGCGCTGGCGGCGCGGGGACACAGCTGAGGCACACACCCGTGCCCGCACCGCACCAGATCCAGGAAGACCACGATGGACCGCCTCACGAACACGATCCGCCCCTACGCGTGGGGATCCACCACCGCGATCCCGGCCCTCCTCGGCGTCGAACCCACCGGTGAGCCCCAGGCCGAGATGTGGATGGGCGCCCACCCGGGCGCCCCGTCCCGCCTCGACCGCGGAGCGGGCGAGACCACGCTGTCGGCCGTCATCGCCGCCGACCCCGAGGGCGAACTCGGCCCCGCGGCCGTCGCGAAGTTCGGCCCCTCCCTGCCGTTCCTGCTGAAGATCCTGGCCGCGGGCGCCCCCCTCTCCCTCCAGGTCCACCCCGACCTCGCGCAGGCCAGGGCCGGCTTCGAGGACGAGGAGCGCCGCGGGGTCCCCGTGGAGGCGGGCCACCGCAACTACAAGGACGCCAACCACAAGCCCGAACTGATCTGCGCCCTCACCCCCTTCGACGGCCTGTGCGGCTTCCGGCCGCCCCTGGAGGCCGCGGACCTCCTCGAAGGCCTCGGCGTCGACTCCCTCAAGCCGTACGTGGACCTGCTGCGCGCCCACCCCGTCGACGCGGCCCTGCGCGAGGTCCTCACCGCCGTCCTCACCGCCGACCGCGCGGAGATGGCCCACACCGTCGCCGAGACCACGGCCGCCGCCGAGCGCCTCGGCGGCCCGTACGCCCCGTACGCGGGGCTCGTGCACGACTACCCCGGCGACCCGGGCGTGATCGCGGCCCTGCTCCTCAACCACGTCCGGCTCCAGCCCGGCGAGGCCATGTTCCTCGGCGCCGGCATCCCGCACGCCTACCTCGACGGCCTCGGCGTCGAGCTGATGGCCAACTCGGACAACGTGCTGCGCTGCGGCCTGACCCCCAAGCACGTCGACGTCCCCGAGCTGCTGAAGGTCGTCGTCTTCGAGCCCAGCGTCCCCGGCCTGCTGCGCCCCGAGGGCGACGGCGAGGAGGTCTACGAGACCCCTGTCGACGAATTCCGCCTCTCCCGCTTCGTACTGCCCCCCGGCGGCGCGCCCCGCACCCTTCCCGACACCGCCCCGCAGATCCTGCTCTGCACCGCGGGCGCCCCGAAGGCCGGCGAACTGGCCCTCGCCCCGGGCGAGTCGGTATTCGTCCCGGCGGGCGAAAAGGTCGAACTGTCCGGAACCGGCACGATGTTCCGTGCCACTGTGGTCATCTGACGTGACATCGGCCGCACGGGCAGCTGCAACAATGTGCGGCCGTAGCCAGTGGCCAGGAAAGGACATCCAGCACCCATGAGCGCGTCGGGCGGCACCAAGGCGATCGTGGCGGCACTCGCCGCCAACCTGGCCATCGCTGTGGCCAAGTTCGTGGCCTTCCTCTTCAGCGGCTCCTCGTCGATGCTCGCGGAGAGCGTCCACTCGGTCGCCGACTCCGGGAACCAGGGCCTGCTGCTCCTCGGCGGCAAGAAGGCGCAGCGCGAGGCCACCCCCCAGCACCCCTTCGGATACGGGCGCGAACGCTACATCTACGCCTTCCTCGTCTCCATCGTCCTCTTCACGGTCGGCGGCATGTTCGCCCTCTACGAGGGCTACGAGAAGATCCACGACCCGCACCCCATCGAGTCCTGGTACTGGCCCGTCGGCGTGCTCGTCTTCGCGGTCGTCGCGGAGGGCTTCTCCTTCCGCACCGCGATCAAGGAGTCGAACGAGACCCGCGGCAGCCAGTCCTGGGGCCAGTTCATCAAGAGCGCCAAGGCCCCCGAGCTGCCCGTGGTCCTGCTGGAGGACCTCGGCGCGCTCATCGGCCTCGTCCTCGCCCTGCTCGGCGTCGGCCTCGCCCTGATCACCGGCGACGGCGTGTGGGACGGCATCGGCACCGTCTGCATCGGCACCCTGCTGATCGGCATCGCCGTCATCCTCGCCCTGGAGACCAAGTCCCTGCTGCTCGGCGAGTCCGCCGGCACGGCCGAGGTCGAGAAGATCAAGGCCGCGCTCGTCGACGGGGACACCGTCACCGGCGTCATCCACATGCGCACCCTGCACCTGGGCCCCGAGGAGCTGCTGGTCGCCGCCAAGATCGCCGTCCAGCACGACGACACCGCGACCGAGGTGGCCAACGCCATCAACGCCGCCGAGGCCCGGATCCGCGCCTCCGTCCCGATCGCCCGCGTGATCTACCTGGAGCCGGACATCTACAACCCCGAGGCCGCCAAGGCCGACGGCCGCTGAACGGCCGCCCGGGATCCCGTCCCGGCCGGGCACCGCGCCCGGACGCACGAAGGCCCCCGCCGCTCCGTCGAGCCGCGGGGGCCTTCGCCCTGTCGGAGGGGACGCTACGAGGGCACGTCCGCGCGCTCACCGGGCGCCACCGGAACCTCCCCGGCCTTCCCCGACGCGGCCGCGGCCGCCACGGGCGCCGCGGCGGACGCGGGGCCGGACCCGGACCCGGACGCGGCGGCGTCGGCGGCCCGCGCCGCCCGACCGGCCCGCCGGGACAGGAACGCCAGCACCGCGCCGGCCACCAGCACCAGCCCGCCGGCCAGCTGCCCCCACACGGCCAGCTTCGCCATCGGGTACGCCACGACCTTGGCGACGACCCCGTCCGCGCGAACCGGCCCGTTGTTCGCGTACTGCGAGCCGTCCGAGTTCATCCGGTTGTCGCCCATCAGGAACAGGGACCCCTCGGGCACCGTCACGTCGAAGGCCACGGCCGACGGGTTCTTCCACTGCTCCAGGTACGGCTCGTCCAGCGGCTCACCGTTCAGCACCAGGCGGTACTGGCCGGCGGTCTTGCTGCTCGGCTTGTACCGGATGCGGTCACCGCCGACGGCGATGACCCGGTTCATCTGCGTCTTCTGCAGGGACCACGGAACGGGGGAGAGGACGATGTCCCCCCGGCGGATCTGCCCCGCGGTCACCGGCTCCAGGTAGATGCTCTCCCCGTCGGTGTAGGTCGGCGCCATCTGCCAGCCGGCCGCCTCGCCCTCCGAGTAGCGTGACGGAGGGTTCACGGCCTTCGCCACCGTCACCCCTGCGAGGATGACCGCTCCGAGCACCAGCAGGACGATCGCCGCGATCCCGCGCCCGCGTCCTGGCCTGTGTGTCATTTCGTCCCTTCCGATGTACCTGCCTTGCATCGTAGGTCGACGGCGACACGGCGAACGCCGCCGGGGCCCTGGTCCGGGCACTCCGTAGATACCGATTCGGACACTGCCCGCACGGCGGCTAGCGGATCTCGCGCAGCACCTCCAGGACGGACGGCACGTCCGGCGCGGACCCCAGCCGGTCCCGGAAACCGGCGTCCATCAGCTTCCGTGACAGCAGCGCCAGGATCCGCAGGTGCTCGTCGCCGGCGGAGGCCTCCGGCACCGCGACCATGAAGATCAGCCGGGCCTTCGTACCGTCCGGCGCACCCCACTCGATGCCCTCGGCGGACCGGGCGAACCCCACCGTCGGGCGGGTCACCGCGTCCGTCTTGGCGTGCGGGATCGCGATCGACTCGCCGAGCCCGGTCGTGCCCTGCGCCTCCCGGGCGAGCGCGACCCGTACGAGCTCCTCCACGTCCCGCACGGTGCCGGTGGAGGCGAGCACCCCGGCCATCTCTCGGATCGCCGCCTCCTTGGAACCCGCCGCCACCTCCGTCCTGACGGTCCGCTCCGTCAGGTAGCCCGACAGCACCTCCGCCGGCGCCCGCGGCGCCTCCCCGGCCGGGGCGGCCTGGGCAGGGGCAGGGGCCTTGCGGCGCTTGACGTCGATCAGCGCGTTGGTCGTCAGCGCGGTCACCACCGTGCCGACGGCGATGGCCACGAAGAACATCGCCACCCCGCTGATCGCGCCGAACAGGGAGACGACCGGACCGCCGTGCGGCACCGAGTTCCCCACCCCGGCCACCCCGGCCACCGCCCCGGCCACCGCCCCGCCCAGCATGTTCGCGGGGATGACCTGCGCGGGACGCGCCGCGGCGAAGGGGATCGCCCCCTCCGAGATGCCGAAGAAGCCCATGAACAGGGCCGCCATGCCCGCTTCCCGCTCCTGGCCGGTGTAGAGCCCGCGGCGCAGCAGCGTCGCCAGGCCCTGGCCGAGCGGCATGACCGGGATCGCGGCGGCCGCCATGCCCATGACCGCGTTGTCGGTGCCGATCAGGCCCACGGCCACGAGGAACGCCGTCTTGTTGACCGGGCCGCCCATGTCGAAGGCGATCATCAGGCCGATCAGGGCGCCGAGGGCGACGGCACTGGAGCCGGTCATCCCGTTCAGCCAGTCGGTCAGGTGCGTGAAGGCCCAGGAGATCGGCTGCCCGATGACGTAGATGTAGAAGAGCCCGAGCGCCAGCGTCGACACGATCGGGATCACGATGATCGGCATGATCGGCCGGACGAACCGGGGGACCTCGACCTTCTTGATCCACACGACCAGGTAGCCGGCCAGGAAGCCGGTGGCGATGGCGCCCAGGAAGCCCGCGTTCGCGTCCGCCCCGTAGATGTTCACGGCGTCGGCGGCCAGGAACCCGCCGATCATGCCCGGCACGAGCGCGGGCCGGTCGCCGAGGGCGTGGGCGATGTAGCCGGAGAAGATCGGCAGCATCAGCTTGAAGCCGAGACCGCCCAGCGCGTTGACGTAGAACCAGAACGAGTCCTTGTCGAACTCGATGCCCTTGGGCGTGGTGTGCCCGCCGAGCGCGATCGAGACGGCCAGCAGCAGACCGCCCACGACCACGAACGGGATCATGTGGGAGACGCCGTTCATCAGCGCCTTGTAGGCGGCGCCGCGCTCCCGGCCCCCGCCCGCCGGACCGCCGGGGGTCGCGGTCCCGCTCTGCACCGGCGCGGTCCGCACCCGCTCGATCAGCTCCTTCGGCCGGTGGATGCCGTCGGCCACGCCGGTGGACAGGACCCGCTTGCCGGCGAAGCGCGCGCGGTCCACCTCCCTGTCGGCGGCGATGATGATCCCGTCCGCCTCTTTGACATCGTTGTCAGTGAGTACGTTCTCCGCCCCGATGGAACCCTGCGTCTCCACCTTCATCTCCACGCCGAGTTCGGCGGCGGCCTGCCGGAGCTTCTCCGCGGCCATGTAGGTGTGCGCGATCCCCGTCGGGCACGCGGTGACGGCGAGCAGCCTCGGCCGCCCCTCCCCGCCCGCGCCCCCGCCGCCGGGGCGGTCGGCCGTAGTACTCACGTGGAATCTCCTTCGTGCGCCGGGTGCGTCCCCCGGCATCCTCCACCACCCGAGGAGTGGATCAAAAGTCCGAAAGGCCCCGAACCTTCCGCCGGACGGCCCGGAAACGAGCCGTGACTCGATCCCCTGCGGGCTGGGGCGCGCTGCGCCGACCGGTGTAGATTCGTCATCAGTGTCAGGCGTCGCTGCTGATGGCGGTCGGGCGGTCCTTCGAGACCGGCCGAG
Organism: Streptomyces sp. NPDC032091; assembly: GCF_055580265.1. Classification (NCBI taxonomy): domain Bacteria; kingdom Bacillati; phylum Actinomycetota; class Actinomycetes; order Kitasatosporales; family Streptomycetaceae; genus Streptomyces; species Streptomyces sp. NPDC032091. The sequence continues at coordinate 2,391 of NZ_JBVILR010000029.1, read as the reverse complement.
GGGAGAGAGGGCCCCGCGACGGACTGTGCTCGGCGCACCGGCCCGCCCGTGCGCGGCTCAGCCGTACCCACCTCTCGACCCATGAGGAGCAGCACCCATGGACTTCAAGGTCGCCGACCTTTCCCTTGCCGCTTTCGGCCGCAAGGAGATCACCCTGGCCGAGCACGAGATGCCGGGTCTGATGTCGATCCGCCGGGAGTACGCCGAGGCGCAGCCGCTGGCCGGCGCCCGCATCACCGGCTCCCTGCACATGACCGTGCAGACCGCCGTCCTGATCGAGACGCTGGTCGCGCTCGGCGCCGACGTCCGCTGGGCCTCCTGCAACATCTTCTCCACCCAGGACCACGCGGCCGCCGCCATCGCCGTCGGCCCGAACGGCACCCCGGAGAACCCGCAGGGCGTTCCGGTCTTCGCCTGGAAGGGCGAGACGCTGGAGGAGTACTGGTGGTGCACGGAGCAGGCGCTGACCTGGCCGAACACCCCCACCGGCGGCCCGAACATGATCCTCGACGACGGTGGTGACGCCACCCTCCTCGTCCACAAGGGCGTCGAGTTCGAAAAGGCCGGCGCGGCCCCGGACCCGTCCACCGCGGACTCGGAGGAGTACGCCTACATCCTGACCCTCCTCAACCGCACCCTCGCCGAGTCGCCCCAGAAGTGGACCCAGCTCGCCTCCGAGATCCGCGGCGTGACGGAGGAGACCACCACCGGTGTCCACCGCCTCTACGAGATGATGCAGTCCGGCGACCTCCTCTTCCCGGCGATCAACGTGAACGACGCGGTGACGAAGTCGAAGTTCGACAACAAGTACGGCTGCCGCCACTCGCTGATCGACGGCATCAACCGTGCCACCGATGTCCTGATCGGCGGCAAGGTCGCGGTCGTCTGTGGTTATGGCGACGTCGGCAAGGGCTGCGCGGAGTCGCTGCGGGGCCAGGGCGCCCGGGTGATCGTCACGGAGATCGACCCGATCTGCGCGCTGCAGGCGGCGATGGACGGCTACCAGGTCGCCACCCTCGACGATGTGGTGGAGATCGCGGACATCTTCATCACGACGACGGGCAACAAGGACATCATCATGGCCGCGGACATGGCCAAGATGAAGCACCAGGCGATCGTGGGCAACATCGGCCACTTCGACAACGAGATCGACATGGCGGGCCTGGCCAAGATCGACGGCATCGTCAAGGACGAGGTCAAGCCGCAGGTCCACACCTGGACGTTCCCCGACGGCAAGGTCCTGATCGTGCTGTCCGAGGGCCGCCTGCTGAACCTGGGCAACGCGACCGGCCACCCCTCGTTCGTGATGTCGAACTCCTTCGCGGACCAGACCCTGGCCCAGATCGAGCTGTTCACCAAGCCCGAGGAGTACCCGACCGACGTCTACGTGCTGCCCAAGCACCTCGACGAGAAGGTCGCCCGCCTCCACCTCGACGCCCTCGGCGTCAAGCTCACCACCCTGCGCCCGGAGCAGGCCGCCTACATCGGCGTCGAGGTCGAGGGCCCGTACAAGCCCGACCACTACCGCTACTGATCCCCACGGATCCCGCGGATCGCGCACACTGAAGCAGGCCCCCGGCACCCCGTGCCGGGGGCCTGCCCCATCCGCACCCCGTAACGCCAGCCAAGGACCACGCCCCATGCCCCGCGGCCGCTACTCGCTCCACGACCCGCACGACCACACCCCCCTCGGCGAGGAGCACTTCCACTGCGCCCCCGGACCCTCGGGCTGGCGGTACGTCTCCCAGACCACCGCCCCCGGCGGAGACCACCGGGGCTCCGTCGACCTGGCCGTCGACGCGCTCGGCCGCCCCATCCGCCTCGAAGTCCACGCATCGAGCTGGCAGATCCGCGGCGCCGCCATCGACGGGGTCACCTGGGTCCGCACCGACCCCACCGGCACGGAGGCCACCGAGGGCAACGTCGCCGCCCCCGGCTTCACCGGCACCTCCCCGGCCTTCCTCATCGCGACGGCCCGCCTGCTGCGCCTGGCTCCCGGCGCCCCCGCGACCCGGATCCGGCTCGTCGCCCTCACCGACCCCGTCCTCGCCCCCCGCACCGTCGACCAGGCCTGGGCCCTGCGCTCCCGCGCCGAGCACCCCACCGACAGCGGGACGCTCGTCGTGGACGAATACCAGGTCACCGCCCTCGACACGGGCGAGGTCCACACCGTCCACATCGCCGGCGACGTCGTCCTCTCCGCCCCCGGCATCGAACTCGAACACCTGGAGTCCCCGCCCTCCACCTTCACGGACGCCGACGACTTCACGGAGTCCGAGCAGTTCGAGCAACCCGAGGCCTAGACGAGTAAGTCCGAAGTCCTGGTCAGTGGTCGTAGGCGATCAGTGATCGTGTGATCGGTGTTCCGGTGGCCCGGTTGTGCCAGATCGC
>NZ_JBVILR010000028.1:0-112742 GCF_055580265.1 Streptomyces sp. NPDC032091 | reverse complement strand
CGACGAAGGAGCGCCCTTGACAGGCCGGCCCGACACGGAAGGACGATGAGACTGACGGGAAAGCCCCAACCGATCTGTGAGACCGCCCCGCCGGGACCCCGCCCACCCCCGGCCCCGCCCCGCCCCGCCCCGGCCCCTCGCGGGGGTGGTGGCGGCCGCGTGTCGGGTGTCGCATGTCACGGGTGCGCTGCAAGGCGTGGGCGCCCCGGACGGGGGCGGTGGGGGGCCTCGTAGAATCGGCGGGTGGATACGACCCTGGATGACCCCCTCGTCGGGCGCGTGCTCGACGGCCGCTACCGCGTCGACGCCCGTATCGCCGCAGGCGGCATGGCGACGGTCTACCGGGCCCTCGACACCCGCCTCGACCGCGTCCTCGCGCTGAAGATCATGCACCCGGACCTGGCCGCCGACGCCGTCTTCGTCGACCGGTTCATCCGCGAGGCGAAGTCCGTGGCCCGCCTCGCGCACCCCAACGTGGTCGCCGTCTTCGACCAGGGCACCGACGGCCCCTTCACCTACCTCGCCATGGAGTACGTCTCCGGCTGCACCCTGCGCGACGTCCTGCGCGAGCGCGGCGCGCTCCAGCCGCGGGCCGCGCTCGACATCCTGGAGCCGGTCCTCGCCGCCCTCGGCACCGCCCACCGGGCCGGGTTCGTCCACCGGGACATCAAGCCCGAGAACGTCCTGATCGGCGACGACGGCCGGGTCAAGGTCGCCGACTTCGGCCTCGTCCGCTCCGTGGACGCGGCCACCCACACCACCGGCTCGATCCTCGGCACCGTCTCCTACCTGGCCCCCGAGCAGATCGAGGACGGGGTCTACGACGCCCGCGTGGACGTCTATGCCTGCGGTGTCGTCCTCTACGAGATGCTCACCGGGTCCAAGCCGCACACCGGCGGCACCCCCGCGCAGGTGCTCTTCCAGCACCTCAACGAGGACGTCCCGCCCCCGTCGGCCGCCGTCCCCGGGCTGCCGGCCGCCCTCGACGCGCTCGTCGCGCAGGCCACCGCCCGCACCCCCGGGCTGCGCCCCGCCGACGCCGCCGCCCTGCTGGGCCTGGCCCGGGAGGCGCGGGCGCGGATAGGCGAGGCCGAGCTGGACGCCGTACCGCCGCACGCGCGGGCCGCCGAGCGGTCCGCCGCCGAGGACCGCACCAGCGTGATCCCGCGCCCGGTGCCGGGGCAGGTCCAGGAGGCGGTCCTGCACCACACCTCCCGCCTGGAGCGGCCGCAGGAGCCGACGCCCCCGCCGCCCCCGGCTCCCCGGCGGCAGCGCCGGGGCGTGCTCCTCGTCGTCGCCGGGATCCTGCTCGCCCTCGGCATCGGCACCGGCGTCTGGTACGTCAACTCCGGGCAGTTCACCAAGGTCCCCAACCTCCTCGGCAAGACGGAGGAGCAGGCCAGGGCGGAGCTGTCCGCCGCCGGGCTCGGCGTCAAGAAGGTCGACCGGAAGTTCAGCGAGGCCTTCGACCGCGGGACGGTGATGAACTCCGACCCCGTCGGCGGCAAGAGGATCAAGGGCAACGGCGCGGTGACCCTCACCGTCTCCCGCGGCCCCGAGCTGGTCAGCGTGCCCGACCTCAAGGGCCGTCCGCTGGAGGAGGCCAAGGCCGAGCTGACCAGGGCCGGGCTGGCGCCCGGGATCGTCAACCAGGCCTTCAGCCAGGACGTGGCCCAGGGCTCGGTGATCTCCACCGACCCGGCCGGCGGCCAGAAGCGGGCCCCCGACACGGCCGTCGCCCTCCAGGTCAGCAAGGGCCGCCCGGTCCAGGTCCCCACCGTCACCGGCCAGCCCGCCGACCAGGCGCGCGCCGCGCTGGAGGCCCTCGGCCTGAAGGTGGAGACGGCTCCCGACCAGGTCAACTCCCCCACCCCCGCCGGTACGGTCGCCAACCAGTCGATCGGCGCGGGCACCCAGGCGGCCGCCGGGGACACCGTCACGCTGACCCTCTCCAAGGGGCCGCGTCCGGTCCAGGTCCCGAACGTGGCAGGCCAGGAGGTGGAGACGGCCCGCAAGACGCTGGAGGCCCTGGGGTTCAAGGTGAAGGTGGAACGCCCCTTCCTCTCCTTCAGCAGCACGGTGGACACCCAGTCGGTGCCCGCCGGGCAGACCGCCCCCGAGGGCAGCACGATCACCATCAAGACCAAGGGGCTCTGAGCAGCGTTGCTTCGCAATCCCGTGGGCGGGCACGTGCCCGTCGCCGGCGGGCTCGCCTCCGTGGGCCTGGCCTACGCCCGTGAGATGGGTGCCGAGGCCGTCCAGGTCTTCGTCGCCAACCCGCGCGGCTGGGCCACCCCGACCGGGAACCCGGCGCAGGACGAGTCGTTCCGCGCCCGGTGCGCCGAGGAGTCGGTCCCGGCGTACGTGCACGCCCCGTACCTGATCAACTTCGGCTCCCACACCGAGGCCACCGTCGAGAAGTCGGTGGAGTCGCTGCGGCACTCCCTGCGCCGGGCACGGGAGATCGGCGCGCTCGGGGTGGTCGTGCACACCGGGTCGGCGACCGGGGGCCGCCCGCGCGAGGCGGCGTACGCGCAGGTCAGGGAGCACATGCTGCCGCTGCTGGACGAGCTGACGCACGAGGACGACCCGTTCCTGCTGCTGGAGTCCACGGCGGGCCAGGGCTCCTCGCTCTGCTCGCGGACCTGGGACTTCGGCCCGTACTTCGAGGCCCTCGACCACCACGAGAAGCTCGGCATCTGCCTGGACACCTGCCACATCTTCGCGGCGGGCCACGACCTGGCCGAGCCGGGCGGCACCAAGCAGACGCTGGACCTGCTGGTGGACACGGTCGGCGCGGGCCGGCTGAAGCTGATCCACGCCAACGACTCCAAGGAGGGCGTGGGCGCGCACAAGGACCGGCACGCCAACATCGGGCAGGGCCACATCGGCCGGGACGCCTTCGCCGAGCTGTTCTCGCACCCGGAGACGGACGGCGTCCCGCTGATCATCGAGACTCCGGGCGGCAAGGAGGGGCACGCGGCGGACGTGGCCCTGCTGAAGGAGCTCCGCGACCTGCACTGACCCCGGCGAAAATCCTTGAGGGAATACCCCTGGGGGGTATACGGTTCCACCAGTCGGCGGGACCGCCACCCGGCGTTCCGCCAGACCTTCAGGGGGTTGTCATGGAAGAGGCGCACGCGCACCACGAGCACCACGAGCACCACGAGCACGAGGGCCACCAGGAGCACGCCGGCCACGAGGGCCACCACGCCCACCACGCCCACGCCCACGCCCACCACGCCGGCCCCGTCGGCTGGGCGATGGCCGCCAAGGCGACCCTGCACTGCCTCACCGGGTGCGCCATCGGCGAGGTCCTCGGCATGATCGTCGGCACCGCCTTCGGCTGGGGGAACCTCCCGACGATGGTCCTGGCGATCGTCCTCGCGTTCTTCTTCGGCTACGCCCTGACCCTGCGCGGGATCCTCGCCGCCGGCGTGGACTTCCGTTCGGCCGTCCGGGTGGCGCTCGCCGCGGACACCCTGTCGATCGCCGTCATGGAGCTGATCGACAACGGCGTCATCGCCGTCTGGCCCGGCGCCATGGACGCCCACCTCTCCGAGGCCCTGTTCTGGAGCGCCCTGGCGATCTCGCTGGCGCTCGCCTTCGTCGTGACCACCCCGGTCAACAAGTGGATGATCGGCCGCGGCAAGGGCCACGCCGTCGTCCACCAGTACCACCACTAGGCGGCGGTCACAGCTCCGGACCGTCGCCCGGCCCCTCCTGGTACGAGTACCGCTGCTCGCGCCAGGGGTCGCCGATGTTGTGGTAGCCGCGCTCCTCCCAGAAGCCGCGGCGGTCGGCCGTCATGTACTCGATGCCCCGGACCCACTTGGGGCCCTTCCAGGCGTACAGGTGCGGGACCACGAGGCGCAGCGGGAAGCCGTGTTCGGCCGTCAGCGGTTCGCCACCCATGTGGGTGGCGAAGACGGTCCGGTCGGAGGCGAAGTCCGCCAGTCTCAGATTGGAGCTGAAGCCGTACTCGGCCCACACCATCACGTGCGTGACCTGCGGGGCCGGCGGCGCCAGGGCGAGGACGTCCCGGGCCAGCACCCCGCCCCACTCGGCGCCCTGCATGCTGAACTTGGTCACGCAGTGGAGGTCGGCCACCACCGAGTTGAACGGCAGGGCCGTGAACTCCTCGTGGCTCCAGCAGCGCTTCTCACCGTCGGCCGTCGCACCGAAGACGCGGAACTCCCAGCGGTCCGGCTTGAACTTGGGCACGGGACCGTAGTGGGTGACGGGCCAGCCCCTCTGCAACCGCTGCCCCGGAGGGAGCTCGACCTGCTCTGCTCCCGGAAATTCCCGGCTGTCCGGCTGACCCATGTCTCCATGGTGACAGACGTGGCGGGGTGGTCACGACCAGGTACGAACCGAAACGGGCAAGTCCTGGTAACTCCCACTAAGGAGGCACTTACTGGACGGTCCCCTACGGCGGTGCAAAGATGCGCGCACTGCCCAGTCACCTAGCTGACATTGCCTGGAAGGAGCCTCTGCGATGCAGGGCGACCCCGAGGTCCTCGAATTCCTGAACGAGCAGCTGACCGGCGAGCTCACGGCCATCAACCAGTACTGGCTGCACTACCGCATCCAGGACAACAAGGGATGGACGAAGCTCGCCAAGTACACGCGTGAAGAGTCCATCGACGAGATGAAGCACGCGGACAAACTCACCGAGCGCATCCTCATGCTCGACGGTCTGCCCAATTACCAGCGCCTCTTCCACGTCCGCGTCGGGCAGACGATCACCGAGATGTTCCAGGCCGACCGGCAGGTCGAGGTGGAGGCGATCGACCGCCTCAAGCGCGGGATCGAGGTCATGCGTGGGAAGGGCGACGTCACCTCCGCCCGCCTCTTCGAGGAGATCCTGGCGGACGAGGAGCACCACATCGACTACCTCGACACCCAGCTGGAGCTGATCGAGTCCCTCGGTGAGGCGCTGTACATCGCGCAGCTGATCGAGCAGCCGAGCTGAGGGGCCGGATGGCGGATCTAGGCGGCTTCGGCCAGCTGCGGAGCCGGGCCGGCGGCGAGGACGGCCGCCGCGTCGCCCTTCTCCAGCAGTTCCCGGCGCGGGCACGCGCCGCGGCCCAGAAGGCCCTGGATGGTCCGCACGCAGGAGCCGCAGTCGGTGCCCGCCTTGGTGGCGGAGGCTATCTGGCGGGGGGTGCAGGCCCCGGCGGCCGCGTGTTCCTTGACCTGCTGGTCGGTGATCCCGAAGCACGAGCAGACGTACACGCGGTTCACCTCCCTGAGCGGAATGGTCCTGCAGCCATCCCCGGTGCGGTGAGGCTTACCTAACCGTACCCAAAGTGAGGGTTGCCTAAAAGGCCCGGAGACGAGGATGGGGCGCGGATCACATCGATCCGCGCCCCGTCCTCACTCAGAGGTCGCAGGACCTCACTGGTCGCGGTACATCTCCGCCACCAGGAACGCCAGGTCCAGGGACTGGCTGCGGTTGAGGCGCGGGTCGCAGGCCGTCTCGTAGCGCTGGTGCAGGTCGTCGACGAAGATCTCGTCGCCGCCGCCCACGCACTCGGTGACGTCGTCACCGGTGAGCTCGACGTGGATGCCGCCCGGGTGGGTGCCCAGCGCCTTGTGGACCTCGAAGAAGCCCTTGACCTCGTCCAGGACGTCGTCGAAGCGGCGCGTCTTGTGGCCGGAGGCCGCCTCGAAGGTGTTGCCGTGCATCGGGTCGGTGACCCAGGCGACGGTCGCACCGGACGCCGTGACCTTCTCGACCAGCTCGGGGAGCTTGTCGCGGACCTTGTCGGCGCCCATGCGGACGACGAAGGTCAGCCGGCCCGGCTCGCGCTCGGGGTCCAGGCGGTCGATGTACGTCAGCGCCTCGTCGACCGTGGTGGTCGGGCCGAGCTTGATGCCGACCGGGTTGGCGATCCGCGAACAGAACTCGATGTGCGCGTGGTCCAGCTGACGGGTGCGCTCACCGATCCAGACCATGTGGCCGGAGGTGTCGTACAGCTTGCCGGTACGGGAGTCCGTGCGCGTGAGGGCGCCCTCGTAGTCCAGCAGCAGGGCCTCGTGCGAGGAGTAGAACTCCACCGCCTTGAACTCGGCCGGGTCGGTGCCGCAGGCCTTCATGAAGTTCAGGGCGTTGTCGATCTCCCGCGCGAGCTGCTCGTAGCGCTGCCCGGACGGGGAGGACTTCACGAAGTCCTGGTTCCAGGCGTGCACCTGGCGCAGGTCGGCGTAACCGCCGGTGGTGAAGGCGCGCACCAGGTTCAGCGTGGAGGCCGACGCGTGGTACATGCGCTTGAGGCGCTCCGGGTCCGGGACGCGGGCCTCTTCGGTGAAGGCGAAGCCGTTGACCGAGTCGCCGCGGTAGGTCGGCAGGGTCACGCCGTCGCGGGTCTCGGTGTCCTTGGAGCGGGGCTTGGAGTACTGGCCCGCGATGCGGCCGACCTTGACGACGGGCACGGAGGCCGCGTACGTCAGGACGGCGCTCATCTGGAGCAGCGTCTTCAGCTTGGCGCGGATGTGGTCGGCGGAGACGGCGTCGAAGGCCTCCGCGCAGTCGCCGCCCTGCAGCAGGAACGCCTCGCCCTTGGCGACGGCTCCCAGGCGGGCGCGCAGCTGGTCGCACTCGCCCGCGAAGACGAGCGGAGGATACGATTCGAGGTCCGCGACGACAGCGCGCAGGGCCTCGGCATCGGGGTACGAAGGCTGCTGCGCCGCGGGAAGGTCTCGCCAGGTCGCCTTGGCGGCGAGGGCGTGGGTTTCAGCGTTCACGGTCACCCCGTACACATTACGGCGTCAAACGCCGTGTTCGGCCGGACGCCCACCAGGTGAGACGATCTCGTTCGAAGGTCCACATGGCCCCAGATGAACGGAATGCAAGGTTCAGTCGACGGAAAAGCCGGGATGCGGCGGTACGGGGGCCCGGTGGGCTAGGGTGCCTCCCATGTACGCGCTCTCCAGCCAGACCTGGTGGTGGTCCGCTCCCGGCGGCCCGCCCCTCGTGCGTACCCACTGACACGAGCGAAACGAAGGCCGCCCCGAGGGGCGGCCTTCTGCGTGCACCCGCAGGTACCGGCCGTCCCTCCTCCCGACACCCCACCGGAAGGACGCCCGCCCCATGCACCAGTCCGACGCCGCCCCGTCCGTCGTCTCCCCCTCCGTCGTCTCCCCGTCCGACGCCGCCCCGTCCGGCTTCTCCCTCTCCCGGCTCCTCGACGACACCGCCCCGCCCTTCGCCCTGCTGCGCCGGCGCACCCCCGGCCGGGACCACGACACCGTCGAGGTGCTCCTCGGCCCCGTCCACCAGGCCGGACTCCTCGCCGACCTGCCGGTCCGCGCGCTGCCCACCCTCGCCCTGGTCCCCTTCCGGCAGATCCGCGAGCGCGGCTTCGACGTGCGGGACGACGGCACGCCGCTGAGCGTGCTCGCCGCCGAGGAGGCGTACGAGATCCCGCTCGCCGAGGCCCTCGCCGCGCTCCCGGACCACGGCGTACGGGTCGAGGGCGGCGACTTCGACGTCGGCGACGAGGAGTACGCCGCCACCGTCGAGCGGGTGATCCGCGACGAGATCGGCCGGGGCGAGGGCGCGAACTTCGTGATCCGGCGGACGTACGGGGGCCGGATCCACGGGTTCGGCCGGGCCGACGCCCTCGCCCTGTTCCGGCGGCTGCTGGAGGGCGAGCGGGGCGCGTACTGGACGTACGTGGTCCACACCCCCGACCGGACCCTGGTCGGGGCCAGCCCCGAGGTCCACGTCCGCATGACGGGCGGCACGGTCGTGATGAACCCCATCAGCGGCACCTACCGCTACCCGGCGGGCGGCCCGACCGCCGAGTCGCTCCTCGCCTTCCTCGGCGACCGCAAGGAGACCGAGGAGCTGTCGATGGTGGTCGACGAGGAACTCAAGATGATGTGCACGGTCGGCGACATGGGCGGCACCGTCGTCGGCCCGCGGCTGAAGGAGATGGCGCACCTCGCGCACACCGAGTACGAGCTGCGGGGCCGCTCCTCCCTGGACGTGCGGGAGGTGCTGCGGGAGACCATGTTCGCGGCGACGGTCACCGGCTCGCCGGTGCAGAACGCCTGCCGTGTGATCGAGCGGTACGAGCACGGGGGCCGCGGCTACTACGCCGGCGCGCTGGCCCTGCTCGGCCTGGACTCCTCGGGCGCGCAGACCCTGGACTCCCCGATCCTGATCCGCACCGCCGACATCGCCCCGGACGGGACGCTGCGGGTGCCGGTCGGGGCCACCCTGGTCCGCCACTCCGACCCGCAGGGGGAGGTCGCGGAGACCCACGCCAAGGCCGCCGGGGTCCTGGCCGCCCTGGGCGTACGGGAGGCCGCGCCCCGGCCGGCCCGCGCCGGCGGCGCACGGCTGGCGGACGACCCCCGGGTGCAGGCGGCGCTGGCCTCGCGGCGGGCGGACCTGGCGCCGTTCTGGCTGCGGATGCAGGAGCGGCTGCCCGCGGTGGCCGGGCACGCACTGGTGGTGGACGGCGAGGACACGTTCACGGCGATGCTGGCGCACGTGCTGCGGGCGGCGGGCCTGGCGGTGACGGTCCGCCGCTACGACGCGCCGGGGCTGCGCGAGACGGCGCTGGCCTGGGACGGCCCGGTCGTCCTGGGCCCGGGCCCGGGCGACCCGGCCGACGGGGCGGACCCCAAGATGCGGATGCTGCGCGGGCTGGCGGGCGAGCTGCTCGCCTCGCATCGGGGCGGGCTGCTCGGGGTCTGCCTGGGGCACGAGCTGCTGGCGGCGGAGATCGGCCTGCCCCTCGTCCGCAAGGTGGAGCCGGCGCAGGGGGCGCAGGTGCGGATCGACCTCTTCGGGCGGCCGGAGGTGGTCGGCTTCTACAACACGTACACCGCCGCCTGTGACGCGGAGGCCGAAGCGGAGCTGGCGGCGCACGGGGTCGAGGTCTCCCGGGACCCCGTCACGGACGAGGTCCACGCCCTGCGCTGCGGGGCGCGCGGTTTCGCGGGCGTCCAGTTCCACCCGGAGTCGGTCCTCACCCTGCGCGGCGCGCGCCTGGTCCGCGACCTGCTCCACTCCCTGACCCCGGCGGGGCGTCGGGCGTAGCCCTGCGGGGCCGGTCACCCGCCGCGCCGGGGCCGGACCACGGGCCGTTCCCTCGCTTTCACGCGATGCGGCCCGTGGTCCGGCCCCCCGCAGGGGCGGCGGCTCAGCCGAAGAAGACCCCGGCCTCCTCGTACAGCTTGGGGTCCACCGTCTTCAGCTTGGCGGTCGCCTCGGCGATCGGGACGCGGACGATGTCCGTCCCCTTGAGCGCGACCATCTTCCCGAAGTCCCCGTCGCGCACCGCGTCGATCGCGTGCAGCCCGAAGCGGGTGGCCAGCCAGCGGTCGAAGGCGCTCGGGGTGCCGCCGCGCTGGATGTGCCCGAGGACCGTCGTACGGGCCTCCTTGCCGGTCCGCGCCTCGATCTCCTTGGCCAGCCACTCGCCCACGCCCGACAGCCGGACGTGTCCGAAGGAGTCCCGGGAGACGGCGTCCTTGAGCACCAGGTCGCCGTCCTTGGGCATGGCCCCCTCGGCCACCACCACGATCGGCGCGTAGCTCGCCGTGAAGCGGGAGGTCACCCAGGCGCAGACCTGGTCCACGTCGAAGCGCTGCTCGGGGATGAGGATGACGTTCGCCCCGCCCGCCAGCCCCGAGTGCAGGGCGATCCAGCCGGCGTGCCGGCCCATCACCTCGCAGACCAGCACCCGCATGTGGGACTCGGCGGTGGTGTGCAGCCGGTCGATGGCCTCGGTGGCGATGCCGACGGCCGTGTCGAAGCCGAAGGTGTAGTCGGTGGCCGACAGGTCGTTGTCGATGGTCTTGGGCACGCCCACGCAGGGGATGCCGTACTCCTCGTACAGCCGGGCGGCCACGCCCAGGGTGTCCTCGCCGCCGATCGCGATGAGCGCGTCGACCTCGGCCTTTGCGAGGTTCTCCTTGATGGAGCGGACGCCGTTGTCCGTCTTGAACGGGTTGGTGCGCGAGGAGCCGAGGATGGTGCCGCCGCGGGGCAGGATCCCGCGGACGGCGGGGATGTCCAGCGGGACGGTGTCGCCCTCGACCGGTCCGCGCCAGCCGTCCTTGAAGCCGACGAACCCGTATCCGTACTCCTGGACGCCCTTGCGGACGACGCCCCTGATCACCGCGTTGAGCCCGGGGCAGTCGCCGCCGCCCGTGAGCACTCCGACCTTCATGGAATCTCCCTTCGCCATGACGGTCACGCTAGTGGTGACGCAGGTCACAGCGAGGGCTCTGGAGGGGGTAATTCCGGTGGAATTACGGGGCGTTGCGTACGCGTGTTCACTCGTAAGGGGAAGTAAGTACGACCGGTGCGGCCTTGCGCGTCCCCCTTACGCGTCGTCGAGCCCGCGTTCTATCGCGTACCGGACGAGTTCCACCCGGTTGTGCAGCTGGAGCTTGCCCAGGGTGTTCTGGACGTGGTTCTGCACCGTGCGGTGGGAGATCACCAGCCGCTCCGCGATCTGCTTGTACGACAGCCCCTTGGCCACCAGCCGCAGCACCTCCGTCTCCCGGTCGGTCAGCTGCGGGGCCTTCGGCTCGTCGGCGGCGGCCGGCGCCGGGTCGGTGGCCAGGCGCCGGTACTCGCCGAGGACCAGCCCGGCCAGGCCCGGGGTGAACACCGGGTCGCCCACGGCGGTGCGGCGGACCGCGTCGATCAGCTCCTGGGCCCCGGCGGACTTCATCAGGTAGCCGGTCGCCCCGGACTTCACCGCCTCCAGCACGTCCGCGTGCTCCCCGCTCGCCGACAGGACCAGCACGCGCAGCGCGGGGTCGGTGCCGACCAGCTCCTTGCAGACCTGGACGCCGGGCATACCGGGCAGGTTGAGGTCCAGGACCAGCACCCCGGGGGCGACGGCGCGGGCACGGCGCACCGCCTCCGGGCCGTCCCCGGCGGTCGCGACGACGTCGAACCCCGCGGCGGACAGGTCGCGGGCCACCGCGTCCCGCCACATGGGGTGGTCGTCGACGACCATCACCCTGATGCCGCCGAGCCCGCCCTCGGCGACGCCGCTGCCGCCGGCTCCGTTCCCGGCGCCGCTCTCGCTGTCGTTCACTGGGTCCTCCCCCTCGGTACTTTCAGTTCCACTTCGGTGCCCTGCCCGGGGACGGACACCAGCTCGGCGCTGCCGCCGAGGTCGCGCAGCCGGCCCCGGATGGACAGGGCCACGCCCATCCGCCCCTCGCCCTCCGCCTGGTCGAGCCGGCCGGCCGGGATGCCCGGGCCGTCGTCCCGTACGGTCACGATCACCTCGTCGCCCCAGTCCTCGACCAGGATCCAGGCGCCGGCCCCCTCCCCGGCGTGCTTGCGCACGTTGTCCAGGGCGGCGCCCACGGCCGCGGCCAGCTCCCGCGCCGCGGGCACCGGCAGCGGCACCGGGGCGCCCGGTTCCGCGAAGCTCACCCGGGAGCCGGCGTGCGGGGCCAGCAGGGAGCGCAGGTCCACCTCGCCCTCGTCGGCGCCCGGCTCGTCCACCTCGTACGTGTCCACCAGCGCGCCGAGCGACTCGTCGCGCGAGACCCGGGAGGGGCGGACCAGCCCGCTGGAGACCAGCGTGCGCAGCGCCACCTCCTGCTCCCCGGCCATCCGGCCGAGCTCGGCCGCCTCGCCGCCCAGCTCGGTGCCCCGCCGCTGGACCATGGCGAGGACCTGGAGGACCCCGTCGTGGATGTCACGGGCGAGGCGTTCCCGCTCACGGGTGGCGGCCTCGATCTCCAGGGCGCGGGCGAGGGTCGCCTCACTGGCCCGGGCGACCTCGACGACGTAGCCGAGGGCTATGGAGGCGACCCAGACCAGCAGGACGTTGTGCAGGGTGTCTCGGGTGGGGTCGCCGCCGTGGATGGCGATGTTGGCGACGGCCACGAAGGTGGAGGCGATGCCGGCCCAGCGCCACCCGCCCTTGAGGGCGAAGGCGAGGACCGAGCCGGCCGTCCAGATGCTGGGGAGGGTGGGGCCGCCCGCCTGGATGCGGGCGTGGGTGTCGGCGAGCGGGGTCAGGGCGATCCCCACGAGGGCGACCGTGAGGTCGGCGGCGAGGAACCCCCGGGTGCAGCGCACCGCCCCGGCCACCCGGCGCAGGGTGGCCGGCGTCCAGACGGCGAGGACGGCGAGGTAGCCGACCGCCACCCAGGGGCGGACGAAGTCCTTGTACGCGAAGGCGAACAGCAGGACCGCGTAGACCATGGTGAGCAGCCGGTACGCGGTCAGCGCCCGCCACAGCGGCTGCTCGACCGACATCCGTACGACGCGCTCGCGCTTCGGCGCCATCTCCCCCACCCCCGCCGCGCGGACGGCGGCAACGGCCGCCCGCGGGAACTACTCCGAGCCCTTGTCGGCCTTGTCGGCCCTGTCGCCCTTGTCCGCCTTGGCGGCGTCCTTGGCGGCCTTCTCCGCGTCCGCGATCTGCCGCTTGGCGGCGGTCGCGTAGATGTCGACGTACTCCTGGCCGGAGAGCTTCATGATCTCGTACATGACCTCGTCGGTCACCGAGCGGAGGATGAAGCGGTCCCCGTCCATGCCCTGGTAGCGGCTGAAGTCCAGCGGCTTGCCGATCCGGATGCCCGGGCGCATCAGCTTCGGGACCACCTTGCCGGGCGGCTGGATCTTCTCGGTGTCGATCATCGCCACCGGGATCACGGGAGCGCCGGTGGCCAGGGCCACCCGGGCCAGACCGCCGGGCTTGCCCCGGTAGAGGCGGCCGTCGGGTGAACGGGTCCCCTCGGGGTAGATACCGAACAGCTCGCCGCGCTCGATGACCTCGATGCCGCTCTTGATGGCCGCCTCACCCGCGCCGCGCGCGCCGGAGCGGTCCACGGGGAGCTGGCCGACGCCCTTGAAGAAGGCCGCGGTCAGCTTGCCCTTGACCCCGGGGGAGGTGAAGTACTCCGCCTTCGCGATGAAGGTCACCTTCCGGTCCAGCACGGCCGGCAGGAAGAAGGAGTCGGAGAAGGACAGGTGATTGCTCGCGAGGATCGCCGGCCCCTCGGCGGGAATGTTTTCGAGGCCCTCCACCCACGGCCTGAAGGCGAGCTTCAGCGAACCGCCGATGGAGAACTTCATTGCGCCGTAGATCAACTCGAAAGCCTTCCTGTGTCTGTCGATCAGACCATAACCCCTGGCTCCGCCGAGAGCCCCCGACGACCCTGGTCGGTGTCATCCCGGTCGCGTACGGTGAAGTCACACAGCGCGACGCACCCGTACGTACCCGTACCCCGCACGCGTCATGGTCATCGTCGAGTCGTTACGTCATCGTCCTCACCCATCAAGGAGACTGTGGTGCCCGTCCTCCCTGGAGCAGAGCCGTTCCGCCACGAGGGCGGAGAGGTGGGCGTGCTCCTCTGCCACGGCTTCACCGGTTCCCCGCAGTCGCTGCGCCCCTGGGCCGAGTACCTGGCCGAGCGCGGACTGACGGTCTCGCTGCCGCTGCTCCCGGGGCACGGCACGCGCTGGCAGGACATGCAGCTCACCGGCTGGCAGGACTGGTACGCCGAGGTGGACCGGGCGCTGCGGGAGCTGCGGGAGCGTTGCTCGCAGGTGTTCGTGTTCGGGCTCTCGATGGGCGGCGCGCTGACCCTGCGGCTGGCCGCCAAGCACGGGGACGCGATCAGCGGCCTCGTCCTCGTCAACCCGGCCAACAAGGTCCACGACCCGCTGGCCGTCGCCCTTCCGGTGGCCAAGCACTTCATCCGGTCGACGGCGGGGATCGCCAGCGACATCGCCAAGCCGGGCTCGGCGGAGGTCGGCTACGACCGGGTCCCGACGAAGGCGGCGCACTCGCTGCGCAAGTTCTTCCAGCTGGTGGACACCGAGCTGCCGCAGGTCACGCAGCCGGTGCTGCTGCTCCACAGCCCCCAGGACCACGTGGTCCCGCCGGTGGACTCGGAGCGGATCCTGGCGCGGATCTCGTCGACGGACGTCACCGAGACCCTGCTGGAACAGAGTTACCACGTCGCGACGTTGGACCATGACGCGGAGCGGATCTTCGCGGACAGCTATGCGTTCGTCGGGCGGCTCGCGGAGAGCGTCGGCAGGGAGGGGGCGGCCAGCGGTGGCTGAGCATGAGGAATCCTCCGGGGGTGTGCCCCCACTGGACGAGGAAGCGGCGTGGGCCGCGATCGTCGCCGGGTACGGGCAGGAGCCGCCGGACCCGCCGGGAACGCGTCCGTTCCGTCCGATCGAGAACCTGATGCTGCCGGAGGAGGACGTCCAGCCGGAGCCGCCGGCCGCCGCGCCGACGCCGCCGGCGGCTCCGACGGCACCGACGGCCCTGGGCAGCTCGGTGGTCTTCGCCCCGGGCGTCGGCGTCGGCCCCCGCGACCACTCCCCGGCCGAGCCGAAGGACGAGGACGCGTCGGGTGACACCGCCGACGAGGGCCACTTCGTCCCCCCGGAGCCCCCGGAACTCCCGCCGGCGGACACGACGGCGAAGTTCGCCTGGCTGGCGGTGGTCGGCGGCCCGGTCCTGCTGCTGCTGGCGGTCCTGCTCCAGTGGGACATGACCTGGTGGCTCACCACCCTGGGCGTCGGCGGCTTCCTGGGCGGCTTCGCCACCCTGGTCGCCCGCATGTCGGGCGACACCGATGACGACGACGACCCGGGCCGCGGGGCGGTGGTGTAGCGGGCGCCGTCGAGGACGGCGGGGCCTGCCCGGGACGGCGCTGGACGGCGGGGCGGGGCCGGGGGTGGGCGGGGTCCCCTTGAGCGGTCTCAGAGATGGGCTGGGGCTTTCCCGTCAGTCTCATCGTCCTTCCGTGTCGGGCCGGCCTGTCAAGGGCGCTCCTTCGTCGCGTCGCTACGCGATGGCCTTCGGCCACCCTTGACAGACCGTCCCGCCACGGAAAAACGAAGACTGCCGGGAAACCCCCAAAGAAACGGGACGGATGTTCATGGCAGATGCGGCCGTGTCAGGGAGCAGGCGAGGTCGTCGGGGGCCGGCAGACCGGGCATCCGGCCCCGTCGCAAGCGCAATCGGGGACGACCTACGCGTCAGATCGCTACGCGCTCCTCCCGGCCTAGCGTCCGCCGCCCGTCTGGGGTCGCTGCCGTCGCCCGGGGACGACGGAGTCGTCATCCGGGGCCGGTGGGCGCCCCAAATCGCTACGCGCTCCTCATGTCCCAGCGTCCGGCGGCCGTCTGGGGCTGATACCCGCACCAAAGGACGATCAGGACGACATCCGGGCCCTCCGGCGCCCCAAATCGCTACGCGCTTCGCTCATCTCAGCGTCCGGCGGCCGTCTTGGCTCTCTGACCGCACCAGACGACAAGTGGCAGGGCATCCCAGCCCACGACCACCCCTGGACGCCGAGACAAGAGGAGCGCGTAGCGATCTGACGCGCAGGGCAGCCCCGGATGTCGTCCTGATCGTCCTTGGGTGCAGGCAGCGACCCCAGACGGACGCCAGACGCTAAGCCGGGAGAAGCGCGTAGCGATCTGACGCGTAGGTCGTCCCCGAATGCGACTGTCGGGGCCGAATGGGATGTCTGCCGGCCCCCGACCACCCCGCCTGCTCCCTGATCCGGCCGGATGTCCTATGTACATCCGTCCCGTTTCTTTGGGGGTTTCCCGGCAGTCTTCGTTTTTCCGTGGCGGGACGGTCTGTCAAGGGTGGCCGAAGGCCATCGCGAAGCGACGCGACCGAAGGGAGCGCCCTTGACAGGCCGGCCCGACACGGAAGGACGATGAGACTGACGGGAAAGCCCCAACCCCTCCCTGAGACCGCCCCGCCGGGACCCCGCCCGCCCCGACCCGGGTCTGCTGCCCTGCTCCGCCCAGCGGGGTGCCGCCGGCCGCCCACCCAGCCGCACCCGGGGAGGGGGGTGGGCAGCCACCGGCCCGCCCCCACCCCTCGCGGGGGCGATGGCGGGCCCGCGCCGTGAGAGCCGTGGCCGGGCGTCAGCCGGCCGCCCCCAGGCGGAGCGCCGCCAGGACCGGGAGGTGGTCCGTTGCCGTGCGGAGGTCGGGGGCCGGGAGGCCCGTCGGGACGCCGCAGGCGAGGACCTCCACGCCCGGGGTCGCGAACACCGCGTCGATGCGGCGGGTCGGGGCGGCGGAGGGGAAGGTGTGGGCGCCGCCCCACGGGGCGGTCGTCCAGCAGTCCTGGAGGGTGTCCGACAGGCGGGTGAAGGCGGGGCCGCCCGGGGTTTCGTTGACGTCGGCGGCGGCGATCACGTGCGGGGCGTCCAGGGACGCGACCCGGTCCAGGAGGAGCTCGGCCTGGGCGGCGCGTTCGGTCGGGTCCAGGGAGAGGTGGGCGCTGACCACCCCGACCCGCGCCGAGCCGAAGCGGACCACGGCGGTGGCGAAGCCGCGCCGGTGCAGTCCGGGGGTGAGCGGGAGCAGGACGTCCTCGGTGCGCTCCACGAAGGCCCGTAGCGAGCACAGCAGCAGCGGCCCCGCCGCCGTCGCTCCGCCGCCCAGGACCACCAGGTCGGTCTTGGCGGCCAGCCGGGCGGCGTGTTTGCGCCAGCGGAAGAAGCGCGGGGCCTCCTGGACGAGGACCAGGTCCGGGGCGCAGGCGCGGATCACCCGGGCCAGCGCTTCCTCGTCGTCGCGCAGCGAGCGCACGTTGTAGCTGAGGACGCGGATGACGGCGGAGCCGTCCGGTTCGGTGAGGGAGGCGGGCAGGGCGTCGGGGACGGCGTCGGGCAGCGGCTGGGGCAGGGGCAACGTGTCGGGCACCATGTCCGCAAGATACGCAGCCGCCCGCCGCTCCCACAGGGGGCGCGGCGGGCGGCTCCGGAGGTGTCCGAGCGGGGCTCAGCCCTGGCGGGCCAGGTCCGCGGCGCCGACCAGGCCGGCCTTGCCGCCGAGCTGTGCGGCGAGCACCTGGGCGTGCGGGCGCCAGGCTCCGCCGATGAGCCAGCGCTTGAAGGACTTGCGGATCGGGTCGAGGACGAGGTCCCCCTCGTCGGAGACGCCGCCGCCGACGATGAACGCCGACGGGTCGAAGAGGGAGGCGAGGTCGGCGAGGCCGGCGCCGGCCCAGCGGGCCAGTTCGCGGAAGGAGTCGACGGCGACGGGGTCGCCCTGGCGGGCGGCCTGGCTGATGTGCCTGCCCTCGATGCCGTCGGGGGTGCCGTCGCCGAGGCCCAGCAGGACCGTGGCGTTCTCGGGGGTGGCGTTGGCGCGCTGCTTGGCGTAGCGGACGAGGGCGCGGCCGGAGGCGTACTGCTCCCAGCAGCCCTGGCTGCCGCAGCCGCACAGCAGGCCGTCGGGGACGACGCGGATGTGCCCGAACTCGGCGGCGACGCCGAAGCGGCCGCGGCGCAGCTTGTTGCCCATGATGATGCCGCCGCCGAGGCCCGTGCCGAGGGTGATGCAGATGACGTCCTCGTGGCCCTGGCCGGCGCCGAAGCGGTATTCGCCCCAGGCGGCGCAGTTAGCGTCGTTCTCGACGACGACGGGGAGGCCGATGCGCTGCTCGACCTTGTCCTTGAGCGGTTCGTGGCGCCAGTTGATGTTCGGGGCGAAGAGCACGGTCGCGCGCTTGTCGTCCACGTATCCGGCGGCGCCGATGCCGACGGCCTCGATGGTGTGGTTGCTGCTGACCTCGGAGACGGCGGCGCAGATGGCCTCCGTCACACCGTCCGCGGTCGGCGGGGTGGGCACCTTGTACGTCTCTAGGATGGTGCCCTCTTCGTCGACCACGCCGGCCGCGATCTTCGTGCCGCCGATGTCGACGCCGATGGTGAGTCCCATTAGTCCCTCGGTTTCCGGTCAAGCCCCGCCACGGCCAACCGTACCCGAGCCCGGCGGAGTCTCAGTCGAGATCGATCCGCTGGGCCGGGCCCTCGTCGGGTCCGCCGTCGTCGCCGTCGGCGGGCTTGCGGGGGGCGGGGGGCTCGTCGTGGACCCAGCGGCGTTCGTGGCTTTCGACGGCCGAGCGGTAGGCGGCGAGCAGTTCCGATCCGGCGGCCGCGAGGTGGCCGAAGACCTCGGGATTGCGCTCGATGACGGGCTTGGCGGCGCTCTTGGCCTGGTTGACGAACTGGCGTACGGCGCCTTGGGCGGCCGCGGCGAGTTCCGGGTTGTTGAGGGCGGAGACCTTGTCGGCGACGGCTCCGAAGAGCTTGAACAGTTCCTCGGCGGCGGTGCCGGTGGCCGCGCCCGTCCCGGTGTCCCGCTCGCGCTCGGCCCGGCGGCGCTCCCGTTCGGCGGCGAGGTCCTCGGCGCAGGCCTTCGCCCAGGCGTCGTCGTCGGTGGGGCGGTCGGTGGCCTCGCTCATGGCGGACTCTCCTGCGGCGGCTGCGGTAGGGGCTACTTCCGACGGTACCCGAACGGGGGTGCGTGCCCGCGTACGCGTCTCAGCGCGAGCGGGGCCACAGCTGCGGGTCGGGGGTGAAGCGGACGCGGAGCACCCCGTCGGTGAGGGCGGCGCCGGAGACGGTGCAGCGGCGCAGGGCGGAGGGGAGGGAAACGGTCCTGCGGTAGGGGCCCACCGCGAGGAGCAGCTCGTCGCCGCGCCGGATCAGGTCGAGCTCGCTCTTGCGGGCGCCGGGCAGGGGAACGGCCCAGACGAGCACCCCGTCCTCGGCGAGCCGGTCCTCGACGGGCCAGCCGGGGCGGGCGGCGGCGGCCGGGGTGGGGGCGGGGGCGATGCCGTCGGCGGTGGCGAGCTCGTCGGGGCCCTCGGGGTCCCGGCCGAGGTGGGCCAGGGGGACGACGGCGAGGTCCCGCTCCCACCGGGTCAGGTGCTCGGCCTGCCGGGCGGCGAGCCCGGCCAGCCAGGGGTCGGCGGAGTGCCGCGGGACGAGCCGGTTGGCCACCAGGTCCTGGACGGGCAGCTCGTACAGGGCGAGGCCGAGCAGGCCGGTGCGCAGGGCGGCGTCGGCGGCGGGTCCGGGCTCGGCGACGAGGCGGACGCGGGTGGTGGGTGCCTCGACGACGGCCTGGACGGCGGCGAGCTCCTGGTCCCAGCGGGCGGCGGTCTCGTAGAGCCACTGGGCGGGCATGGGGACCCCGGCGAGCTGGGCCAGTACGGGGCGCAGGGCGCGGGCCGCCTGGCGTTCGGCGGGCAGCAGGCGGGCGAGGTGGCGGCGCAGCTGGGCGGGGAGGGCGAGGGTGGTCAGGGTGTGGTGCAGCGGGGGCATGTCGACGACGACGAGGTCGGTGCCGGGCGCGGCGGCGGCGCGGCGCAGGCCGCGCAGGAGGGCGAACGGTTCTGCGCCGGGGAGCTCGGTGAGTTCCTCGGCGCCGAGGGGGCTGCCGCCGAGCATGCCGAGGAGGGTGGCGCCGCGTTCCTGGAGGGCGGCGAGCTCGGTGCGGAACTCCTCGCCGGAGTCGATGCGGGCGAGGCGGAGCCGTTCGGGGGCGGGGGTGGGGGCGCCGGCCCAGGGGTCGTCGGCGCACAGCAGGAGCACGCGCTGCCCGGCGCGGGCCGCGGCGAGCGCGGTGGCGGCGGCGACGGTGGTGCGGCCGGCGCCGCCGGGGCCGGTGACGAGCAGGGTGTGCGGCATGCGGTGCTCCGGGTGGTAGATCGTCCTCCCCCGCACGCTACGCCGCGCCGCGGCGGCCCCGGGCCCGGGGTCGCCGCCTTGCGGTGGCCTCGCCGGGGCCCCGGGCCGGTGGGCGCGCGGGCCGCTGCGCGGGGCGGAGTCCCCTACCCGCCCTTCCACCGTTCCCTGGGGGCTCCGCCCCCAGACCCCGGCGCCTCGAACGCCGGCGGGGAGGTCAGGCCGTCGACTCCACGCGCTTCTTCAGGCCGGCCAGGGCGCGGTCGATGATGACCTTCTCCGCCTTGCGCTTGATCATGCCGAGCATCGGGATCTTGACGTCGACGGTCAGCTGGTAGGTGACCTCCGTG
Source organism: Streptomyces sp. NPDC032091 (assembly GCF_055580265.1). NCBI lineage: Bacteria > Bacillati > Actinomycetota > Actinomycetes > Kitasatosporales > Streptomycetaceae > Streptomyces > Streptomyces sp. NPDC032091. The sequence goes on along the minus strand of NZ_JBVILR010000028.1, from coordinate 92,922 downwards.
CGGCGCCCGCCGTCCAGCGGGGCGAGGCGGTAGGAGCCGTCCAGCTGGCGCAGCATCTGGGACTTGTGGAGGGTCCAGGAGACCTCGTCCTGGCCCTTCCAGCTGTAGGACAGCGTGTGGTCGTCCTTGATCGCGCCGGCGTCGAGCAGCAGCCGTACCTTCTCGGCGCGGCCCTCGGCGTCGGTGGACAGCACCTCGGCCTCCTTCACCTCGCCGGTCCACTCGGGGTAGCGGGCGAAGTCGGCGATGACGGCCATGACCGCGGCCGGCGAGGCCTCGATCGTGATGCTAGAGCTGGTGTGTTCCGCCATCGCGGTCGCTCCTCCGGGGGAGAGTGTTCGGCAAGGGTGCGGGGGCCTCCCGCCGCCGCGTGAAGGCTACCGCGCGTGGGGGTGCGGATACTGCGGGGCCCCGGCGTGGAGGCGTGTGGTCACCACTCCAGGGCCCAGGGCGTCCCCGTCGCCGCGAAGTGGCCCACGTTCACGCACTCCGTGGCGCCGATCCGCATCCGCCGTGCCAGCGGCTGGTGGACGTGGCCGAAGAGGGCGTAGCGCGGCCGGGTGCGGCGGATCGCCGCCAGCAGGGCTCCGCTGCCGCGCTCGAAGCGGCGCGCGACCGTGTCGTAGCAGAGCTCGGGGACCTCCGGCGGGATGTGGGAGCAGAGGACGTCGACTTCGCCGAGGGCCTCGACCTTCGCCGCGTATTCGTCCTCGTCCACCTCGTAGGGGGTGCGCATCGGGGACGGGAGGCCGCCGCCGACGAAGCCGAAGACGCGGCCGCCGATCTCCACGCGCTGCCCGTCGAGGACGGTGGTGCCCGGTCCGGCGTACTCGTGCCACAGGCCGGGGACGTCGACATTGCCGTAGGTGGCGTACGTCGGGGTGGGGAAGGCCGCGAACATCTGCGCGTACTGGCGCCGGACGGCGTCCTCGATCATCCGGTCCCTGTCCAGCCCGTCCCACAGCCGGCGGCCGAATTCGCGCGCTTCGGCGAAGCGGCGCGCCGTGCGCAGCTCGACGATGCGGTGGGCGTTCTCGACCCCGAAGAGGTCGGGGAAGATGCCGCGGGAGTGGTCGGCGTAGTCCAGGAAGAGGACCAGGTCACCGAGGCAGACGAGGGCGTCGGCGCCGTCGCCGGCCCGTGCGAGGGCCTCGGTGTTGCCGTGGACGTCGCTGACGACGTGGACCCGTGTACGCCTCTTGCTGGCACCCATGCCGCCACCCTAGGGGTGCCGCCGCCCGCCGGGTAGAGGGGGGCTCGCAGGCGGCCGGACCTGCGGTTACTTCCGAGTCCTGGAGCCGGTCGACTACTGTCGGCAGCGCTGTGGCGACGTTTGCGATGCACGGCGAAGTCCAGAATGTGACGCACGGAACATCTGGCCGGTTCCCTCTATCGGGAACCCACTACCGGTGGGTAACGTCCGGTCGGTCCACACGGTGGCGATGGCGCCCAGAGGAGCAGCAGTCTTGCGCGAGTTCAGCCTTCCGGCCCTGTACGAGGTCCCGTCGGACGGGAACCTGACGGATCTCATCCGCCGCAACGCCGCCCAGCACCCAGACACCGCCGTCATGAGCCGCAAGGTCGACGGGCAGTGGCGCGACGTGACCGCGACGGAGTTCCTCGCGGAGGTCCGGGCCGCCGCCAAGGGTCTGATCGCGTCCGGCATCCGGCCCGGCGACCGGGTGGCGCTGATCTCCCGCACCCGCTACGAGTGGGTCCTGTTCGACTTCGCGATCTGGAGCGCGGGCGCGGTCACCGTGCCCGTGTACGAGACCAGCTCCCCGGAGCAGATCCAGTGGATCCTCGGGGACTCCGGCGCCGTCGCGGCCATCGTGGAGAGCCCGGGGCACAGCGCGAACGTGGCGGCCCTGCGCGACCGGCTGCCGGAGCTGCGCGAGGTCTGGGAGATCGAGCAGGACGCCTTCGGCGCGCTGAAGGCGGCCGGGGCCGGCGTCCCGGACGCGGACGTGGACGCCCGCAGCTCGCTGGCCAACGCCGACGACCCGGCCACCATCGTCTACACCTCGGGCACCACCGGCCGCCCCAAGGGCTGCGTGCTGACCCACCGCAACTTCTTCGCCGAGTGCGGCAACGTCGTCGAGCGGCTGAAGCCGCTGTTCCGTACCGGCGAGTGCTCGGTGCTGCTGTTCCTGCCGGCCGCGCACGTCTTCGGCCGCCTGGTGGAGGTGGCGGCGGTCCTGGCGCCGATCCGGCTGGGCTGCGTACCGGACATCAAGAACCTCACCGAAGAGCTCCAGTCCTTCCGGCCCACGCTGATCCTCGGCGTGCCGCGCGTCTTCGAGAAGGTCTACAACTCGGCGCGCGCCAAGGCCCAGGCCGATGGCAAGGGCAAGATCTTCGACGCCGCCGCCGAGACGGCCATCGCCTACAGCCGGGCCCTGGACCTGCCCTCGGGCCCGTCCTTCGGCCTGAAGCTCAAGCACAAGATCTTCTCCAAGCTGGTCTACAGCAAGCTGCACGCCGTCCTCGGCGGCCGCGGCGAGTACGCGATCTCCGGCGGCGCCCCGCTGGGTGAGCGCCTCGGCCACTTCTTCCGCGGCATCGGCTTCACGGTGCTGGAGGGCTACGGCCTGACGGAGACCTGCGCGGCCACGGCGTTCCTCCCCTGGGACAAGCAGAAGATCGGCACGGTCGGCCAGCCGCTGCCGGGCTCGGTGCTGCGCATCGCCGACGACGGCGAGGTGCTGGTGCACGGCGAGCACGTCTTCAAGGAGTACTGGAAGAACGAGGCGGCCACCGCCGAGGCGATGTCCGACGGCTGGTTCCACACCGGTGACGTCGGCACCCTCGACGAGGACGGCTACCTGAGGATCACCGGCCGGAAGAAGGAGCTCATCGTCACGGCGGGCGGCAAGAACGTCGCCCCCGCCGTGATCGAGGACCGGATCCGGGCCCACGCGCTGGTCGCCGAGTGCATGGTGGTCGGCGACGGCAAGCCGTTCGTGGCGGCGCTGGTCACCATCGACGAGGAGTTCCTCGGCCGGTGGGCCGCGGAGAACGGCAAGCCGGCCGGCGCCACGGCGGCGGACCTGCGCGAGGACGCGGACCTGATGGCCGCCGTCCAGAAGGCCGTGGACGACGGCAACGCGGCGGTCTCCAAGGCGGAGTCGGTGCGGAAGTTCCGTATCCTGCCCTCGCAGTTCACGGAGGAGTCGGGCCACATCACGCCGTCGCTGAAGCTCAAGCGCAATGTGGTGGCGAAGGACTTCGCGGACGAGATCGAGGCCCTGTACCGGTCCTGACCCCGGTCAGTGCGGGTCCTCGGCCAGGATCCGCTCCATGTTCCGCTCGGCGAGGGCCGTGATCGTCACGAACGGGTTCACGCCGAGCGAGCCGGGGACGAGCGAGCCGTCGGTGACGTAGAGCCCCTGGTAGCCCTTGACCCGGCCGTAGGTGTCGGTCGCCTCGCCGAGGACGCAGCCGCCGAGCGGGTGGTAGGTGAAGGTGTCGGCGAAGGCCTTGTTCTCGCCGAAGAGGTCGTAGCGGTACATGGTGAAGTTCCTGAGGTTGACGCGGTCGAAGAGGTTCTTGGCCGCGGCCACCGAGGGGGCGTTCTGGTCGCGGGTCCACCGCAGCCGCGCCGAGTCGGTGGCGGCGTCGTAGGTGAAGTGGCCGCGTTCCGGGTTCTTGGTGATCGCCAGGTACATCGAGATCCAGTGCTCGATGCCCATGGGGAGCGGGGCGATCTCCGCGAAGACCGGGTTGGCCGCGTTGTCCCAGTCGTCGATGCCGAGGGCGGGCATGGTGGCCTGGTTGGCGCCGACGGTGTCCCAGAGGTGGTTGGCGCGGGCGGTCATGACGTTGCCGTTGGTGCCCCAGTTCTGTCCGACCCGGTCGCTCAGGGCGGGCAGGGTGCCGGTCTCGCGGGCGCGCAGCAGGATCTCGGTGGTGCCGAGGCTGCCGGCGCCGAGGAAGAGCCGGGCGCAGCCGAGTTCGCGGACCTGGGTGACCTTGCCGGTGACGTCGCTGGTCCGGACGGTGAGGACGTAGCCGCCGGCCGGGTCCTGGCGGACGCCGACGACGCGCTGCATGGTCTCGATGGTGACGTTGCCGGTGCCGAGGGCGGCCGCGAGGTAGGTCTTGTCGACGCTCTTCTTGCCGTGGTTGTTGCCGTAGATGACCTCGCCGGCGAGCGCGGACTTCGTGGCCGTCCCGGCGGCTTCGCGCCGCATGTAGCCGAAGTCGTAGACGTTGGGCACGAAGGTGGTCTTCAGGCCGGTGTTCTGGGCGTGTTTGCGGGAGATCCGGGCGAAGCGGTACCACTCGGTGGACTCGAACCAGTCGGGGTCGATGCTGTTGACGCCGAGCATGGCGCGGGCGCGGGGGTAGTAGGTGCCGTACATCTCGTCGGCGTCGACCTGGGGCAGCACCTCGGAGAAGTAGGAGCGGCGGGGCGTGGGGGCCATGCCGCCGTTGACGAGGGATCCGCCGCCGACGCCGCGGCCGACGTAGACGGACATGTCGCCGTAGTTCACGCGGTCGAGGACGCCGGGGTAGGGGCTGATGTCGCGGTTGACGACGTCCAGCCAGAGGAAGGTGGCGAGGGGGGCCTCGGTGCGGGTGCGGTACCACATGGAGCGCTGGTCGGGGGCGCTGGTGGACGGGAAGACCTTGCCGTCGGGGCCGGGGGTGTCCCACAGCCGTCCCATTTCGAGGACGACGGTGCGGACGCCGGCCTGCCCGAGGCGGAGCGCGGCGACGGCGGAGCCGTAGCCGGACCCGACGACGATGGCGGGGGCGTAGCGGGCGGCGGCCGGGGCCTCGGCGGCGGTCGCGGTGGTCAGGCCGATGCGGGTGAGGCCGAGGGCCGCGGCGGTGCGGAGGGCGGCGAGGCCGAGTTGACGACGTGTCAGTTCGGGTGTCATGGGCGCATGATGAGCGGATTCCGCCGAAGCGGCCATAACGCGGCGTGCCATGTTTCCGAGTGACAGTCAGCCGTGTCTCCCCGGCCCGGCTACAGGAGCTCGCGGAGGCGGGACGCCAGGAGGTCCCAGCGCCACTTCTCCTCGACCCAGGCGCGGCCCGCCGCACCCATGCGGGCCCGCAGGGCCGGGTCCTGGAGGAGGGGCACGATGCGGTCCGCCGCCGCGGCGGGCTCGCCGCCGCGGACCACCCACCCCGTCTCCCCCGGCAGCACCGCGTCCGGCGCGCCGCCCGAGTCCCCGGCGACGACCGGCAGGCCGGTCGCCGAGGCCTCCAGGTAGACGATGCCGAGGCCCTCCACGTCCAGCCCGCCCCGCCGGGTCCGGCAGGGCATCGCGAAGACGTCGCCCGCACCGTAGTGGGCCGGCAGCTCCGACCAGGGGACGGCGCCGGTGAAGACCACCGAGTCCGCGACCCCCTTCGTACCGGCCAGCGCCCGCAGGTCCGCCTCGTACGGGCCGCCGCCCACGATCAGCAGGACCGCGTCCGGCACCTGCGCCAGGATCCTCGGCATCGCCTCGATGAGCGTGTCCTGGCCCTTGCGCGGCACCAGCCGCGAGACGCAGACGACGACCGGGCGGTCGCTGAGCCCGAGCCGGGCGCGGACCTCGGCACCGCCGGAGCCGGGGTGGAAGGTTTTCTCGTCGACGCCCGGCGGCAGTTGCACCATCCGCGCCGCCGCCGACGCGGTCAGCGCCGAGGCGATCCGCGAGCGCGTGTACTCGCCGAGGTAGGTGAGGGTGTCGGTGCCCTCGCCGATCCGCCGCAGCAGCTGCCGCGCGGCCGGCAGCTGCGCCCAGCCCGCCTCGTGCCCGTGGGTGGTGGCGACCAGCCGCCGCGCGCCCGCCCGGCGCAGCGCGGGGCCCATCAGGCCGAGCGGGGCGGCCGCCCCGAACCACACCGACTCGCAGCCGTGTTCGCGCAGCAGGGACACCGCCCGCCGGGTCACGCGGGGCGTCGGCAGCAGCATCGTGGTGCGGTCGCGCACGACGGTGAAGGGCTGCTCGGCGTCGAAGGCGGCGGTGGCCGCGCGGCCCTCGGCGCTGTGCTTCCAGGTGGAGGCGTAGACGACGACCCGCTCGGGGTCGAGCCGCAGGGCCATGTTGTGCAGGAAGGCCTGGATGCCGCCCGGGCGCGGGGGGAAGTCGTTGGTCACGATCAGCGTCTTGTGCATCCCCGCCAACGTACCGGACGGCTAGCCGAGATCGTCGCGCAGCGCCTGCTGCCAGGCCCGGGTCAGGGCGGGCAGGTCGGTGTCCAGGGCCTGGCCGAGGGCGGTGGGCAGGGGTTCGCGGCCGGCGCGTTCGTAGAGGCGGACCAGCGCCGCGTCCCCCCAGCGGGCGGCGATGAGCCGGCAGGCCAGCCAGGCGCCCTCGTAGGCCCGGGCCATGGCGTCCTGGTCGCCGCCGAAGGCGAAGGCCGCGTCCGCCGGGAGGGCGGCGGGCAGGTCGCCGAGCCGGACGGCCCGCGCGAGGGTGGGCGCGGCCTCGGCCGGGCCCAGGGGGCCCTGCCGGTAGGCGGCCCAGTCCGCGAAGCCCTCGGAGAGCCACTGCGGGGTGCGGGCGGTGGTGGCGGCGCGGGTGGCGACGTGGGTGGTCTCGTGGGTGAGGACGACCTGCCGGCCGGCCTGCGACAGCTGCGCGTAGCCCTCCGGGTTGACCACGACCCGGTCCGCCGGGGCGGGGCCGCCGCCGGTGGCCCCCGTGGTGACGGCCCCCAGGCCCCGGTAGGCGTCGGCGGGGCGTCCCAGCAGGGCGGCCATCGCGTCGAGCGTGCGGGGGACCAGGACCACCACCCGGCCCGCCCACGGCCGGGGCCAGGCGGCGCTCACCGCGGGAACGGCCAGGTCCGCCTCGGCGGCGATCCCCGACAGGGTCTGCGGGCTCTGGCCGACGCCGAGGACGAGGGAGTGGGCGCCCCGTACGACGGCGACCGGGTCCGGCTGGTCCCACAGCTGCTGCGGTGCCCCCGGGGAGGGCCGTTCGGCGGCGACCCGCCAGGCCCCGCCACCGCCGCCGCCACGGGTCAGCACCAGCTCGCGGGCCGATCCGGCAGGGGCGCTGTCGTAGCCGGCGAGCCGGTAGCGCAGTTCGGCGTGCGCGTAGGCCCGTGCGCCGTCGCCCCGGACCGAGGTGACCTCGTAGGACCAGCCCTCCAGCGGGATCGCGGAGAGCCGCTGCGGCGGGGCGGAAGCCCAGTCGGCGACGGCCCGCCGTACCGCCGCGTCGACGGGCGGGGCGGGCGCCGCGCACCCGGCCGCGGCCGCGGCCGCGGGCGCGCACAGGGCCGCCGCGAGCAGGCGTACGAGGGCGCGGCGGTCGGGATCCATCCGCCGATCGTACGCACGTCGGGTGTCAGGGCCGGGTCACCGAGGACACCGGCATCATCCCGACGGGGTCGTAGCGGACCCGGGCGCCGGGGTAGGGGGCGTGGATCACCTGGCCGTTGCCGACGTACATGCCGACGTGGCTGGCGTCCGAGCGGTAGGTGACCAGGTCCCCCGGCTGGGCCTGCGAGAGCGGCACCCGCCGGCCCGCGTACCGCTGCGCCTGCGAGGTGCGCGGCAGGGAGACGCCCGCCTGCCGGTACGACCACACCATCAGCCCGGAGCAGTCGAAGCCGGAGGGCCCGGTGGACCCCCACACGTACGGTTTGCCGACCGCGGCCCGGGCCGCCATCACGGCGGCCATGGCCCGGCCCGAGGCCTGGCCGCCGCCGGCGGGCAGGTCGGGCAGGTCCGGGAGGGCGTCGGCGCGGCCGCCGGAGCGCGAGGCCCGTTCGAAGTCGGCGCGCTCCGCGGAGGGCATGTCGTTCAGGAGCCTGCGGGCGGCGGCGAGCTTCGCGGTGACGGCTCGCTTCTGGGTGGCGACCTCGGTGCGCAGGGTCTCCAGTTCGGCGAGTTTGCGCGAGGCGTCCTGGCGCTGCCGGCCGATCCGCCGCTGTTCCTCGCGCAGTTCGGCGAGCTGCTTGGCCTGGCGGCCGCTCAGCCGGTCGAGGACGGCGGCCTTGTCGAGGTAGGCGCCGGGGTCCTCGGAGAGCATCAGCTCGACGGTGGGGTCGAGGCCGCCGGAGCGGTACTGGGCGCCGGCGAAGGTGCCGAGGACGCCGCGCATGGTGTTGACGCGGTCCTGGGCGCGGGCGACGGCGTCCTGGGCGCGGGCGATCTCGGCGCGCAGCGCGTCGGCCTTCTCCCCGGCCCGGTTGAACCTCTCGGTGGCCTGCTCGGCCTCCTCGAAGAGCTGGTCGACCTGGGCGCGGGAGCTCGTGGCGGGGTCCTGCGGGAGGCCTGGGGCCGCGCCGGCGGGTGCCCCCGTCACGGCCACGGCGGCGGTGGCCGCGGCGGCGGTGAGGACGGTGACCTTGGCGTTCCGGTCGAGGCCGCCGTTCCCGGGCCGGCGATGGGACCCCACGTGGCACCGCTCCCTTGCGCTGTGCGGGCCCGGGCCCGCCCCCGTGGACGGCCGTGTGCCGGGTTCCGCGCTGGCAGACAGTAGCCGCGCGGCCACGCACCGGCCAACGACCGTCGCGGGCCCGGGACACCGGCGCCCCGCCTCTGACACAGGTCAGGGGCGGGGCGCGGGGTCAGGGCGGGTCCGTGCAATTCGCCCGGATGGGCGGTGTGCGGCGCGTCTGCGGGGCGGGGTCCGGGTCAGCCGACGCGGACGCCGAACTGGAAGGGCATGTTGTCCATCGACTCGAACTTGACTCCGCCGCCCGGGGCGGGGTGGGAGGCGTGGAAGACCTGGCCGTTGCCCGCGTAGAGGCCCACGTGGTGCAGGTCGCCGTAGAAGAAGACGAGGTCCCCGGGCTGGAGTTCGCTGCGGCCGATGCGCGTGCCATCGTTGGCCTGGGTGTAGGTGGTGCGGCTGATGCTGACGCCGGCCTGGGCGTAGGCCCACTGGGTCAGGCCGGAGCAGTCCCAGGAGTCGGGGCCGGTGTCGCCCATGTGGTAGGCGTCGCCCTCCTGGGTGATGGCGGCGGCGAGGGCGGCTCCGGCCCGGCCGGAGCCCTTGCCGGCGCCGGGCTTGGCTCCGCCGCCGGCGGCCTTCGCGGAGGCCGCGCCGTCCTTGGCCGCGTCGCTGTTGAGTTCGCCGCGCTGTTCGGCGGTCAGGGAGTTGAGGAGCGCCTGGGCGTCGGCGAGCTTCTTCTGGGCGGCCGCCTTGTTGTCGGCGAGCTCCTTGCGGACGGCGGCCAGGTCGTTGAGCTTGGCGGTGGCGTCCGCGCGCTGCTGCGCCAGTTCCCGCTGCTTGGCCTGGATCCTGGCGATCGCCTCGACCTGCCGGCCGCTCAGCTGCTGGAGGGTGGAGGAGTTGTCGAGGTACTTCTGCGGGTCTCCGGAGAGCAGCAGTTCGACGGAGGGGTCGATGCCGCCGCCGCGGTACTGGGCGGTGGCCATGGAACCGAGCGTGTTGCGCAGGTCGTTGAGGTCGGCCTGGCCGCGGGCCACCTGGTCCTGGAGGTAGCCGATCTCCTTCTCCAGCTTGTCCTGGCGGTCCTTGGCGCCGTCGAACTTCTCGGTGGCCTGCTCGGCCTCCTCGTAGAGGGCGTCGACCTTGGTCTTGACCTCGTCCTTGTTCGGCTTGTCCGGCGCGGGAGCGGCCAGGGCCGACTGGGAGGAGAGGGCGACGGCCGCGGTGGCGAGGGCGGTGAGGACGCTCACGCGGGTGCGGGTCGGCGGCTTGGGTCGACGGTGGGACGCCACGGACGCGAACTCCTTCGGCAGCACACCTCCGTCGGCACCCCGAATGAGTGACCTACCGAACGAAGGTTTGAGCAGACCCTAGTGACCCGTCCGTGATCACTTCAAATCCCGGAACGTAAAAATCCGCTCGCCTTCCGCCTTCTTTACCCGGGGCCCACGCTGCGTGCCGGACCCTTGACGGTACGTCTCCCCTACGCACCGTCAATCCGGGCATCCCGCACAGTGGTTACATCAGACGCACAAGCCGCCAAGTGCTACGAAACGCGCGCGAGCCGCTTGAGCAGCAGCGCCGACGCCACCGGCCGGGCGCCCGCCTTCGCCACCCCGTCGGCCACCTCACGGTCGGTGGAGACCACGACCACGGGACGGCCCGACGGCTCGGCCCGCACCAGCTGGCGGATCAACTCGTCCGCCGTGACGCCCGCCTTGGAGAACAGCACCCGCACCCCGCGCGGCGGCGCGAGCAGCACCGGCGCCGCCAGCTCCGCCCCGTCGAAGACGCACGTCATCTCGGCGCCCGTCTGCGCGGCCAGCATCGACAGGCCGCCCAGCAGCCGCAGCCGCTGCTTCTCCAGCGGCATCGTGGGATAGCCGGTCTTCGTCACGTTGTACCCGTCGACCACCAGATGTGCCTGCGGCAGCGCCAACAGCTGGTCCAGCAGCGCCGGATCGGTCTCCGACAGGGCCCGCGCCGCGATGTCCTTCGGGGTCATCCGGCCCGGCTCCACGGCGTCCACGGTGTCCGCGGGCCGCGTCGACACCGGCGGCAGCGCCAGCTCGCGGCGCAGCCCCGCCGCCGCGTCCAGCACGGTGTCCAGCAGCAGCCGCAGCCGCATGTCCTCGACGCTGCGCCCCTCGCGGGTGGCCCGGCGGGCCGTCTCCAGCGCCGACTCCGCCTCCGCCAGACGGGACTTCAGCCGCCGCGACTCGCTCTCGGCGGCGGCCACCTGCGCGGCCGCCTCACCGCGGATCCCGTCGATCTCGCCGCCGAGCTTGCGCAGGGCCGCCTCGCCCCGCTTGACGTCGCTCAGGGCGCTGCGCAGCTTGCGCTGAAGCGATTCCGCTTCCTTGCGGGCGGCGTCCAGCTCGGCCCGCACCTGCTCGCCGCCGTTGCGCTGGGACTCGCGCAGCTGGGCCAGTTCCGCGCGCAGCCGCTCCAGCTCGCGCCGCGTCTCGTCGCCCACCCGCTCGGCGTCGGCGCGCTGCGCCTCCTCGCCCGCGGCGGCCACCAGCTTGACCCAGCCGGCCGGACGCAGCACGTACGCGGCGGCCGCCACGTCCAGGGGGTCCGCGGCGGCCGGCGGGGCACCGGACTCCAGTGCCCCGGCCAGTTCCGGCTGCGCCTCGCGCACCTTCTCCGCGACCCGGCTGCGGAAGACGCCGTCGCTCTCCACGGCCGCGGCCATGGCGTTGCCGGCGAACTTGGCACGCCGGGTCGGGGTGAACCGGGCGTACTGGCGCAGCTGCGCCGGGAGGTCACCGACGGTCAGGCCGCCGAAGGCGTCCGAGACGAGCGAGACGACCCGGCGCCGCACGCCCTCCGGCAGCGGGCGGTCGAGGACCTCCGCGGCGTCGCGGGCAGCGTCGGCCGGCCCGGCGCCGCTTGCTGGCTCCACAATCCGTCACCCCTACCGTGATCTCCTGCGGGCCCGGCTCCCTCAGGAGTCGGTGCCCGGCCTGTCGACGAGCTCGATCTGGTCCACCGCGTTGCACCAGCGGCAGCGGACCGACTCGATGGTCTCACTGACCACCTCGCGCTCCTCGACCTTGGGCTCCCCGGCGAGGTCGAGGTGGACGTACTCGACCACCTTCGACGATCGGGTGACATCGAACCGCGTGAGGTTGCCGCACAGGGTGCAGCGCCACCGGGTGGTGTCGGTCGGCAGGGGAACCGTCGTCATCAGGCCGCTCTCTCCTTCGTAGCTCATTCAATTAAAGCCTTCCGCGGCGGTCGGCGGACCGCAGCACGTAACCCTACGGCCTGGCACCACCCTCAGGGGGGTCCGCCTGCGTCATGCTCTGTCGCATGATCGTAAAGTGGCGGGCCGTGCGCGAGGCCGCCCGGGGCCCCGTGGTCACGTACGCGCTGATCGCCGGCTGCTGCGCGGTGTTCCTGACGAGCCCGGCCTCCGGCCTGAACCCGTCCTTCGGTACGGGCGAGCGGCTGCTGGCGACGGGTACGGCCTATTTCCGGCACTGGGGCGTGGTCCCCGACGAACTGTTCTCGGGGGCCGCGCGCCCGCTGCTGACCCCGCTGACGGCCCTCTTCGTCCACGGCAGCTGGCTGCACCTGCTCGGGAACATGCTCTTCCTCTACGTCTTCGGCGCCATGACGGAGGAGCGGATGGGGCGGCCGGCGTTCCTCGTCTTCTACCTCTGCACCGGCTACGTGGCCCTGGCGGCCTACGCGGCGGCCAACGCCTCCTCGGACCAGACCCTGGTCGGGGCGTCCGGCGCGATCTCGGCGGCGCTGGGGGCGTTCCTGTGCCTCTTCCCGCGGGCGCGGGTGACGTCCCTGTTCCCGTTCCTGCTCTTCCTGCCGCTGCGGTTCCCGGCCTGGATCGTGCTGATGTTCTGGTTCGGGCTCCAGTGGCTGGCCGCGCACCGCGCGGGGAGCGGGCCGGGGGTGGCCTACCTGGCCCACGTCGTGGGCTTCTCGGTGGGGTTCTGCTACGCGTGGGCGCGATATCGCCGTACGACTAGAGTGAGGCGACCAGTGACTGCCGGCGAGGGAGACAGCCAACCGTGATCACCGCGATCGTGCTCATCAAGACCAGCGTGGACCGGATCCCCGAGATCGCCGAGTCCATCGCGCAGCTGGACAGCGTCAGCGAGGTCTACTCCGTCACCGGTACGTACGACCTGATCGCGCTGGTCCGCGTCGCCCGCCACGAGAACCTGGCGGACGTCATCCCCGGCCGGATCAGCAAGATCCCCGGCGTCGAGGCGACGGACACGCACGTCGCGTTCCGCACGTACTCCCAGCACGACCTGGAAGCCGCCTTCGCCATCGGCCTCGACGCGTAGCACCGGCGGGGCCGTCCGTCAGCCCCGCCGGCGGCCGGCTCCCCGCTACACCGCCGGGACGCAGCGGCCGTCCTCCGTGCGGTACTGCCACTTCGCGCCGTCCGCGACGAGTTCCTTCACCGCGCGGACGAAGCGCTCCACGTGCTCGTCCGGGGTCCCCGCCCCGAAGCTGACGCGGATCGCGTTCAGGGACCGCTCCCCGGGCGCCGCCTCCGGCGCCCCGCACTCGCCCTGGGCCTGCGGCTCGCTGCCCAGCAGCGTCCGTACCAGCGGGTGGGCGCAGAACAGCCCGTCGCGCACGCCGATCCCGTACTCCGCGGACAGCGCCGCCGCGAAGTGGGAGCTGTTCCAGCCGTCGACCACGAACGAGATGACGCCGACGCGCGGGGCGTCGTCCCCGAACAGGGACAGCACCCGCACCGCCGGGACCTCGGCCAGGCCCGCGCGGACCTTCGCGATGAGGTGCCGCTCCCGGGCGACGAGGTTCTCGAAGCCGGCCTCCTCCAGCGCCCGGCAGGCGGAGGCGATGGAGTAGACGCCGATCACGTTCGGGGAGCCGGCCTCGTGGCGGGCGGCGGTGGTGTGCCATTCGACGTCGACGCCGCCGTCCTCGCGGCGGGCCACCTTGCGGGAGGCGCCGCCCCCGGCGAGGTACGGCTCGGCCTCCTGGAGCCAGTCCGCGCGGCCGGCGAGCACGCCCGAGCCGAAGGGCGCGTACAGCTTGTGGCCGGAGAAGGCGACCCAGTCCACGTTCAGTTCCCGTACCGAGACGGGGTGGTGGGGCGCCAGCTGGGCGGCGTCCAGGACGATCCGCGCGCCGTGCGCGTGCGCGGCGGCGGCGAGCTCCTTGACCGGCCACAGTTCACCGGTGACGTTGGAGGCGCCGGTCACGCAGACCAGGGCCGGACCATTGGGGCCTCCCCTGCTCGAGCGAAGCCGAGAGCTTGGGGAAGGGTCGCGGTCGGCCAGCGCCCGCTCCAGGGTGGCGACGGCCTCGCCCGGGGTGCGCGGGGCGTTGAGGTACGTGACCTGCGCGTCGCCCCAGGGCAGCAGCGAGGCGTGGTGCTCGGTCTCGAAGACGAAGACCTGGCAGTCGGCCGGGAGCACGGCGGCGAGCAGGTTGAGGGAGTCGGTGGTGGAGCGGGTGAAGACCACCTGGTCGGCGGGGCGGCAGTCGAGGAACGCGGCGACGGTGGCCCGGCTCTGCTCGAAGAGGTCGGTGGAGAGCTGCGAGAGGTACCCGGCGCCGCGGTGGACGCTGCCGTAGTAGGGGGCGTACGCGGCGACGTCGTCCCAGACCCGCTGGAGTGCGGGCGCGCTGGCCGCGTAGTCCAGGGCCGCGTAGGTGACCTCGCCGCCGGTGACGAGCGGGACCGTGACGTCCCGGCCGAGCACGGGCAGCGGCTCGGCACAGGCCGGGTCGGCGGCGGTGCGGGCGGTGGCGGCGGTGCGGGCGGCGGCGTTCAGGGATGCGGACATGGCTGTATCTCCCGGCAGGCAGGGCGGAATGGCTTCGGTGGTGCCCGTACGCGGGTACGGCGGCGCGCGGCGCGGCGGCGGCCGTCAGGGGTACGGGAAGTGCCTCGGACGGGATGCGGGTACGCGGAAGGGACCCTGTTCCGAGGGGTGAAGAAGGGGCGGAGCCGCCCTATCGCATTCGCTTGCTCACGGAAAACGCTCCTCGGAAGACCAGGATCCCTGGTGTCGAGGGATCCGCGCTTGCCGTAGACCTCGCTGCCTACGGCCTGGTCATCACCCGGGGCACCCCGCCACGGAAGGAGGGTTGCCGGACAGCGAGCCGGGGCCAAAACGCTGTCACTCGTGACCTTGGAGAGCATCCTGCCACACGGACCGCCGAAGACAAGGCCCCGGTCCACCATGTGGACCGGGGTCTCGTCGGAAGCCTCAGGCGTTGCTGGCGGCCACCCACCGCTCCAGCGCGGCCCGGGCGGCGCCCGAGTCGATGGACCCGGCCGCGCGGGCGATGCCCGCGGAGAGCTGCTCCTCCAGCGAGCCCGTGCCCGGGTCCAGGGCGACCAGGGCGGACGCCGCGTTCAGCAGGACGGCGTCGCGCACGGGGCCGGTCTCCCCCGCCAGCAGGCGGCGGGCCACGTCGGCGTTGTAGGAGGGGTCACCGCCGCGCAGGGCGGAGATGTCGACGGTCTCGATGCCCACGTCGCGCGGGTCGAAGGCGTGCTCGGTGACCCGGCCGTCGCGGACCCACCACACCCGGGAGGTGCCGGTGGTGGTCAGCTCGTCCAGGCCGTCGTCGCCGCGGAAGACGAGGGCGGAGGTGTTCCGCTCGGCGAGCACCCCGGCCATGATCGGGGCCAGCCGGCCGTCCGCGACGCCGACGGCCTGGGCCGTGACCCGGGCGGGGTTGGTGAGCGGGCCGAGGCCGTTGAACGCGGTGCGCACGCCGAGGTCCCGGCGGGCCGAGGCCGCGTACCGCAGGGCGGGGTGGAAGACCACGGCCGCGCAGAAGGTGATGCCGGCCTCCTCGGCGACCTCCGCCACCCGTCGGGGGGTGAGGGAGAGGTTGACGCCGAGCTTCTCCAGGACGTCGGAGGAGCCGCTGGCGGAGGACGCGGCCCGGTTGCCGTGCTTGACGACCTTCGCACCGGCGCCGGCGGCCACGATGGCGGACATGGTGGAGATGTTGACGGTCTTGGCGCCGTCGCCTCCGGTGCCGACGATGTCCACGGTCCGGCCCGGCACCTCGATCAGGTTGGCGTGGGCGTACATCGTCCGGACCAGGCCGGTGTACTCCTGCACGGTCTCGCCCTTTGCCCGCAGGGCCACCGCGAAGCCCGCGATCTGCGCGTCGGTGGCCTCGCCGCGCATGATCCGCTCCATCGCCCACGCGGTGTCGTCGGAGGCGAGGTCGTGGCCGCTGAGCAGGGCTTCCAGGATGCCCGGCCAGCCGCGGGCCGCCACGCTGTCGCCGCCTGCCGGGGTCGCAACGTTCATGGTCAGCTCCTGCTGCTCGTCGGGGGTTCGCACGTCGGACGGGAAGGATCTCAGCCTATCCAGCCCCGGAGACGGCAATGAGCCCCCGTCCAGACCCTGGACGGGGGCTCTTGCCGTGGCGACACCAGGATCGACCTGGGTCGATCCCTCAAGCGGTCCTGCCGGAGATCAGTGGTGGCCGTGGCCCGACTGGATCTCCTTGTACTCCTCGGCGGTGGGCTTCGGAATCTGGTTGCCCTCCGCGTAGAAGCCCTTGCTGAGCTTCGCGCGCAGCTTCTCGCCGCGCGTCACCTTGCGCTCGACACCGTTCTCGTCGACCGTCGGGCCGATCTCGACCGGCTTGTACTGCTCGTGCGAGGTGAGCGTGTGCAGCTTGCCCTGCGGGAGCGGCTCGTGGACCTCGACGAACTCACCGTGCGGCAGACGCTTGATGATGCCGGTCTCGCGACCGTGCAGCACCTTGTCGTGGTCCCGGCGCTGGAGGCCGAGGCAGATCCGCTTGGTGGCGATGAAGGCCAGGACCGGGACGACGAAGAAGCCGATCCGGACGAACCAGGTGATCGAGTTGATCGACAGGTGGAAGTACTGGGCGAACATGTCGTTGCCACCGCCGATGAGGAGCACGATGTACTCCGCGATCCAGGCGACACCGAAGGCCGTACGGGTCGGGACGTTGCGCGGGCGGTCCAGGATGTGGTGCTCGCGCTTGTCGCCGGTGACCCAGGACTCGATGAACGGCCAGACGGCGATCGCGCCGAGGACCAGCGGGAAGAGCAGCAGCGGGATGAACACGCCCAGGACGAGCGTGTGGCCCCACAGGTTGATCTCCCAGCCGGGCATGGCACGGATCAGGCCTTCCGGCATGCCCATGTACCAGTCGGGCTGCGCGCCGGTGGACACGTGGTCCGGGCGGTACGGGCCGAGCGCCCAGATCGGGTTGATCGAGGCGAGGGCCGCGATGGCCGCGATGACACCGAAGACCAGGAAGAAGAAGCCTCCGGCCTTGGCCATGTAGACCGGCAGCAGCGGCATGCCGACGACGTTGTTGTTCGTCTTGCCGGGACCCGCGAACTGGGTGTGCTTGTGGTAGAAGACCAGGATCAGGTGGGCCACCAGCAGGCCCATCATGATGCCGGGCAGCAGCAGGATGTGGATCGAGTAGAACCGCGCGACGAAGTCGCCGCCGGGGAACTCGCCGCCGAAGAGGAAGAACGACAGGTACGTGCCGACGATCGGCACGGACAGGATCGCGCCCTCCATGAAGCGGACACCGGTGCCTGAGAGCAGGTCGTCCGGCAGGGAGTAACCGGTGAAGCCGGTGAACATGCCGAGGACCAGCAGCAGGAAGCCGAAGATCCAGTTGACCTCGCGCGGCTTGCGGAACGCGCCGGTGAAGAAGACGCGCATCATGTGCACGACCATCGCGGCGACGAAGATCAGCGCCGACCAGTGGTGGATCTGCCGGATGAGCAGACCGCCGCGGACATCGAAGCTGATGTCCAGCGTCGAGGCGAAGGCCTCGGACATCTGGACGCCCTGCATCGGCACGTACGAGCCGTGGTACACGACCTCGTTCATGCTCGGGTGGAAGAACAGCGTCAGGTACACACCCGTGAGGATGATGATGATGAAGCTGTAGAGGCAGATCTCACCCAGCATGAAGGACCAGTGGTCCGGGAAGATCTTGCGCATGTTCGCCTTGGCGAGGCTGTAGATGCCCAGGCGTGCGTCCGCCCAGTCGGCTACGCGCTCGCCGGCCGGCGCTTTGCGCTCGGTGGTGGTGGCAGTGCTCATCCGCGCTCCCAGAATGCAGGACCGACGGGCTCTTCGAAGTCGCCGAGCGCTTCGAGGAAGCCTTCGTCATTCACGCCGATCCGCAGCTGCGGAAGCGCGTGACCGGCCGGGCCGAAGATGACACGGGCGCCGTCGGAGAGGTCGAAGGTGGACTGGTGGCACGGGCAGAGCACGTGGTGCGTCTGCTGCTCGTACAGGCTGATCGGGCAGCCGACGTGGGTGCAGATCTTGGAGTAGGCCACGATGCCCTCGTGGGACCACTCCAGCTCCTGCTTGTCCTTGATGTCCTCCGGCTTGATCCGGACGAGCATCAGGGCGGCCTTGGCGATCTGGTTCTGGAAGTCGTGCTGGTCCTCTTCCAGGCCCTCGGGCATGGCGAAGGTCAGCGAACCGACCTGAACGTCCTCGGGGCGCAGGGGCTCCATGGTGTTCTGGTTGATGATCAGCTTGCCCTTGGCCCACATGGTCTTGCGGAGCTTGTCCTCGGGCAGCGTGCCCAGGTCGCGCAGCAGGACCACGCCGGAGAGCGGCACCAGGGCCAGCGCGCCGAGCAGGGTGTTGCGGATCAGCGGGCGGCGGGCGATGCCGGACTCGTTCGCACCGTCGGCGAAGTCCTGCATGACCTTGGCCTTGACGTCCGCCGGCGCCGCGATCTCGTGGCGGTCGTCGGCGACCTCGACGTCGGACATCAGGGTGCGGGCCCAGTGGACCGCGCCCGCGCCGATGCAGAAGAGGGCCACGCCCAGGGTCAGGCCCAGGGCGAAGTTGAGCGCGCTGACCTTGCCGATCGGGAAGACGTAAATGATCTTCTCGACGGGGATGGACACGTACGAGGCGATGAAGCCGACGGTGGCCAGCATCGACAGCGTGAACAGCATCGCGACCGTGCGCTCGGACCGCTTGGCGGCCCGCTCGTCGATGTCCTGGATGCGCGGCTTGTGGACCGGCAGGCCCGGGTCGGCGAACGGGTCGTCCGCGACCGCTACGGCACCGTGGTGCGCGTCGCCCTGCTCGCTCGGCAGGTGCTTGTCTTCGGGAATGTCTTGGCTACTCATGACTTCTTGGCCTTAGCGGTGTGGGCCGCGACCCAGACGGCGACAGCGATCAGCGCACCCAGACCGAAGATCCAGCCGAACAGACCCTCGGAGACGGGGCCGAGGCCACCGAGCTTCAGGCCGCCAGGGCTGACCGACTTCTCGCCGTTCACGTTCTGGAGGTACGCGATGATGTCCTTCTTCTGCTTCTCCGGCATCGTGCTGTCGGGGAAGGAGGGCATGTTCTGCGGGCCGGTGAGCATGGCCTCGTAGATGTGCTTCGGCTCGACGCCCTCGAGGTTCGGGGCGTACTTGCCGTTCGTCAGCGCGCCGCCCTCGCCGGTGAAGTTGTGGCACTGCGCGCAGTTGTTGCGGAACAGTTCGCCACCGGCGGCGATGTCGGCACCGGCCGGGTCGTACTGCTTCTCGGCCGGCGTGATCGGGCCGGCGCCGAGGGAGGCGATGTAGGCCGCGAGCTGGTCGATCTGGGCCTGCGAATAGATGTTCCGCTTCTTCGGCACCTGGGCGCCGGGCTGCTGGGCGGGCATGCGGCCCGTGCTCACCTGGAAGTCGACGGCCGCGGAGCCGACGCCGACCAGGCTCGGGCCGTCAGAGGAACCCTGACCGCCGGTTCCGTGGCAGCTTGCGCAGCCCACGGCGTAGAGCTTCTTGCCCTCCTCGATGGCGAGGGACTGGGCGGTTTCATCGGCCTGCGCCTTGCCCGCGGGCGCGAAGGCGGCGTACAGCCCCCCCGTGACCGCCAGCGCGAAGAGTAGAACGACGACCGCCGCCAGCGGATGGCGTCGTCGTACGGAGAGCTTTTTCACGGATTACCCCGGTGTCAGGATCTTCTGCGTCGGTGTTTCTGGATGGTGTGCCGGACGGTGCCGGCGACGTTTCGCTACTTGATCAGGTAGATCGTGGCGAAGAGGCCGATCCAGACGACATCGACGAAGTGCCAGTAGTAGGACACGACGATGGCCGACGTGGCCTGTTCGTGGGTGAACCTCTTGGCCGCGTACGTCCGGCCGAGGACCAGCAGGAAGGCGATGAGTCCGCCCGTCACGTGCAGACCGTGGAAGCCGGTGGTCAGGTAGAACACCGTGCCGTACGGGTCGGACGAGAGGCTCAGGCCCTCGTGCTTGACCAGCTCGGTGTACTCGAACACCTGGCCGCCAATGAAGATCGCACCCATGACGAACGTGATGATGAACCACGTCCGGAGCTTCTTCACGTCACCGCGCTCGGCGGCGAAGACGCCGAGCTGGCAGGTGAGGGAGGAGAGCACCAGGATCGTGGTGTTCGTCGCCGAGAAGGGCAGGTTCAAGGCCTTGGCCTGTTCTGCCCAGTGCTCGGCGCCCATCACGGATCGCAGGGTGAAGTACATCGCGAAGAGGGCCGCGAAGAACATCAGCTCGGAACTCAACCAGATGATGGTTCCGACGCTGACGAGGTTCGGCCGGTTGACCGTCGGGTGCGCGTGCCCGGTATCTACTGTCGTTGCTGTCGCCACGACCGACATTATGTCGGTCGCTTATCCCGCCCTCACCCCGGGGGGTGCCGTTCGGAGTGTCAGGGGGGTGTGCAAGGCCCGAACGGCCCATCAGATCACCCCCGTGCGGGCTCTCCCGCCAGGCTGGCGGAACCGATGTTGACACGGGATCGGACGGAGTAGCATCCCGCGCATCATCAGCGTGATTCACGGACACGTGGAGGAACGAAATGCGGGCGACTGCGCGGGTTCTGCTCTACAGCGACGACGCGAGCACCCGGGAGCAGGTGCGGCTGGCGGCCGGGCGCAGGCCGGCCGCCGACCTGCCGCCGGTGGAGTTCGTGGAATGTGCCACCCTTCCGGCGGTCCTCAAGGAACTGGACGCCGGCGGCATCGACGCGTGCGTGCTGGACGGGGAGGCGGTCCCGGCCGGGGGCATGGGCGTGTGCCGGCAGATCAAGGACGAGATCTTCCGGTGTCCCCCGGTGCTGCTGCTGATGGGGCGTCCCCAGGACGCGTGGCTGGCCACCTGGAGCCGCGCGGACGCGGCCGTCACCCTTCCGGTGGACCCGGTGGAGTTCCCCGAGGCCCTGGCGGGCGTCCTGCGCGCCCGGCTGGCCCCCAACGCGGCCTGAGACGCGGGCGAGGGCCCGCGGGCGGCTCTGTGGCCGTCCGCGGGCCCTCGCGTGCTTCCTGGGGCCTGCGGGTCAGACGGTGGGGCGCAGGCGGGCCTGGTCGACGCGGCTGCGGCCCTCCTGGGTGCCCTTGAGGAGGTAGCTGCCGTCGCGCCAGGCCTTCCAGTCCAGGTTCCAGTCGCCGTAGCCGTTGCCGAAGGGCTCCATGTCCTCGCCGATGCTGTTGATCACCCGGACGATGTCGCCCTCGCTGATGTTCTCGTAGAACCAGGCGGCGTTGCCCGTGCTCATGCCGGTGCAGCCGTGGCTGACGTTCTCGTAGCCCTGGGAGCCGACCGACCAGGGCGCGGCGTGGACGTACTCGCCGCTCCAGGTCACGCGGGTGGCGTAGTAGACGGGGAGGTTGTAGTACTCGCTGCCGCCGATGCCGACGGTGTCCCCGCGCATCTGGACGAAGTACTGCTTGCCCAGCACCACCTTGACCCCGTTGCGGGTGGAGAAGCCGGGCTTCCCGGTGGTCACCGGAATGGTGTTGATCACTTCTCCGTTGCGCTCGAACGTGAGGGTGTGCGCGGCGGCGTCGGTGGTGACCTCCACCCGGTCGCCGATCTCCAGCTTGAGCGGCTTGGAGGCGGTTCCGTGGAGGTCGTCCTCGATCTTGACGCCCTCCAGGTTGCTCCGTACGGAGACCCAGGAGTGGGCGGGCCAGTACTCCTTGGGGCGGAAGTGCAGGTTCTTGTCGTCCACCCAGTGCCAGGCGCCCTCGACGGGCTCGGGGGTGTCGATGACCAGGCCCCGTTCGACGAGGGCGCGGGCGGCCTTGTCCTTGACGGGTTCGCTGAGTTCGGCCGTGATGGGCTGTCCGACCCCGTATTTGCCCTCGTCCGGGCCGAATTCCACCTTGAGGACCTTCTTGGCCGGGGTGGTGTCGAAGGCCAGCGTGCGCTGCCCCGGAGCCCCGTGCCGGTCCTCCGTGCTCACGGTGACCGTGTAGTGGACGCCCGCGGCCATCGGCGAGGTGCTGTGCCAGCGGTCGCCCTTGGCGGAGAGCTCCCCCGCCAGGCGGCGTCCGTGGGTGTCCACGGCCATCACGTCGGTGATACGGGAGTCCGTGCCCTTGGCGGTGACTTCGAGCGGCTTGTCGGGGTCGGCGGCCCTGCCGCCGCCGGGCGGCTGGTTGAAGGTCACCTGCTGGCCCGCGTCGTACGGGCGGGCTGACAGCGGGTTGTCGGACGACCCCCCGCATGCGGTGGCGCCGGCACCGAGGGACGCGACCAGCAGGGAGCAGCCGAGTACCGTCCGAAGACGCGGTGAGTGCTTCATGCGCTCAACGCTATGAACATATGACTATTACGTCGCGCGGGGTGCCTGCAAACGAGGGGCCCGGACTCCTCCGAAAAGGTGTCCGGGCCCCTCTGTACTGCTCGTGCGGCTCGTACCGCTACCGCCTACTGGTTCTGGTTCTCACCGCGGTAGTACTCGTACACCCAGCCCCACAGGCCGATCAGGATGATCGGGGCCGAGAAGTACATGAGCCACCACCCGAAGATGACGCCCATGAACGCGAGCGCGCCGCCGATGCCCAGCGAGAGCGGCTGCCAGCTGTGCGGGGCGAAGAACCCCAGCTCGCCCGCCTCGTCGGCGACGTCGGCCTCCAGGTTGTCCTGAGCCATCTCGTCCACGCGCCGGGCCGTGAAGGCCAGGTAGTAGCCGATCATGGCGCTCAGGCCGAAGGCCAGCGCGAGAGCGGTGGTTCCGACCGGCTCCTTCGACCAGACGCCGTAGACGACGGTCATGATCAGGATGAAGACGGAGAGCCAGAGGAACATCTTGCCCTGGATCTTCACTTGCCGGCCTCCTTGCCACCGGTGACGGCCTTCGCCGGGGCGTGGTCCTCGAGGTGGTCGAGGGCCGCGATCTCCGGGTGGTGCAGGTCGAACGCCGGCGATTCACTGCGGATGCGCGGCAGGGTGAGGAAGTTGTGCCGCGGCGGCGGGCAGGAGGTCGCCCACTCCAGCGAACGGCCGTAGCCCCACGGGTCGTCGACCTCGATCTTCTTGCCGTACTTGGCGGTCTTCCAGACGTTGTACATGAACGGCAGGAAGGAGAGGCCGAGGACGAAGGAGCTGATCGTCGAGATCGTGTTCAGCGTGGTGAAGCCGTCGGCGGCGAGGTAGTCCGCGTAACGACGCGGCATGCCCTCGGCGCCCAGCCAGTGCTGCACCAGGAAGGTGCCGTGGAAGCCGATGAACAGCGTCCAGAAGGTGATCTTGCCGAGGCGCTCGTCCAGCATCTTGCCCGTGAACTTCGGCCACCAGAAGTGGAAGCCGGCGAACATCGCGAACACCACGGTGCCGAAGACGACGTAGTGGAAGTGCGCGACGACGAAGTACGAGTCGGAGACGTGGAAGTCCATCGGGGGCGAGGCCAGGATGACGCCGGTCAGACCACCGAAGGTGAAGGTGACCAGGAAGCCGATCGTCCAGAGCATCGGGGTCTCGAAGGACAGCGAGCCCTTCCACATGGTGCCGATCCAGTTGAAGAACTTCACACCGGTCGGGACCGCGATCAGGAAGGTCATGAAGGAGAAGAACGGCAGCAGCACACCGCCGGTGACGTACATGTGGTGCGCCCACACGGTCACCGAGAGGCCGGCGATCGCGATCGTCGCGGCGATCAGACCGATGTAGCCGAACATGGGCTTGCGGGAGAACACCGGGATGATCTCGGAGACGATGCCGAAGAACGGTAGCGCGATGATGTACACCTCTGGGTGCCCGAAGAACCAGAAGAGGTGTTGCCACAGCAAGGCGCCGCCGTTGGCCGCGTCGAAGACGTGCGCACCGAACTTGCGGTCGGCCTCCAGCGCGAAGAGCGCGGCGGCCAGGACCGGGAAGGCCAGCAGGACCAGGACACCGGTCAGCAGGACGTTCCAGGTGAAGATCGGCATGCGGAACATCGTCATGCCCGGAGCGCGCATGCAGATGATCGTGGTGATGAAGTTGACCGAGCCCAGGATCGTACCGAAGCCGGAGAAGGCCAGACCCATGATCCACATGTCGGCGCCGATGCCCGGCGAGCGGACGGCGTCCGACAGCGGGGAGTAGGCGAACCAGCCGAAGTCGGCCGCACCCGAGGGGGTGACGAAGCCGGCGACCGCGATGGTCGAACCGAAGAGGTACAGCCAGTACGCGAACATGTTCAGCCGCGGGAACGCCACGTCGGGCGCGCCGATCTGCAGCGGCATGATCCAGTTGGCGAAACCGGCGAACAGCGGGGTCGCGAACATCAGCAGCATGATCGTGCCATGCATGGTGAACGCCTGGTTGAACTGCTCGTTCGACATGATCTGCGTGCCCGGACGGGCCAGCTCGGCGCGCATGAAGAGCGCCAGGATGCCGCCGATCAGGAAGAAC
This sequence comes from Streptomyces sp. NPDC032091, assembly GCF_055580265.1. Lineage (NCBI taxonomy): Bacteria > Bacillati > Actinomycetota > Actinomycetes > Kitasatosporales > Streptomycetaceae > Streptomyces > Streptomyces sp. NPDC032091. The sequence goes on along the minus strand of NZ_JBVILR010000028.1, from coordinate 68,908 downwards.
ACGAACGAGGTGACCAGGTACATCGTGCCGATGGTCTTGTGGTCGGTGGTGGTGAGCCACTTGACGACCACGTTGCCCGGCTGCTTGCGCCGCACCGGCAGCTCGTTTTCATACGAGTCGGCGGCGGCACCCTGGGATTCGTTGAGGATGCTCACAGTTTGTTCACTTCCGCGTTCCGGGCGGGGTCAGTCTGCTTGATGCCGGCCGGCAGGAAGCCGGTCTGACCCTTCTCCGCCAGCTGCTTCAGGTGGGCCTTGTACTCCGCGGGGGAGACGACCTTCACGTTGAAGAGCATGCGGGAGTGGTCGACACCGCAGAGCTCGGCACACTTGCCCACGAAGGTGCCTTCCTGGTTCGGGGTGACCTCGAAGACATTGGTGTGACCGGGGATGACGTCCTGCTTGAACAGGAAGGGCACCACCCAGAAGGAGTGGATGACGTCGTTCGACGACAGGATGAAGCGGACCTTCTCGCCCTTGGGCAGGTAGAGGGTCGGCCCCGGGTTGTTCGTGTCCGCGTTCCGGTCGCCGGGGACGCCCTTCTCGTAGACGCCCTCGGCGCCCGCGGGGAAGTCCTTGGTGAAGCGGTCCGGCAGGGAGGCGAGCTCCTTGGGAACCACACCCGCCTTCGGGGTCGCGGCGTCGCCGTCGACGTTCTCGACGTAGTTGAAGCCCCAGCTCCACTGGAAGCCGATCACGTTGATGGTGTGAGCCGGCTTTTCGGAGAGGGTGAGGAGCTTCGACTCATCACGCGCGGTGAAGTAGAAGAGCACCGAGACGATGATGAGCGGGACCACGGTGTACAGCGCCTCGATGGGCATGTTGTACCGGGTCTGCGCGGGGACCTCGATCTTCGTCCGGCTGCGCCGGTGGAAGATGACGCTCCACATGATCAGGCCCCAGACCAGGATGCCCGTGATGAGAGCGGCGGCCCAGGATCCCTGCCACAGGGAGAGGATGCGAGGCGCCTCCTCCGTGGCCGGGTAGGGCATACCGAGGCGGGGGAAGCTTTTCCAGTTGTACGAGCAACCAGTGGCGGTCGCCAGGACCACGCCCGCAGTCAGCGCCTGCAGCAGCTTCCGCCGCATCGGGCGCCGCGGCGAGCGGTCGGAGCCGTAGGGACTCACGTAGCGCCTTCCCGAGAGTCTCGGCCCGCGCGGCCGGCCGCGGCCGTGTTCGGGTCGGTCGCCGGCCCTGACGCAGGCAGGGGTTTGGATGTTTATGCGGACCAAACCCTACTGGACGCTATTTGAGGCCGCGCGGGGAGGGTGCCCAACGCGCCGCTACTGCCCCCGAAGGGATGGATCCGCCGTACGGGGGACGGGCCGTCCGGCCCTGAACGGCGGGCTCCGGACGGCATCTGACGACCCCTGAACCCCGGCGTGACCTGGGCCGCTCGCCACGTCGGGGCCCGTCCGGCCGGACGCCCGCCCCCTCAACCGCCGTGCCCCCGCCGCCCCTGCCTTACGGTGGCCGGATGCCGTACTTCGACACCGCGTCCGCCGCCCCGCTGCACCCCGTGGCCCGGCAGGCGCTGCTGGCCGCACTGGACGAGGGCTGGGCGGATCCGGCCCGGCTGTACCGGGAGGGGCGGCGGGCCCGGCTGCTGCTGGACGCGGCGCGGGAGGCCGCGGCCGAGGCGGTCGGATGTCGCCCCGACGAGCTCGTGTTCACTCCTTCGGGGACGCACGCGGTTCACGCGGGCGTCGCGGGGGCCCTCGCCGGGCGCCGGCGGGTCGGCGGCCATCTGGTGGTGTCGGCGGTGGAGCACAGCTCCGTCCTGCACGCGGCGCAGACGCACTCGGCCGCGGGGGGCACGGTGACGGAGGTTCCGGTGGACCGCTTCGGAGCGGTCTCCCCCGCCGGTTACGCCTCCTCCCTCACCTCCGCCACCGCTGTGGCGTGCCTCCAGTCGGCCAACCACGAGGTGGGCACCGTCCAGCCGGTGGCCGAGGTGGCCGAGGTCTGCGCGGCGGCGGGGGTGCCGCTGCTGGTGGACGCGGCGCAGTCGTTGGGCTGGGGTCCGGTGGAGGGCGGCTGGTCGGTGCTGACGGCCAGCGCCCACAAGTGGGGCGGCCCGCCCGGAGTCGGCCTGCTGGCCGTCCGCAAGGGGGTCCGCTTCGCCCCCCAAGGCCCCGCCGACGAACGGGAGTCGGGCCGCTCCCCCGGCTTCGGCAACCTTCCGGCCGTGGTGGCGGCGGCGGCCTCCCTGCGGGCGGTACGGGCCGAGGCGGACGCGGAGGCGGCGCGGCTGCGGGTGCTGGTGGACCGGATCCGGCGGCGGGTGGCCCGGCTGGTGCCGGACGTCGAGGTGGTCGGCCACGCGGACCGGCGGCTGCCGCACCTGGTGACGTTCTCCTGCCTGTACGTCGACGGCGAGACCCTGCTGCACGAGCTGGACCGCGCGGGCTGGTCGGTCTCCTCGGGCTCCTCGTGCACCAGCTCCACCCTGACCCCGAGTCACGTGCTGCGGGCGATGGGGGTGCTGTCGGAGGGCAACGTACGGGTGTCGCTGCCGCGGGGCACCACGGCGGAGGAGGTCAACGGCTTCCTGGAGGTGCTGCCGAGGGCGGTGGCCGGGGTGCGGGCGGAGCTCGGCGTCCCGGACCCCTCGGCCGCCGCCGCGCCGGTGGCGGAGTCGGTGGAGGTCGACGCCCTCGGGCTGCGCTGTCCGCAGCCGGTGATCGAGCTGGCCCGGGCGATCGGGACGGTGCCGGTCGGCGGGACGGTGACGGTCCTGTCGGACGACGAGGTCGCGCGGCTGGACATCCCGGCGTGGTGCGGGATGCGGGGGCACGTCTACCTGGGGGAGACCCCGCGCCCCGTCGGCGCGGCCTACCGGGTCCGCCGCGCGGTCTGACGGGGTCGCCTGCGGGGCGGGCCGGGGGCGGGGCCGGGGGTCCGCTGCGCGGAGCCTTCTCCCCGCCCCGCCCTTTCGCCGTATTCCGGGGCCGGCCCCGGACCCCGTTCCGTGCGCTCCGCGCCCGGTGCGCTCAATCGCCGCGCGGGCTGGAATTCCGCTGCGCGAAATCCAGCCGCGGGCGAAGGCGGCGGCTACGCCTCCAGGTGGGCGCGGACCTCGGCGGCGGCTTCGTCGCCGTAGGCCTTCGTGAAGCGCTCCATGAAGTGCGCGCGGGCCAGCGTGTACTCCTGGGTGCCCAGGGTCTCGATGACCAGCGTGGCCAGCATGCAGCCGACCTGCGCCGCCCGCTCCAGGCCGACGCCCCAGCCCAGACCCGTCAGGAACCCGGCCCGGAACGCGTCGCCGACGCCGGTCGGGTCGACCTTCGCCGTCTCCTCCGGGCAGCCGACCAGGATCGGCTCCTCGCCGACCCGCTCGATCCGCACGCCCTTCGCGCCCAGCGTGGTGACGCGGGTGCCGACCTTGGCGAGGATCTCCTCGTCCGTCCAGCCGGACTTCGTCTCGATGAGGCCCTTCTCGTACTCGTTCGAGAACAGGTACGTCGCGCCCTCCATCAGGGTGCGGATGTTGTCGCCGTCCATGCGGGCGATCTGCTGCGAGAAGTCCGCGGCGAAGGGGATCCCGCGGGTGCGGCACTCCTCCGTGTGGCGCAGCATCGCCTCGGGGTCGTCGGCGCCGATGAGGACCAGGTCCAGTCCGCCCACCCGGTCGGCGACGGCCTTCAGCTCGATCTGCCGGGCCTCGCTCATCGCGCCGGTGTAGAAGGAGCCGATCTGGTTGTGGTCGGCGTCCGTGGTGCAGACGAAGCGCGCGGTGTGCAGCACCTCGGAGATCCGCACGGAGGCCGTGTCCACCCCGTGCCGGTCCAGCCAGGCGCGGTACTCGTCGAAGTCCGAGCCGGCCGCGCCGACCAGGATCGGGCGGCTGCCGAGCTGGCCCATGCCGAAGCAGATGTTCGGGCCGACGCCGCCCCGCCGCACGTCGAGGTTGTCGACGAGGAAGGAGAGGGAGACCGTGTGGAGCTGGTCGGCGACGAACTGGTCGGCGAAGCGGCCCGGGAAGGTCATGAGGTGGTCGGTGGCGATGGAGCCGGTGACTGCGATGCGCACGGCGTGGATGCTCCTGCTGATGACGGCGGGGGACAGTCAAAGTTACCGTTCCCCGCGATGCCGGTCACCATCGGCCGGATCACCGCGCACCGGCCTGGCCGGTTGTCCGCCCCCGGGGTTCCGGAGCGGCCCCGTCCCCTTTACTCCCCGAAGCGGACGGAGCGGACCTCCAGGGTGTCCTTGGCCGGGTTGCCCTTGGCCTTCAGCCGCCAGCTGGCGCCCTGGCAGCCCGCGCCGAGGTAGACGGTCACCGGAGTGTCGGTCTGGTTGTGCGGGCCGTAACCGGGCACCTCGTCGTCGTCGCCGACGGCGTAGAGGTTGATGCAGTGGCCGTTCGCCGGGTCGTGCAGCGTGACGACCTGCTCCTGGCCCCAGCCGTCGACGTACTTGTAGTGGAAGTATCCCTCGGCCGCCTGGGCCGAGCCGGTCATCGACAGGACGAGGGTGAGGGCGCCGAGGCAGGCGCCCAGGGTGCTGCGCAGCTTCATGGGGGTATCCGTTCCCTGGATGGTCAAGGGTGGTACGGGCCCGACCCTAGGAGGGGCGGAGGGTGGCGAAACGATCCGTCCGGCCGCGCTCCCCCGCGCGTCCCGGGCCTCCACCCGTTCGGGCCACCGGCCGGATCCCACACCTCGGCCGACCCGCCGAAACTACCCCGTAGTAGGACTTCCTTCGCCCGACCGGCCGTGCCTACCGTGCCTCCATGACCTCTACCGATGGTTTCGGTTACACCGAGTACACCGCCGACGCGCGCCCCGGCTTCGCCCGGCTGCTGGGCGACTGCGCCCGCATGGCCCCGCACTGGGCGGTCCCCCCGGAGCCCTCGCCGGTGCGGGTGGCGCCCTCGCAGATCCACGGGGTCAGCGTCCCGCCGGCCTCCGCCCGGCTGATCGCCGCCACCGCGGAGTACGGGGAGTAGGGGAAGGAAAAGAGGGGGGAACCGGTTGCGCGGTCCGCGCGTCACACCCGCATCACGTACGGCGGGACACGCGAAGGAGCGAGCGGTGACCAGCGAACGACCCGATACATCACGCGCCACACGACGGCGGCCGGCCTGGGCCATCGGCTCCATCGCGGCAGCCGTCCTGCTGGCCGGCGGCGGTACGGCCTACTGGGCGTCGACGGCGTACGGCGACGCCTCGGGCGGCCGCGGCCGTACGGAGGACACCGCGGCGGTCGCCCCGCGCGCCGCCGGGACCCCCTCGCGGCCGGGCATCGCCCCCGGGGAGCCGGACCCGAACGGCGGCGGGGTCACCTACCGGGCGGACGGGCCGCTCCCCCAGGCCCCGGCGTCCGCGCCCTCCTTCGCCGCGTCCGGGGAGGTCACCTCGGAGGAGGTGGCCCGGCTCGCGCAGGCCCTCGGGATCTCCGGCGCGCCCCGCCTCAGCGGTGAGCAGTGGCTGGCCGGCGAATCCGGCGACGGCTCCGGGCCCCGGCTGAGCGTCACCCGCAAGGCCCCCGGCACCTGGAGCTTCTCCCGCTACCAGGGCAGTGGCGCGGGCGACGACTGTGTGCGCGGTAAGGACACCTGCGGCCCCGCCACGCTCCCCGAGGGGACGGGTGCGGCGAAGCCGGCCGCGCCGGCGGACGCGGGTTCCGGCACGCCGGTCTCCGAGCAGGCCGCGAAGGAGGCCGCGGCGCCGGTGCTGGCGGCGGCCGGGCAGGGCGACGCGAAGGTGGACGCCCGTCTGGTGACGGGTTCGGTCCGGGTGGTGGTCGCCGACCCGGTGGTGGGCGGCCTGCCCACGCAGGGTTGGTCCAGCCGGATCAGCGTCGGGGCGGACGGCCGGGCGGTGGCGGGCAGCGGGGAGCTGAAGGCCCCGGCCCGCGGGGCGGAGCAGCCCGTGGTCGGCGCCGCCGAGGCCCTGGACCGGCTCAACGCCGCGAGCAAGGGCGGCGGTGACGGCACCGGCCCCGGCCCCGGCCCCAGCGGCTGCGCGACCTCGGTGCCGCTGACCCCGGACACGGCGACGGGGGCCACGGACACCCTGCCCTGCAACCCGGAGCCGCGCCCGATGAAGCCGCCGCGGACGGAGAGCGTGAAGGGGGCCGTGTTCGGCCTGGTCGCGGGGACGGTCGACGGCGGGCGGGGCCTCGTACCGGCCTGGCTGTTCGACGTGGCGGGTACGGACGGCAAGCCGGGCCGCACGGTGGTGCAGCCCGCGGCCCGTGAGGACGGCGGCTCCACGGCGCCGGTGCCCCCGCAGGGCCGTACCGTGCCGGGGTTCTCGTACGCGCAGGCCGACCGGACGCTGACGGTCAACTTCTGGGGCGGGGTGTGCAGCACGTACGCCCTGGAGGCGCGGGAGGAGGCCGGCTCGGTCCTGGTGAAGATCACGGACACCCCGAACAAGCCGGGTCAGGCCTGCGTCATGCTGGCGAAGGAGATGTCCGTCACGGCGCAGCTGAAGCAGCCGCTGGGCGAGCGCAAGGTGGTCGACGCGACGACCGGGAAGACGCTGGCCCGCCAGTAGGCGCAACGGGCGAGGGCCCGGGCGCCGGTCGGATCGACCGGGGCCCGGGCCCTCGTCGTGCGCGTTCAGCCGGCTTTAGCTGAAGGAGTCGCCGCAGGCGCAGGAGCCGGTGGCGTTCGGGTTGTCGATCGTGAAGCCCTGCTTCTCGATGGTGTCGACGAAGTCGATGGAGGCGCCGCCGAGGTAGGGGGCGCTCATGCGGTCGGTGACGACCTTGACGCCGTCGAAGTCCTTGACGACGTCGCCGTCGAGGGAGCGCTCGTCGAAGAAGAGCTGGTAGCGCAGGCCGGAGCAGCCGCCGGGCTGGACGGCGACGCGCAGCGCCAGGTCATCGCGGCCTTCCTGCTCCAGCAGGGTGCGGACCTTCTCGGCGGCGGCGTCGGACAGGAGGATGCCGTCGCTCACGGTGGTCTTGTCGTCCTGTACGGACATCTGCATTCACTCCCGAAGTGGGCGGCTCCCCGCCGGGCGGCTGGGGAAACGTCGGACTCTTGCCGTCGGTGGCAACCAGCGGGACCGCGGTTTCATTCCGGGTCCGGCGCCTTGTTTCAGATATTCATGCTCGCACACCCGTGGGGAGCGGTGGACCTCTCTCGGAGGGCCACTGGAGTGTGCCGCTCCGGAGCGGGCGAATGCGTCACATCGACATTATCGCCATCGTCAAAGTGACGTGAAGCGGCTACCATAGATAACGTCATATAGACGAGAAGTCGAAGTGACGCCTTCGGAAGCCCTCTTCGGAAGGCACCTAGTCGCAGAACAGAAAGGGTGCGTGTCGTGACCACCGCCCAGCCCTTGGACGTCCAGCCGACGCCCCTTGCCCTGCTGCTGCTCGGCCGCGAGTCCGACCCCAAGAGCGAGCGCGGCGTGGAGTGCCCCGGCGACCTGCCCTCGCCCTCGGACCCGGACCTGGTGGCACGCGCCCGCGCGGCCAAGGAGAAGCTCGGGGACAAGGTCTTCATCCTCGGGCACCACTACCAGCGTGACGAGGTCATCGAGTTCGCCGACGTCACCGGCGACTCCTTCAAGCTGGCCCGCGACGCGGCCGCCAAGCCGGAGGCCGAGTACATCGTCTTCTGCGGTGTGCACTTCATGGCCGAGTCCGCGGACATCCTGACCTCCGACGCCCAGAAGGTCGTCCTGCCCGACCTCGCGGCCGGCTGCTCGATGGCCGACATGGCCACCGCCGAGCAGGTCGCCGAGTGCTGGGACGTGCTGACCGAGGCCGGGATCGCCGGCGCCACCGTGCCCGTCTCGTATATGAACTCCTCCGCCGACATCAAGGCCTTCACCGGCAAGCACGGCGGCACGATCTGTACCTCGTCCAACGCGAAGAAGGCCCTGGAGTGGGCCTTCGAGCAGGGCGAGAAGGTCCTCTTCCTCCCGGACCAGCACCTGGGCCGCAACACCGCCGTCCGCGACATGGGCATGTCCCTGGACGACTGCGTGCTCTACAACCCGCACAAGCCGAACGGCGGGCTGACCGCCGAGCAGCTGCGCGGCGCCAAGATGATCCTGTGGCGCGGCCACTGCTCGGTCCACGGCCGCTTCAGCCTGGACTCGGTCAACGACGTGCGCGAGCGGATCCCGGGCGTCAACGTGCTGGTGCACCCCGAGTGCAAGCACGAGGTCGTCGCGGCCGCGGACTACGTCGGTTCGACGGAGTACATCATCAAGGCGCTGGAGGCGGCCCCGGCCGGCTCCAAGTGGGCCATCGGCACCGAGCTGAACCTCGTCAAGCGGCTGGCGAACCGATTCGCCGCCGAGGACAAGGAAGTCGTCTTCCTCGACAAGACGGTCTGCTTCTGCTCGACGATGAACCGCATCGACCTCCCCCACCTGGTGTGGACCCTGGAGTCCCTGGCCGAGGGCAACCTCGTCAACCAGATCCAGGTCGACAAGGAGACGGAGAGCTTCGCCAAGCTCGCGCTGGAGCGCATGCTCGCCCTCCCGTAGCCGTAGCGCACACGCACGAAGGGGCGCCCCCCGGTGGGGGCGCCCCTTCGGCGTTCACGGGGTCAGACCGTGACCCGGTCCTCGTCCGACGGGGCCGGGACCACCGTCGGCCCGGCCTGGCGCTTGGCCTCGCGCTTGGCCTCGCGCCTGGCCCGGCGGCGCTCCTTGCGCAGCTCGATCGCCGTGTAGAGCGTCGGGACCAGCAGCAGAGTCAGCAGGGTGGAGCTGACCAGGCCGCCGATCACGACCACCGCGAGCGGCTGCGAGATGAAGCCGCCCTCGCCGGTGACGCCCAGCGCCATCGGCAGCAGCGCGAAGATCGTCGCCAGGGCCGTCATCAGGATGGGCCGCAGACGGTGCCGCCCGCCCTCGACGACCGCCTCGACCACGCCCAGGCCCTGCGCCCGGTACTGGTTGACCAGGTCGATGAGGACGATGGCGTTGGTGACCACGATGCCGATGAGCATCAGCATGCCGATCATCGCGGGGACGCCCATGGGGGTGCCGGTGACGATGAGCAGGCCGAGGGCGCCGGTGGCGGCGAAGGGCACGGAGACCAGCAGGATCAGCGGCTGGACCAGCGAGCGGAAGGTCGCGACCAGCAGCATGAAGACGATCGCGATGGCGGCGAGCATCGCCAGGCCCAGCGAGCCGAAGGCCTCGTCCTGGTCCTGGGAGACGCCGCCGATGGAGGCCGTGGCCCCTTCGGGCAGGTCCAGGGCCTTGAGCTTGCTCTGGAGGGCGGTGCTGACGGCGCCGGTGTTGTCGCCGACCGGCTTGGCGGTGATGGTGGCGGCGCGGGCGCCGTCGATCCGGGTCATCGCGACGGGGCCGGGGACCTCCTTGACCTCGGCGATGTCGCCGAGCCTGGCCGGGCCGACGGGCAGGGCCTGGAGTTCGGCCAGGGTGGTGGCCGGGTGGGCGGAGCGGATGACGATGTCCCGCTCGGTGTCGTCCAGTACGGCCTTGCCGGCCGGGTTGCCGCGGACGGCCTGGGCGACGATCGCGCCGAGCGCGGCCTGGTTGAGGCCCGCCTCGGCGGTCTTGGGGGTGGCGGTGACCGAGATCCGGGGCACGGACTGGGCGAGGTCGCTCTGGACGTCGGTGACGTCCTTGAGGGTGGCGACCTCGGCGCGGACCTGCTCGGCGGCCTTGGCGAGGACGGCGCCGTCGCCGGCCTTGACGACCACGCTCAGGTTCTGGGCGCCGAAGCCGCCGCCCGCCGAGAGGGACGTGTCGCCGATGCCCCGGAGCTTGCCGAGGGCGTCCTGGATGCGCCGCTTGACGGCCTCGGAGTGCTTGGCGTCGTCCAGGGTGACCTGGTAGGAGGCCTGGTTGGTGCCCGTTCCGCCGCCGAAGGCCGCGAGGAAGCCGGAGGAACCGACGGTGACCTGGTAGTCCTTGACGCCCTCGACGGAGGCCAGGGCCTGCTCCACCTTCCGGCTCGCCTCGTCGGTGGCGGCCAGGGAAGTGCCGGCGGGCAGTTCCTGCTTGACCGTCAGGACGTCCTGCGCGCCCTGGTCGAAGAAGTTGGTCTTGAGCAGCGGGGTCATCCCGAAGGTGGCGACCAGGACCACGACCGCGAGGGCGATGCTGGTCAGGCGGCGCCGGGTGGCGAAGCCCAGGACCCGCACGTAGAGGCGCTGGAGGCGGCTCTTCGCCTCCTTCTCCTCGGCCTCCCGGCGGGCCTTCTCCGGATCCTCGGAGGTGCCCTTGGGGGCGCGCAGGAACCAGTACGAGAGCACCGGGACCACCGTCAGGGAGACCAGCAGCGAGGCCAGCAGGGAGGCGGTCACGGTGAGCGAGAAGGAGCCGAACAGCTCGCCGATCATGCCGCCGACCAGGCCGATCGGCAGGAAGACGGCGACGGTGGTCAGGGTGGAGGAGGTGACCGCGCCGGCCACCTCCTTGACGGCGGCGATGATCGCGGCCTCGCGCTCCTCGCCGTAGCCGAGGTGGCGCTTGATGTTCTCCAGGACCACGATCGAGTCGTCGACGACCCGGCCGATGGCGATGGTGAGCGCGCCCAGCGTCAGCATGTTGAGCGACAGGTCGCGGGTCCACAGCACGATCAGGGCGAGGACCACGGACAGCGGGATGGACACCGCGGTGACCAGCGTCGAGCGGATCGAGGCGAGGAAGAGCAGGATCACGATCACGGCGAAGGCCAGACCGAGGAGGCCCTCGGTGGTGAGGCCGGAGATGGAGCGGGCCACGGCCGGACCCTGGTCGCTGACGACGGTCAGCGCGGCGCCGGAGCCGAGCTGGGCGCGCAGCCCGGGCAGCTTGTCCTTGACGGCGTCGGAGATGGCGACGGCGCTGCCGTCCTTGTCCATGGTGAGGACGAGGGCGAGGCTCGGCTTGCCGTTGGTACGGGTGATCGAGTCGGCCTTGGCCGGCTCCTGCTTGACGGCGGCCACGTCGCCGAGCCGGACGACCGGCTTGCCGGGGCCCGCGGTCAGCCGGAGGTCCTCCAGCTGGGCGAGGGAGGTGTAGCCGGAGCCGACGCGGACGGTGCGGTTCTTGCCCTGCTCGTCGAAGGAGCCGGCGGGGACGGCCGCGCCACCCGCCCTGAGGCCCTCGGCGAGGGCGGCTCCGTCGAGGCCGGCGGCGGCGAGCTTGGCGTTGTCGGGGGTGACGGTGACCTGGAGGTCGCGGACGCCTTCGACGCTGACCCGGCCGACGCCGTCGAGGTCTTCCAGGACGGGCACGACGGAACGGTTCAGCTGGTCGGCGAGGGCCTGCTGGTCCTTGTCCGAGGTGACGGCGAGGACGACGGTCGGGATGTCGTCGGTGGAGCCGGCCACCACCTGCGGGTCCACCTCGGCGGGCAGCCGGACGCGGGCCCGGTTGACGGCCTGCTGGACGTCGGCGACGAGCTGCTTGGTGCCCTCGTCGCCGTAGTCGAAGGTGGCACGGATGAGGGCGTTGCCCTCGCTGGCGGTGGAGGTGATGCCGGTGATGCCGTCGACGCCCTTGAGGGTGTTCTCGATGGGCTCGATGACCTGCTTCTCGACCACGTCGGGCGAGGCGCCCTGGTAGGGCGCGAGCACGGAGACCATCGGCAGTTCGATGGACGGCAGCAGCTGCTGCTTGAGCTGCGGGATGGCTATGGCGCCGAAGAGCAGTGCGACGATCGACACGAGGCCGATCAGGGCTCTCTGGGCCAGGCTGAAGCGGGACAGCCAGGACATGGATGTGGGATCTCTCTGCTGTGACGTGGGCGAGGGTCCTCCAGACTCACCCGCGCCGGGCCGCGGCTGCGTCGGCCCCAGGTCCCGTCCTTATGCGCGGCATACCGCGCCCGCAGTACACCGTCCTACTGCGGGCGCGCGCCGTCGTCGGCGGATGTCAGTCGGCGCGCGGGCGGACCAGGCCCGATTCGTACGCGATGACCACCAATTGCGCCCGGTCCCGGGCGCCGAGCTTGGCCATGGCACGGTTCACGTGGGTCTTCACGGTCAGCGGGCTGACCTCCAGCCGGCCGGCGATGCCGTCGTTGGACAGGCCGGCGGCCACCTGGACGAGGACCTCCCGCTCGCGGCCGGTCAGCGCGGCCAGCCGTTCGGCGTGGGCCGAGCCGGCGGCGGGGGCGTCGCCGCGGCCGCCCTGGGCGAGGAAGCTGGCGATCAGCCCCTTGGTGGCGGCCGGGGAGAGCAGGGCCTCGCCGGCGGCCGCGACACGGATGGCGTTGAGCAGCTCGTCGGGCTCGGCGCCCTTGCCGAGGAAGCCGGAGGCTCCGGCGCGCAGGGCCTGGACCACGTACTCGTCCACCTCGAAGGTGGTCAGCATGACGACCCGGACCCCGGCGCACTCCGGGTCCCGGCTGATCATGCGGGTGGCGGCGAGGCCGTCGGTGCCGGGCATGCGGATGTCCATGAGGACGACGTCCGCCCCGGACTCGCGGGCCAGGGCGTGGGCCTGGGCCCCGTCGGAGGCCTCCCCGACGACGCGCATGTCGGGCTCGGAGTCGACGAGCACCTTGAACGCGCTGCGCAGCAGCGCCTGGTCGTCGGCGAGCAGCACCTTGATGGGGCCTGCGCCCCGCTCCTGAGCCCGGTTCTCGTCCACGCCCCGAGGGTACGCGGGCGGTGGGGCGCGCGATCAGCCGAGGGCGAGGACGACGAGGACGGCCGTGGCGGCCGTCTCGCAGACGGCGCCGAACACGTCGCCGGTGACCCCGTCGAAGCGGCGTACGCAGCGGCGCAGCAGGAGTTCGGCGGCGAGCAGGCCGGCGAGGACGGCCGCGGCGTGCCGGGCGGCGGCGGCCGGCCCCGCCGGGAGGGCGGCGAGGGCGGCGGCGGCCAGGACCAGGCCGGCCACCGCGGCGGCCGCGCGGTGCGGGACGGCGCCCGCGACGGCCGCGCCGAGCCCGCCGGGCCGGGCGGCGGGGACGCCGCGGCGGGCGGCCAGGGTCATCGCGAGGCGGGCGGTGACGGCGGCGGTGACGGCGGCGAGCGCGCCCCGGCTCCAGGAGTCGGCGTAGGCGTGGGCGAGGGCGGCGACCTGGACCAGGAGGACGAAGAGCAGGGTGATGACGCCGAAGGGGCCGATGTCGGACTGCTTCATGATCCGCAGGGCGTCCTCGGCGGGCTTGGCGCTGCCGAGCCCGTCGGCGGTGTCGGCCAGTCCGTCGAGGTGGAGGCCTCGGGTCAGGGCGGCGGGGACGGCGGCGGTGACGGCCGCGGCGAGCAGGGGGCCACCGCCGAGCAGCAGCAGGAGGACGCCGGGTACGGTGGCGAGGAGGCCGACGACGAGGCCGGCGAGCGGGGCGCAGACCATGCCGGTGCGGGCCGCGGGCCGGTCCCAGCGGGTGATGCGCGCGGGCAGGACGGTCAGCGTGCCGAAGGCGAAGCGGATCCCGTCGGCCAGCGTGGCGCTCTCCGTGGGCGGGAGCGGGGGTCGATCATCGGTCGAATCTGTCATCGGCGCGAACGCTACCCGCATACGGTGGACGGTAAATTGCTCATTACGGGTCATATCGGGAGCGGGTGTCGTGGGTCACTGGTGGGATCGGAACATCGTCGATCCGGGGAAGCTCCCGCTGCTGCTCGCGCTGTTGTCGTTCGTGTTCTCGTTCCTGGTCACACGGGTGATCACCCGGCTGATCCGGGCGGGGCGGGGACCCTTCAAGAACATCACCCCGGGCGGGCTGCACGTCCACCACGTGGTGCCCGGGGTGGTCCTGGTGATCATCGGCGGGTTCGGGGCGGTGGGCAGCGGCGGGCACACCTTCGGCGCGGGCCTGTCGGCCGTGCTCTTCGGGCTGGGCGCGGGGCTGGTGCTGGACGAGTTCGCGCTGATCCTGCACCTGGACGACGTCTACTGGAGCGAGCAGGGCCGCAAGAGCGTGGAGGTCGTCGTCCTGACGGCCGCCGTGGTCGCCCTGGTGCTCGGCGGTTTCCTGCCCTTCGGGGTCAACGAGCTGTCGCCCGGGGAGCGGCACAGCCGCGGGCTCGTCGTCATGAACACCGCCACCAACTTCTTCCTGGCGCTGATCGCCCTGTGGAAGGGCAAACCCCGTACGGCGCTCTTCGGGACGGTCATCCCCTTCGTCGCGCTGATCGGGGCGGTGCGGCTGGCCCGGCCCGGGTCCCCGTACGCGAAGCGGTTCTACGCCCACCGGCCGCGCGCCCGCGCCAAGGCGGGGCTGCGGGCCTTCCACCACGACCGGCGCTGGGCCCGGCCGCGCCGCCGGTTCGAGAACTTCATCAGCGGGCTGTCCGACCCGGAGCGGGCGCGGGAGAGGAGCGGCGGCGGGGGCGGTCCGGGCCACGGCCGCGGATGACGCGAAGGGCCCGCCCCCGATGACGGGGGCGGGCCCTTCACACGCGTCGGTGCCCTCGGTGCGCGGGCCCGGTCAGCCCGGGATGAGGCCGTCGTCGCTGAGCATGTCCCGGACCTCGTCGAGGGTCGCGTCCGGGGCGGGCAGGATCAGCTCGGAGGGTTCCAGGGCGTCGTCGGGCAGCGGGGTGCCGAGGCGCCGCACGGCGTCGAGCAGGGCGCCCAGCGTGCGCCGGAAGCCCGCCTCGTCGCCGGACTCCATCTCCTCCAGGAGTTCGTCGTCCAGCCTGTTGAGCTCGATGAAGTGACCGTCGGCCACCTTCACCTGACCTTCCCCCATGATGCGGACAATCATGACGGGCCCCTGTCCTACTGCTTGTCGAACCGGTGCTGGGTCTGCTGCGGCCGGTCGGCGCCCGGGGCGCCGCCCTCGATGGCCTGCTGCTGCGCGGACGGACCGCCGGCCAGCTCCGCCTTCATCCGCTGGAGCTCCAGCTCGACGTCGTTGCCGCCGGAGAGGCGGTCGAGCTCGGCCTGGATGTCGTCCTTGGAGCCGAGGCCGCTGCGGTCGTCGAGGGCGCCGGAGGCCAGCAGCTCGTCGATCGCGCCGGCGCGGGCCTGGAGCTGGGCGGTCTTGTCCTCGGCCCGCTGGATGGCCAGGCCGACGTCGCTCATCTCCTCGGAGATGCCGGAGAAGGACTCGGCGATCCGGGTCTGGGCCTGGGCGGCGGTGTAGGTGGCCTTGATGGTCTCCTTCTTCGTCCGGAAGGCGTCCACCTTGGCCTGGAGGCGCTGGGACGCGAGCGTCAGCTTCTCCTCCTCGCCCTGGAGGGTCTGGTGCTGCACCTCCAGGTCGGCGACCTGCTGCTGGAGCGACGACCGGCGGGACAGGGCCTCGCGGGCCAGGTCCTCGCGGCCCAGGGCGAGGGCCTTGCGGCCCTGCTCCTCCAGCTTGGCGGACTGGCTCTGCAGCTGGTTCAGCTGGAGCTCCAGGCGCTTGCGGGAGGTCGCCACGTCGGCGACGCCTCGGCGCACCTTCTGCAGTAGCTCCAGCTGCTTCTGGTAGGAGTAGTCGAGGGTCTCGCGCGGGTCCTCGGCCCGGTCAAGGGCCTTGTTCGCCTTCGCGCGGAAGATCATCCCCATACGCTTCATGACACCGCTCATGGGCTTCGCGCGCCCCCTTCTGGACGGACTGTGGTGCAGGTCACCGACAGGACCCACAGTACGGGCCCTGCTTCCATTACCGCACTGTTCGAGTACGGATGTGCTCCTCCTCCAGGACGAGTACCCCCGGCGCCGTGTCAGGCGTAAGGAGTAGGTGATCCCCGAGGACCTCAGGAGCCTCGTACGGGGAAGACGCCCGCCGTTGCCGGATCGTTCCCCGCCGAGGTGGGCCGCCCGCCCTCGACCACGTAGGGTTGTGTCTGTGTTTGGTAGCCGCTCCTCCAAGGAAGAGAAGGCCGCCGCCACCGAAAAGGTGAGCGCCGACCTCTCGCAGCCCCGTGACCCGCAGGCCCCCAAGGGCCGCCCGACGCCGAAGCGCGCTGTCGCACAGTCGCAGCGCAAGGCCGTCGTGGCCTCGACCGGCAACCGCAAGGAGGACGCCCGGCGGGCCCGCGAGCGCCGCCGGGAAGAGATGGCACGCCAGCGCGAGGCGCTGGCCAACGGCGACGAGCGCTATCTGCCCGCCCGCGACAAGGGCCCCGTCCGCCGGTTCGTGCGCGACTTCGTGGACTCCCGCTATTCCGTCGCCGAGATGTTCCTGCCGCTGGCCGTGATCATCCTGGTGCTGAGCATGATCCGGGTGAACTCGATCCAGACCGTCGCGCTGACGCTGTGGATGGTCGTGATCGCCCTGATCGTCCTGGACTCGATCGGCCTGGTCTTCCGGCTCCGCAAGGCCCTCAACGAGCGCTTCACGAACGAGCCCCGCCGCGGCGCCATCGCCTACGGCCTGATGCGCACCCTCCAGATGCGCCGGCTGCGTCTGCCCAAGCCGCAGGTCAAGCGCGGGGAACGGCCCTGACCGGAGCGACGCCCGCACCGTCAGGGGCGTCGAAGGGGGAGGGCTTCTCGGGGGGAGCCAGGCTCTGGCTGGAGG
The DNA here is from genome assembly GCF_055580265.1 of Streptomyces sp. NPDC032091. NCBI lineage: Bacteria > Bacillati > Actinomycetota > Actinomycetes > Kitasatosporales > Streptomycetaceae > Streptomyces > Streptomyces sp. NPDC032091. The sequence continues at coordinate 52,562 of NZ_JBVILR010000028.1, read as the reverse complement.
GCCTGGGCGGACTGCGCAACGCCGTCCGCCAGGAACTCGTCGGCCGGCAGGTCGAGGAACAGATCACCCAGCGCTTCCCCGTCGGGCAGCGGCTGCGCGTCCTCGACGTCGGCATGGGCCAGGGCACCCAGGCGCTGCGCCTCGCCCGCGCCGGGCACATGGTCACCGGGCTGGAACAGGACGCCGCCATGCTGGCGGTCGCCCACGCCGCGCTGGCCGCCGAGCCGGCCGGGATCCGCGACCGGGTCGAGCTGATCGAGGGCGACGGCCGGGAGACGGGCGCGCACTTCGGGCCGGGCAGCTTCGACGTGGTGCTGTGCCACGGCGTACTGATGTACGTCTCCGAGCCGGACGCCATGCTCGCCGGGCTCGCCCGGATGCTGGCCCCGGGCGGACTGCTGTCCCTGCTGGTGCGCAACGGCGACGCCCTCGCGCTGCGGCCGGGGCTGTCCGGGGACTGGACGGGGGCACTGGTCGCCTTCGACACCGTCGACTACACGAACCGGCTGGGCCTGGAGGTACGGGCCGACCGGCTCGCCGACCTGACGGCCACCCTGTCCGGCATCGGCGCACCGCTGCACACCTGGTACGGGGTCCGCGTCTTCACCGACGGCACCGAAGCCGCCGCGGAGCTGCCGCCCGAGGAGGAGCTGGAACGGCTGCTCGCCGCCGAGGAACGGGCCGGGCGCACCGACCCCTACCGCTCGGTGGCCGCACTGCTGCACCTGTGCGGCGTGCGCGGCTGACGGAGCCGGCGGAACGGAAAACCCCCGGGGACCACCCCGGGGGTTTCGCACATCAGGGCGTCAGGCCTCCGCTGCCGCGCTGAGGCTCATCCTGTAGATCTCCGTCGCGTCCTCGAACAGGGTCACCCGTTCCGCGCCGCCGTCCAGGAGCTCCTTCCAGACCTCGCCGATCCAGGACTCCGCGTCCCCCTGCGTGGTGAACTCCTCCGGTTCCACCGCCGGGCTGGTCTCGGTGCCGTCGGCCGCCTCGAACCGCCACGTCCACGCCATGTCCGCCTCCGTTGGTCGTCCGCTACTCGCCTTGAGTGTGCCCGCAGCGTAACCGGGCGCGCACCAGTACCGGCGAAGGGAGAGGATCTCCGTGTGGAACTCACTCTCCTCGGCACCGGTACCCCCGAAGGACTGCCCCGCCCCGGCTGTCCCTGCGCCGTCTGCGCGGTCTCCGTCGGCACCCGGGCGCGCGCCGCGACGTCCGTCCTAGTCGACGGCGCACTGCTGCTCGACCTCACCCCCGGGGCGGTGCTCGCCGGGGCCCGCGCCGGACACTCGCTGGGCGGCGTACGGCAGGTGCTGCTGACCCACCCGCACGACGGGCCGGCCGTCGAGCTGCCGCCCGGGCTGCCCGCCGCCGGACGGGTCCCCGACGGACGGGAGCTCGCCGTGATCAGCGGGCACCGGGTGCGGGCCGTACCGATGGACTCGCCCGGGACCGGGTACGAGGTCACCGGCCCGGACGGGGCCCGGCTGCTGTACCTGCCGCCCGGCGGGGCACCCGCCGGCACCGAGGGCGTGCCCGCGCCCCGCCCCTACGACGTGGTCCTCGCCGACGTGCTCGGCCGGCCCGAGGCGCTGGCCCGGCTGCGGTCGACCGGCGCCGTCGGCCCCGCCACCGACGTGATCGCCGTCCACCTCGACCACGGCACCCCGCCCGGCGGGGAGCTGGAGCGCCGCTGCGCCGCCGCCGGGGCCCGCGCCGTGCCCGACGGCACCACGGTGACGGCCGGCGAGTACCACGCCGTACCGGACCTGCCCCGCCGCACCCTGGTGCTGGGCGGCGCCCGCTCCGGCAAGTCCGTGGAGGCCGAACGCCGGCTGGAGGCCTTCCCCGAGGTGACGTACGTCGCCACCGGCGGCACCCGCGACGGCGACACGGAATGGTCCCAGCGCGTCGGCCTCCACCGCGAGCGGCGGCCCGCCCACTGGCGCACGGCCGAGACCTGCGACCTCGTCCCGCTGCTGGAACTGCCCGGCGCCCCCCTGCTGATCGACTGCCTCGCGCTGTGGCTCACCGACGCCATGGACCGGGCCGGGGCCTGGGACGACGCCGTCTGGGCGGGCGGCGGCCGCAAGGAGCTGCGGGCCCGCACCGCCGAACTGGTCGCGGCGGTCCGCGCCACCCGCCGCACGGTGGTACTGGTGAGCAACGAGGTGGGCTCCGGTGTGGTGCCCGCGACCGCTGCCGGACGGCGGTTCCGCGACGAGCTGGGCCGCCTCAACAGCGCGGTCGCGGGCGAGTGCGAGCACGTCCTGCTCGTGGTCGCCGGGCAGGCCCTCGTCCTCAAGGGGCAGCCGTCGTGACGGATCGACAACCGGCCCCCGGAGGAGGGGCGCCGGCGGCTGTAATCTCTGGCAGATGACCACGCTGAATCTCGACGACTTCTCCGATCTGATCGAACGCCCCGACGGGGGCGTCCGACGTGACGCCGAGGAGCGTCGTGGGCGCCTCGCCGTGCCGCCCGGCGCCCTGGGCCGGCTCGACGAGCTCGCCGCATGGCTGGCCGCCGCGCAGGGCCGGGTACCGGTCACGCCGATCGAGCGGCCGCGGGTCGTCCTGTTCGCCGCCGACCACGGCATCGCCGCCGGCGGCGTCTCCGCCCGGCCCGCGGGCAGCGCCCACGCCCTGGTGCGCGCGGTGCTCGACGGGACCAGCCCGGTCGCGATCCTCGCCGAGCGCTTCGGGGCGGGCGTCCGCGTCGTCGACGCGGGCCTGGACTGCGACCCCGCCCTGCTGCCCGAGGACGTCGTCCGCCACCGCGTACGGCGCGGCAGCGGGCGCATCGACGTCGAGGACGCCCTCACCGCCGAGGAAGCCGAGGCCGCGCTGAAGCTCGGCATCCGGATCGCCGACGAGGAGGCCGACTCCGGTACCGACCTCGTCGTCCTCGGCGACCTCAGCGTGGGCGGCACCACCGTCGCGGCCACCCTGGTCGCCGCCCTGTGCGGCACCGACGCCTCCGTGGTCACCGGCCGCGGCGGCCTGCCGATCGACGACCTGGCCTGGATGCGCAAGTGCGCCGCCATCCGCGACTCGCTGCGCCGCGCCCGCCCGGTGCTCGGCGACCAGACGGCGCTGCTGGCGGCGGTCGGCGGCGCCGACGTCGCCGCCATCACCGGCTTCCTGCTCCAGAGCGCGGTCCGCCGTACGCCCGTCATCCTCGACGGGGTCGTCTCGGCCGCCTGCGGGCTCGTCGCCCAGCGGGCCGCCTTCCGCGCCCCCGACTGGTGGCTGGCCGGACAGGGAAGCGGGGAGCCGGGCCAGGCCAAGGCCCTGGACCGGATGGCACTCAACCCGGTCCTCGACCACGGCGTCACAGTGGGAGAGGGAACCGGTGCCCTGCTGGCGCTCCCCCTGGTCCAGGCGGCGGCCGCGCTCGCGGCGGAACTGCCCGAAAGGGCGTCCGGAGAGCCGCCGGCGGACCGGAAGACGGACTGAAAGTACCGGGCACCACGGGCCTGACCAGTCCGCAGTGCCCGTACGGCCTGCGGACCGGTGGCGCCCATATCATCGCGTTTCATGGGAGAGGTCCGCTTGTCCAGCGTAGAAACCGACCGGAACAGCCTCGATCAGGCTTCCGGCAAGGGTTCCAACAACAAGAAGGAAAAGGAGCAGGCAGGAGAGGCCGCCGCCAAGCCGGAGACCCGCAGGGGAAGCCCGCGCTCGCGGCGCAGCGCCGCCTTCGCCGTCTGGTACCTCCGCGCCGTCACCTTCGTCAACTTCCTCAGCGCGGTGTGGCTTTCGCTCGGGCAGGACCTGCGCCGGCACAACACCGCCGACTTCTACACCCCGTACCTGCTGACGGCCGGCTTCGCCTCCGGCCTGTTCTCGCTGCTGCTCGCGGTCACCATGGGCCGCCGCAAGCGGGCCGCCTGGATCCTGAACCTGGTGGTCAGCGGCCTGCTGCTGCTCGCGTTCGCGGTCGCCGCCTTCGCCCCGTGCATCGGCGGCGAGTTCAGCATGTGCTACCCGGAGTTCCGCGACCACGCGCAGAACTGGGTCTCGCTCGCCCTCACCGCCGCCTTCGTCGGCGCCCTGCTGGTGGGCCGCCACGAGTTCTACGCCAAGGGCGACCGCTCCAACCCCAAGCTGGCCACCGCCGTCGCCGCCGTCGGCCTGCTGCTCACCTCGCTGGTCGCCGCGCTCCTCGTCGGCGCCACCAACACCGACCCGGACCGGGCCGACGCCACGTTCCTGGCCCGCTGGCGCTACGGCGTGATGCGACTCATCACCCTCGCCCCCGACGACAAGGCGTACAACGCGATCACCACCCCCGCCTGGGTGGACGTCTTCATCAACGTCATGTCGATGCTGCTGCTGCTCGCCGCGCTGTTCGCCGCCTTCCGCTCGCGCCGCGCCGTCGACCCCCTCACCCCCGAGGACGAGGAGAAGCTGCGCGCGCTGCTCGCCAAGCAGGGCGACCGCGACTCCCTCGGCTACTTCGCGCTGCGCCGCGAGAAGTCCGTCATCTGGTCCCCCACCGGCAAGGCCGCCGTCACCTACCGCGTCGTCGGCGGCGTCTCCCTGGCCTCCGGCGACCCCATCGGCGACCCCGAGGCCTGGCCCGGCGCCATCGAACCCTGGCTGGCCGAGGCCCGCGAACACGGCTGGGTCCCGGCCGTGATGGGCGCCTCCGAGGAAGCCGGACAGATCTACGCCCGCCACGGCCTGGACGCCCTGGAGCTCGGCGACGAGGCCATCGTCGAGACCGACGAGTTCACGCTGGAGGGCCGCGCCATGCGCACCGTCCGGCAGGCCTACAACCGCGTCAAGCGCGCCGGCTACACCGTCCGCATCCGCCGCCACGCCGACATCCCCGCCGACGAGATGGCCGTCCTGCTCCAGCGCGCCGACGACTGGCGCGACGGCGCCACCGAACGCGGCTTCTCCATGGCCCTGGGCCGCCTCGGCGACCCCGACGACGGCCAGTGCGTGATGCTGGAGTGCACCGACGGCAACGGCGACCTGCGCGCCGTGCTGTCCTTCGTCCCGTGGGGCCCCAAGGGCCTGTCGCTGGACCTGATGCGCCGTGACCGGGACTCCGAGAACGGCCTGATGGAGTTCATGGTGATCGAACTCCTGGAACGCTCGAAGGAGATCGGCGTCACACAGGTCTCACTGAACTTCGCGATGTTCCGTTCCGTCTTCGAGCGGGGGTCCAAGCTCGGCGCGGGACCGGTGCTGCGCATGTGGCGCTCGCTGCTGAGCTTCTTCTCCCGCTGGTGGCAGATCGAGTCCCTCTACCGGGCCAACGCCAAATACCGCCCGATCTGGGAGCCGCGGTTCATGCTCTTCGAGAAGAGTTCCGACCTGCTGCGCATCGGCATCGCGGCGGGCCGGGCCGAGGGCTTCCTGGAGGCGCCCGGCCTGCCGAAGTGGCTGCACCGCAGACATCTGGAGACGATTCGTTGACGTCGTGGACGACGGCCTCACCGCGGCGGTTCGCCCGCCGCGAGTGGGGCCCCCTGTTCTGGACCCTCAGGGACGCGCTCGTCCGCGACAAGTGGCGGGCCGTCCCGATGACCATCGGCGCGGTCTGCCTCACCTCGGTCTTCCAGATCGTGCAGAACACGCACTGGGGCTTCCAGCCCGTCCAGAACCTCGGGTCCGTCAAGGCCGTCGATCCCCTGTGGCTCGCGCTGCTGCGCACGCCGCTCTCCCTCTTCGTCCCCGCCCTCGACCTGCCGGTGTGGGGGGCGCTCGCGCAGATCCTGCTCGTCTTCGGGATCGCCGAGATCTGCATCGGCTGGTGGCGCACCCTCCTGATCGGCTACGTCGCCACCCTCGCCGGCACCACCTTCGCCCGCGTCGGGCTCTCCCTGGGCCCCGACCACCCCTTCGGCCTGCCGGTCACCGACCGCGTCGTCAACGACACCGGCCCCTCGGCCGCGGTGGTGGGGCTGGCCATCTACGTGTGCTGGCGCTACCGGGCCTACTTCACCGGCACGCTGGTGATCCTCGTGATGATCGGGGAGGTGCTGGTCAAGGACAACCTCGCCGGCAAGGAACACCTCGCGGCCATCGCCGGCGTCATGGCGGTGTGCGTGGTGCGCGCCAAGTGGGGCCCGCCACGCTCCCGGGCCCCCCTGGGCCGCCGCACCCCACCGCCACCCCGCCGCCCGTGCCCGCCCCGGCCGCCGGACGGCGGCTGAGGCCCTACGGGCGCCGTACGGGCGAACCCGTACCGTAGCGGGGTGACCACAGAACTCGGACTCGGGCCCTTCCCCACCGGGCGGCAGTGGATGCGGGCCCATCCGCTCGCCACCGACGCCGTCCTGGCGCTCGGGGCGCTGGTCTCCATGGTCCTCGGCTCCTTCGTCGACCCGCACGGCCCGCTCGGGCCCGCCTTCCGCACGCGCGCCCCCGAACCCGTCTCCCTGCTGCTGATGCTGCTCGGCGCGGCCGCCCTCGTCTTCCGGCGCCGCGGCCCCCGCACCGTCCTCGCCGTCACCTGCGCGCTCACCCTGGTCGAGCTGGCCACCGGCGAGCCCCGGGCGCCCGTCGCGATGAGCGCGGTCATCGCCCTCTACACCGTCGCCGCCCGCACCGACCGGCCCACCACCTGGCGCACCGGGCTCCTGACGATGGCCGGCCTGACCGGGGTGGCCATGCTGGCGGGGCCGCTGCCCTGGTACGCGCAGGAGAACATCGGGATCTTCGCCTGGACCGGGATGGCGGCGGCCGCCGGCGACGCGGTCCGCAGCCGCCGGGCCTTCGTCGACGCCATCCGCGAACGGGCCGAACGCGCCGAGCGGACCCGCGAGGAGGAGGCCCGGCGGCGGGTCGCCGAGGAGCGGCTGCGCATCGCCCGGGACCTGCACGACGTGGTGGCCCACCACATCGCCCTGGTCAACGTGCAGGCGGGGGTGGCGGCGCACGTCATGGACAAGCGGCCCGACCAGGCCAAGGAGGCCCTGGCACACGTACGGGACGCCAGCCGCTCCGCCCTGAACGAGCTCCGGGCCACGGTCGGCCTGCTCCGCCAGTCCGGCGACCCGGAAGCACCGACGGAGCCCGCGCCGGGACTGGCCGTCCTGGACGAACTCCTCGACACCTTCCGGCACGCGGGCCTCCCGGTCGAGGCCACCGTCCAGCTGGGGGCAGGAGCGTGGACCGGCCCGGACCCGCTGCCGGCGGCGGTGGACCTGGCGGCGTACCGGGTGATCCAGGAGGCCCTGACCAACGTACGCAAGCACGCGGGCCCGGGAGCGCAGGCCGAGGTCAGCGTGGTCCGGGTGGGCGCCTCGGTGGAGGTGACCGTCCTGGACGACGGCGGCGACTCCGCCGACTCCTCCCCCGCCCCGGGCGACCCGGGCGGCGGCCACGGCCTCCTGGGCATGCGCGAACGCGCCACCGCCCTGGGCGGCACCTGCTTCACGGGCCCCCGCTACGGCGGCGGATACCGGGTCCACGCCATCCTGCCGGTGTGAGGGGGCGGGGTGGGGCGGGGTCGGGGTGGGCGGGGCCCCAGCGGGGCGGTCTCAGAGATCGGTTGGGGCTTTCCCGTCAGTCTCATCGTCCTTCCGTGGCGGGCCGGCCTGTCAAGGGCGCTCCCTTCGGTCGCGTCGCTTCGCGATGGCCTTCGGCCACCCTTGACAGACCGTCCCGCCACGGAAAAACGAAGACTGCCGGGAAACCCCCAAAGAAACGGGACGGATGTTCATAGGACATCCGGCCGTATCAGGGACCCTCCGGGGTCGTCGGGGGCCGGCAGACATCCATCCGGCCCCGTCGTGAGGGCAATCGGGGACGACGTACGCGTCAGATCGCTACGCGCTCCTCCCGGCTTAGCGTCCGCCGCCCGTCTGGGGCCGCTGCCCGCACCCAAGGACGACGGGATCGTCATCCGGGGCCGGTGGGCGCCCCAGATCGCTACGCGCTCCTCATTCCTCAGCGTCCGGCGGCCGTCTTGGCTTTCCGACCGCACCAGACGACGAGTGGCAGGGCATCCCAGCCCACGACCACCCCTGGACGCCGAGAAAAGAGAAGCGCGTAGCGATCTGACGCGTAGGTCGTCCCCGCTTGCACCTTGAGGTCTGCCCGGATGCCCGGTCAGGCGACCCCCGACGACCTCGCCTGCTCCCTGACACGGCCGGATGTCTCATGTACATCCGTCCCGTTTCTTTGGGGGTTTCCCGGCAGTCTTCGTTTTTCCGTGGCGGGACGGTCTGTCAAGGGTGGCCGAAGGCCATCGCGCAGCGACGCGACGAAGGAGCGCCCTTGACAGGCCGGCCCGACACGGAAGGACGATGAGACTGACGGGAAAGCCCCAACCCATCTCTGAGACCGCCCCGCCGGGACCCCGCCCACCCCCGACCCCGCCCAGCGCCCCAACCCCACCCCGTCAGCAGGGCTCGCGCCAGGCGTCCAGTTCGTATTTCTTCTTCATCGAGCTCAGTTTCAGGTCCCGGGAGCGGGCGCAGAACTCGTCCGTCGAGAGTTCGTATTCCACGTGGAAGACCGCCTTGTTCGCCTTGATGAAGGGGGTCAGGCTGTCGCATTCCTCGTATTCGGCGCACTGTTCGTTCACCGCGAAGTCGAAGTCGCCGAGCAGCTGCGGGATTTGGTCCAGGTCGTTCTTGAGGCCCACCGACATGCCCCGGTCGTGGGCGAGGCGGGCGATGAGGCGGTTGTAGGTGAGTTGGTCCGAGGCCGTGAGGGGGAAGCCGGTCTTGTTCTTGTAGCCGTCCATGTTGTCCGGTTCGACCGCGTCGAAGCCCTTGTCCCGGCACATGTCGAAGCGCTTGGCCATCAGGGGTTCCAAGGCGGACGTCTGGCGGATGTCCAGCCAGCGTTCGCCCTTCCAGCCGTTGCCCTCTCCCAGGAGGGACTTCGGGAAGGCGTCGGCGTCGGAGCGGAAGTCCTCCCAGGCGCCCGTGGAGATGTAGCAGATGGTCCTCCGGCCGGCCCGTTTCAGGTCCGCCATCTGTTCCTTCGTCGTGTTGAACCCGTCGATGTCGTACACCGGCACCTTCACCGACGTGTCCAGCCTCCCGCTCAGCTGCCACTGCCAGGCCGTCCCCGGCCTGGGCTGCCAGCGACCCCCCGGTGCCGGGGAGGGCTCCGGGGGCGGGGTCTCCCCGTCGTCCCCGTCGTCCGGGCCCGCCGTGCAGGCGGTGAGGAGGAGCAGGCCGGTGACCGCCAGCGCGGCGAAACGCTTCATCCGGCGGGCTCCAGGGCGTACGGGAGGGTCCCCCACGGGTGGGCGCCGGTGCCGGGGACGGCGCAGTGGACGGCCGCGTGCCGTTCGGCGGCCAGTTCGGCCGTCGGGGCGTGCGGCGGGACGGCGTACACGAGGTGGCAGAAGCGGTCGGCGGGGTGGTCGGCGGTCCAGGGGGGCGGGGCGGCGGTGCCGTCGCGGTACGCGTCCCAGGGGCCCTCGAAGGTGACGAGGAGGTCGGCGAGGGCGGCGTAGCCGGGGTGGGGGTGGACGCCGTGGTTGAGGACGAGCGTACGGGCCCCTGCGGCGCGGGCCGCGACGGCGAGCCGGCCGTAGTACGGGAGGAGTTCGGGGCCGGAGGCGGCCTGGTCGAGGAAGGCTCCGTCGGCCTCGTACCAGTCGCGGTGGCGCAACAGGTCCTGGACGACGTCGGCGTGGGGCCGGCGCCCGTAGTCGGTGTCGGTGTAGCCGAGGACGGGCACCCCGGCCTCCCGCAGCCGGGCGGCGACGGCGGCGAACCGCTCGTCGCGTGCGGTGCCCGGCCCGCTGGCGGGGTTGAGGACGACCGAGTGCAGCCGGCCGGCGGAGGCGATGAGCCGTTCCCACGCCTCGGGCCGGTCGGCGGGGTGCTCGTAGAGCGGGACCAGCAGCATGCCGTTCTCTTCCGGGTACGGGGTCATCGGTGGGCGGTCGCACGGCCGAGGAGCAGGCAGACCAGGACGGCCAGCACCCCCGCCGCGGCGCCGGCCACCGCCGGCTGGACCAGCCGGGGCTGGCCGGCGCCGGCCAGCAGGGCCAGGCTCTGGGCGGCGGCCGCGGCGGCGCAGACCACGGCGGCGGGGCGGACGGCGCCGAAGGACTGCAGGAGCAGCCCGGTCCACATCACGGCGCCGAGCAGCAGCAGGGTGGTGACCCGGTCCCAGGTGAGGCCCGGGGCCTGGGGCCACAGCAGGGTTCCGGTGGTGCCGAGCAGGAGCAGCACCGCCAGGTAGGCGGCGAGGCAGCGGGCCAGGGTGGTGAGCATCCGGCGCCGGAACGCCCGGGGTGAGCGGGCCGCGCGGAGCCCGGCCAGGCTGCCGCTGCGGAAGCGGTGCAGCAGCCATTCGGCGGGCCCCATGCTGAGGGTGAGGGCCACGGCCGAGGGGGCGGCGACGGCTTCGGCGGGGCCGCCGGTGAGGACGTCCCCCAGGGCGGCGTACAGCACCAGCAGGCCGGTTCCGAGGCCGAAGACCCCGTAGGGCACCGAGTCGCCGAGGCGGGGCCCGCGCCGGCCGTGTTCCTCCTCGGCCCCGCGCAGCATCCGCCAGCGCACCGCTCCGCCCCCCTCGCCCGGGTGGCGCCGCGTCCAGCCGAGGATCCTGCGCAGGGCGGCCCGTACCCCTTCGGCGAGCGGCAGCTCCCGCAGGGCCAGGGCGCAGGCGGCGGTGAGGGAGACCAGCAGCAGGGCCACCCGCAGCGGCACGGGCGGGTCGGCGAAGAGGGCGAGCACCGATCCGGCGGCCATCGGGGCGAGCGCGGCGAGCAGCAGCCGTTCCCGCCGCAGGACGAGCAGGACGGTCGCGGCGCCCACGTACAGGGCCTGGCCGGCGGCGAAGGCGTAGCTGAACGGGGGGCCGCCCGGGACGGCGAACGCGGCGGCGGTGCCGAGGAGGGCGCCGACGGGGGCGCCGACGAGGAGGGTGCGTCCGGCGGCGGCCCGGTCGCCGAGGCCGAGCCAGGTGTGGGCGCGGTGGGAGAGGGTCTGGTCCCAGACCCAGCCGACGAGGGCTCCGGCGAGCAGGGTGAGGGTGCCGGCGGGCAGTCCGAGCCGGTCGGGGGGGCCTTCGAGGAGGGGTTCGCCCAGGAGGTAGGCGAGGCCGGGGAGGGCGAAGATCAGCCCGCGCAGGAGGCAGGCGGTGAGGGAGACCTTCCAGGGGTCGGGGAGGGCGTCGGGTTCGGGGAAGGAGCGGGGGACGCGGGCGTAGAGCTCCTCGGCGAGGGCGAAGGAGTCGTCGCGGCCGTAGGTGAGGCGGATGTGTTCGTCGGTCATGCCGTCGGATTCGAGGACGGCGGCGATCTCGTCGGGGTGGACGGCCGCGGCGACGAACGCGTCGAGGCGGTCGGCGAGTTCGTCCAGGGGGTCGGCGCCCGCGTCGCGGGGTCCGTGGCCGGGCCTGGGGAGGACGGGCAGGGTGTCGGTGGCGCCGGGGCCGGGGCGGCGGGCGGAGGCCGCGTGGCCGACGTGCACCCAGGGGCCTTCGGGGCCGGGCGGCTTGAGCCAGAGGGATCCGCTCACCACAGGCTCCCGTCGGCCGCGAGTTCCCGGTACCAGGGGTCGGCGAGGCGCTGGGTCCACTGGTCGCCGGGGTGGACGGGCAGGACGGGCTGGCCGGCGAGTTCGCGGTAGATGTGGCGGAAGCCGTCCACGGACTGGTGGAGGGTGAACTTCTCGACGACCCGTTTGCGGGCCATGCGGCCGAGTTCGGCGCGGCGTTCGTCGTCGCGGAGCAGGGCGAGGGTGGCGCGGGCCATGGTCTCGGGTTCGCGGGGCGGGACGACGAGGCCGGTGTCGGCGACGGCCTCGCGGACGCCGCCGACGTCGGTGGAGACGGTGGTGCGGCCGCAGGACATGGCTTCGATGATGCTGAAGGGGAAACCTTCGCTGATGCTGGAGAGCATGACGACGCTGCCGGCGGCGTAGGCCCGGGCGACCTCGGTGATCCGGCCCTCCCAGGTGATGCCGTCGGCGACGCCGAGTTCGGCGGCGAGCTTCTCCAGGCGGAGCTTGTACTCCTCGCAGCCGGCCGGGACGGGGCCGAAGAGGCGCAGGCGCAGGGTGGGCAGTTCCTCGCGCATGAACGCGTAGGCGCGCAGGAGGGTTTCGAGGTCCTTGATGGGGTCGATGCGGCCGCACCAGCTGAGGGTGGGGACCTCGGGTTCGGGGCCGGCCTCGGGGAAGGCGTGCGGGTCGACGCCGTTGTAGACGGTGCGGATCCGCTCGGAGTGGGCGCCTCCGCGTTCCTCCCAGCGGCGGTTGTACTGGTTGCAGGGGGTGATGAGGTCGGCCTGCCGGTAGCCCTCGGAGTTCAGCTCCCGGTAGAAGCCGAGCATCAGGGCCTTGACGGGCCAGCGCTGGGCGGCGGTGCGGTAGCCGAGGTAGCGCTCGCGCAGGTAGATGCCGTGCTCGGTGAGGAGGAAGGGCACCCCGTCGAGGTGCTTGGCGGCGAGGGCCGGGAGGGTGGCCAGACCGCTGCTGACGGCGTGGGCGACGCTGTCGGGCGGGATCCGCACGGCGAGCGGGCGCAGGGCGTGTTCCAGCAGGTCGGTGGCGGTGAGGGCGTCGTGGACGGTGGGGTCGGCGGCGGCGGTGGCCAGGCCGGGGCGGGTCCAGACGTCCATCAGCAGGCGCAGGACGGGTTCGGAGCGCAGGGCCGGGGCGAGGCGGCCGGCGCGGGCGAGGCGGGCCAGTTCGGCCAGGGCCTCGGAGAACCCGCCGTGGTCGGGCCGGATCAGGGAGAGCAGGAAGGTTTCGTAGACCTCGGTGAAGCGGCGGTGGGCCTTGCCGCGGAGGGTGGTGCGGCGGGCCTTCTGGGGCGGCGGGCCCCACAGCGGGACGGAGGTGTGCCGGTAGACGTTGCGCGGCAGCTCCCAGGTGACCGGCTCGCGTCCGGAGCCGGTCAGGGCTATGACGTGGAAGTCGACTTCCGGCATTCCGCGTACCAGTTGGTCGCACCAGGTGCTGACGCCCCCGTGGACGTGCGGGTAGGTGCCTTCGGTGAGCATGGTGACATGACGCCCATGGCTCATGTGCTGAGTCCCCCCAGGACTGAAAAGGGGCCGGCGCCCGTGGTGGGCGGACGCCGGCGCTGGGTACTGCCGGGTGGAGCGGGTGATCGCGGGGCGCCGGGCCCCGCGGTCGGAGCGGGTCGGCGCGTGCGGGTCAGAGCAGGTCAGAGCAGGTGGAGCGTGACCGCGGACTGGAGCAGCTCGGGGCCCGTCCAGGTGGAGCGGGTGCCGGCGTAGGCGGTGCCGAAGTCCGCGGTGCCGAGCAGGAGCTGCTTCTTGGTGCCGTTGGGCGCGGTGACCGGGGCGAGGATTCCGGAGGGCGCCTTGACGGTGACGTCCTTGCCGATGCGGTAGGCGGTGACCTGGCCGGCGTCGACGGCCTTGTTCCAGGCGGCGCGGCGCTGGAGCTCGACGCCGGTGGCCTTCATGCTCTGGTTGACGATGGGCGCGCTGGGCGCGTAGAGGGAGCGGTAGGTGTCGAGGACCTGGTTGAGCACGGGGTAGAGGGTGCGGTCCTCGGCGAGGTTGGTCTGGTGGACGTAGTGCGGCTTGGGGTCGTTGGCGAGGACGTGGCGCAGGGCGGTCTTCGCCTCGGCGGGGACGATGTAGTCCAGGAAGCCGTTGTTGGTGTCCAGCGGGGCGGGCAGGCAGGTGGAGGTGGTGGGGTTGTCCTCGCAGAGGCCGCTGCCGCCGTCGGCGCGGCTGGTGTAGATCCAGTTGTACTCGTCGGCCATCTCGGCGTTGGTGCCGGTGTTGTAGAACACGTTCATGGGGTAGCGGGGGACGGTGAGGGCGGCGCCCACGGCCCGCTGGTCGGGCTCGCGGGAGTTGTCGCTGCCGGCCCACTTGACCCCGTTGTCGGCGAGGGCGCCGGCCAGGTTGGGGTTGTCCTGGGGCTGCTGCGGGAGGGTCTTGAGGCCGGAGTGCTCGCCGGTGACGAGTTCGGCGCGGTCGGTGGGGAGGCCCTTGGCGGCGGCCCAGTTGTTGTTGTCGCGGATCTGCGCGGAGATGTCGGCCCGGCTCATCCAGAGGGTCTGGCCCTGGGCGTCCTTGGTGCAGGTCCAGGGGCTGACGCTGACGTCCTGGGTGCAGCCGAGGAACAGGTGGGTGTAGGTGTGGTTCATCCAGCGGTACTTGGCCTTGTCGGCCAGGAGCTGGGCGGTCAGGGCGTCGGTGCCGCCGTTCTCGGTCTTCCACTCCTCGCCGGCGCCCGCGTTGAAGAGCAGGTCCAGCTTGAAGTCCTTGGAGGTCTGCCACTGCGCCAGGTACTGGGCGTCGGCGGCGGTCATGCGGATCGTCGACTCCTTGCCCTCGCCGCCCGCGCAGGCGTAGTCGCCGGGCGTGCAGTTGAGGGTCTTGTCCCAGCGGGCGTCCGGGGCGAAGACGTCGTCGACGTGGACGGCGAAGTAGTTGCGCTCCTGGCCGAGGTGGACGCCCTGGGTGAGCCATTCGACGATGCCGCGGGCGAGCAGCCGGAACTGCTGCTGGTACTGGTTGTAGCCGAAGGTGACGACGAGCTCGCTGCGCCCGCCGTGGGCGTACTCGCCGACCAGCGAGCCCCGTCCGGAGCCGACGGGGGCGTCCACGTAGCTGGTGTAGCCGGCCATCGGCTTGGCGATGAACCCGTAGCTCTCCGGAATCAGGGGAGAGTTGTCCTCGAAGTTCACTTGACCCCCGAGGTAGCCGAAGGGGCCCGTCTTTCCGGCGGCGGTGACGGCGGCCTGCGTGCCGTCGAGGGTGCCGGTGTAGCCGCCGTTGTCGGTGTATTCCAGGCCGACTTCGGGGTGGGCCCAGGTGTAGGCGTCCACCTGGCGGATCCCGTACGTCGTCTCGTACGCGGTGAGCGCGGCCATCTCGGCGGAGCCGGTGCCGAAGGGGTTCTCGTTCGGCAGGACCACGCCCTGGTACTTGGCGCGCGGCCGGCCGCTGACGGTGTCGCTGAGGAAGGCGGCGTCGATCACCGGGCGGCCGGCGCTGCCCAGGTCGATCCGCGTGAACGGGACCCCGGTGTCGCGGAGTTCGGCGGTGATCGCGCCGACCGAGCTGCCGCCGTCGTCGACGACCAGCACCTTCAGGTCGATCCGCGGTGCCACGGTCGCCGCGTGGGCGGTCGTGGCGGGTACTGCAACCGACATCAGCGCCGCTACGCCCATGGCTGCCGCGGCCCTGTTCATCCGGTTCTTGTTGACCATTTCGGCCTTTCCCCCCGCAGGCGTCCCTCGACTCGGCCCGTGGCGGACGGCCGGGCCGGGGGAGGCGCTGTGGAAATCATGCAAAAGGACCCCGCGTCCTCTTGCGAGAGTGGCTCGATCCTCTCGGACCTCGTCAGGTCTAGGCGGCAAACCTGGAGCAGAGTCCACAGATGGGTGAACCTGATGTCCCGGCTGTCGAACAACTTGACAAACCTTCGAGTGGCGTACGGATGACGGGCTGCGCGTAGGCTCGTTTCCGGCGGCCGTCGGGCCCGAATACGATCGCTGCGGAGCGGCCGGCGACCCCGACGCGACAGAAGCGCCCATATAACACAAACGGAAGCGAGACTTCACCACCGTGACTGCTCTGACTCTCAGCACTGCCGGCGCGGCGACGCTGCGCGCCGACGCCCTCGTGGTCGGCGTGGCGAAGGGCCCGAAGGGGCTCGTCGTGGCCGCCGGCGCGGAGGCCGTGGACACGGCGTTCGACGGAAAGCTCGCCGCCGTGCTCGACGCGCTCGGCGCCTCCGGCGCCGAAGGCGAGATCACGAAGCTGCCCTCCCCGGCCGGCCTCAAGGCCCCGGTCGTGCTGGCGGTCGGCCTGGGCTCCGCGCCCGAGCAGGACCAGTCCTTCGACGAGGAGGCCCTGCGCCGCGCCGCCGGCTCCGCCGCCCGCGCCCTGCACGGCTCCAAGAAGGCCGCCTTCGCCCTGCCCCTGGAGGACGCCTCCGCCGTCACCGCCGTGGCCGAGGGCGCGCTGCTGGGCGCCTACGCCTTCACCTCCTACCAGGGCGGCGAGAAGAAGAACGGCAAGGCCGAGAAGCAGGGCGGCCCGAAGCAGCCGCTGGCCGAGGTGGCCCTGCTCGGCGCCAAGCCGCGCGACAAGGAGCACAAGGCGGCCGCCGAGCGCGCGACGGTCGTCGCCGCCGAGGTCAACGTCGCCCGTGACCTGATCAACACCCCGCCGAACGACCTCACCCCCGCCGCCTTCGCCGCCATCGCCGCGGCGACCGCCAAGGAGCTCGGCCTCAAGGCCCAGGTCCTGGACGAGAAGGCCCTGGTCAAGGGCGGCTACGGCGGCATCATGGGCGTCGGCAAGGGCTCCGAGAACCCGCCGCGCCTGGTCAAGATCGCCTACACCCACCCCGAGGCGGAGAAGCACCTCGCCTTCGTCGGCAAGGGCATCACGTACGACTCGGGCGGCATCTCCCTGAAGCCGGCCGGTCACAACGAGACGATGAAGTGCGACATGTCGGGTGCCGCCGCCGTGTTCTCCTCGGTCGTCGCCGCCGCCAAGCTGGGCCTCAAGGTCAACGTCACGGGCTGGCTCGCCCTCGCCGAGAACATGCCGTCCGGCTCCGCCACCCGTCCCGGTGACGTCCTGCGCATGTACAGCGGCAAGACCGTCGAGGTCCTGAACACGGACGCCGAGGGCCGCCTGGTCCTGGGCGACGCCCTGACCAAGGCCTCCGAGGAGAACCCGGACGCGATCGTCGACGTGGCGACCCTGACCGGCGCCATGGTGCTGGCGCTGGGCGACCGCACCTTCGGCATCATGGCCAACGACGACGCCTTCCGCACCTCGATCCACGAGATCGCCGAGGAGGTCGGCGAGTCCTCCTGGCCGATGCCGCTCCCCGAGGACCTGCGCAAGACCATGGACTCCCCGACGGCCGACATCGCCAACATGGGCGTCCGGATGGGCGGCGGCCTGGTGGCCGGCCTCTTCCTGCAGGAGTTCGTCGGCGAGGGCATCACCTGGGCCCACCTCGACATCGCGGGCCCCGCCTTCCACGAGGGCGCCCCGTACGGCTACACCCCGAAGGGCGGCACCGGCTCCGCCGTCCGCACCCTGGTGCGCCTCGCCGAGCGCACCGCCACCGGCGACCTGGGCTGACCCGCCCCTGCGCCGCCCGCCGCGGGGCACGTCCCACCTGGTGGGACGTGCCCCGCGGCACGCGCCGGGCCCCGGGGACCGGCACCTCGGGCCCCGGGGCGTGTTCGCTCTGGAAGAAATCTTGAGGATCGGTAGGTTTCTACGCCCGGGTAACCCGGACTTCGGGCAGAACGACGGTGCACACCCGGGGCCCGGCGTCCCGCGTTCCCCCGACAAATGCGAAGATGGGTTCTCGGCAGGACAGGGCCCCCACCACAGGGCCGAAGAAACAAGCGGCCGATTACCAGCCGCCGCCCGGTCACAGAGGACCGGTGCCCGGCGCACATGCATGGAGGACGTGACGTGGCGAACGACGCCAGCACCGTTTTCGACCTAGTGATCCTCGGCGGTGGCAGTGGCGGCTACGCCGCGGCACTCCGCGCATCCCAGCTGGGTCTCGACGTTGCGCTGATCGAGAAGAACAAGCTCGGCGGCACCTGCCTGCACAACGGCTGCATCCCCACGAAGGCTCTGCTGCACGCCGGTGAGGTCGCCGACCAGGCGCGCGAAGCCGGACAGTTCGGTGTCAAGGCCTCCTTCGAGGGCATCGACATCGCCGGTGTGCACAAGTACAAGGACGAGGTCATCGCCGGCCTGTACAAGGGTCTGCAGGGCCTGGTCGCCTCCCGCAAGGTGACCTACATCGAGGGTGAGGGCCGCCTGTCCTCCCCGACGTCCGTCGACGTCAACGGCCAGCGCATCCAGGGCCGCCACGTCCTGCTGGCGACCGGCTCCGTGCCGAAGTCCCTGCCCGGCCTGGACATCGACGGCAACCGCATCATCTCCTCGGACCACGCGCTGGTCCTGGACCGCGTGCCCCAGTCCGCGATCATCCTGGGCGGCGGCGTCATCGGCGTCGAGTTCGCCTCGGCGTGGAAGTCCTTCGGCACCGACGTCACCGTCATCGAGGGCCTCAAGCACCTCGTCCCGGTCGAGGACGAGAACAGCTCCAAGATCCTGGAGCGCGCCTTCCGCAAGCGCGGCATCAAGTTCAACCTCGGCACCTTCTTCCAGAAGGCCGAGTACACCGAGTCCGGCGTCCGCGTGACCCTCGCCGACGGCAAGACCTTCGAGGCCGAGGTGCTGCTGGTCGCCATCGGCCGCGGCCCGGTCTCGCAGGGCCTGGGCTACGAGGAGCAGGGCGTCGCGATGGACCGCGGCTACGTCCTGGTCGACGAGTACATGCGCACCAACGTGCCGACCATCTCGGCCGTCGGTGACCTGGTCCCGACCCTCCAGCTCGCGCACGTCGGCTTCGCCGAGGGCATCCTGGTGGCGGAGCGCCTGGCCGGTCTGAAGACCGTTCCGATCGACTACGACGGCGTTCCGCGCGTCACGTACTGCCACCCCGAGGTCGCCTCGGTCGGCATCACCGAGGCGAAGGCCAAGGAGATCTACGGCGCGGACAAGGTCGTGGCCCTGAAGTACAACCTGGCGGGCAACGGCAAGAGCAAGATCCTGAAGACCGCGGGCGAGATCAAGCTCGTCCAGGTCAAGGACGGTGCCGTGGTCGGCGTCCACATGGTCGGTGACCGGATGGGCGAGCAGGTCGGCGAAGCCCAGCTGATCTACAACTGGGAGGCCCTGCCGGCCGAGGTCGCGCAGCTCATCCACGCGCACCCGACCCAGAACGAGGCGCTCGGCGAGGCCCACCTGGCCCTGGCCGGCAAGCCCCTTCACGCACACGACTAATCCACAGTCACGGGCGCGACGACCACTTCCGCACTTTCGTTAGGAGCAACAGAAACCATGCCGGTTTCCGTAACCCTTCCGGCGCTCGGTGAGAGCGTCACCGAGGGCACTGTCACCCGTTGGCTGAAGGCCGAGGGCGAGCGCGTCGAGGCCGACGAGCCGCTGCTCGAAGTCTCGACCGACAAGGTCGACACCGAGATCCCCTCCCCCGTTTCGGGCATCCTCGCGTCCATCAAGGTCGCCGAGGACGAGACGGTCGAGGTCGGTGCCGAGCTCGCGATCATCGACGACGGCTCGGGCGCCGCTGCCCCGGCCGCCGCTCCGGCCGCCGAGCCCGCCGCCGCCCCGGCGCCGGTCGCCGAGGCCCCGGCCGCCCCCGCACCGGCCGAGACCCCGGCCGCCCCGGCCCCCGCCGCCGCCGCTCCGGCCGCGTCCGGCACCGATGTCGTGCTCCCCGCGCTGGGCGAGTCCGTCACCGAGGGCACCGTCACCCGCTGGCTGAAGGAGGTCGGTGAGTCGGTCGAGGCCGACGAGCCGCTGCTGGAGGTCTCCACGGACAAGGTCGACACCGAGATCCCGGCGCCGGTTTCCGGCACCCTGCTGGAGATCCTGGTGGCCGAGGACGAGACCGCCGAGGTCGGCGCCCGTCTGGCCGTCATCGGTGTCGCGGGCGCCGCCCCGGCCGCTGCCCCGGCTCCGGCGGCCGCTGCCCCGGCTCCGGCCGCCGCCGCCCCGGCTCCGGCCGCTCCGGCTCCGGCCGCTCCGGCTCCGGCCGCTCCGGCTCCGGCCGCTCCGGCTCCGGCCGCTCCGGCTCCGGTCGCCCCGGCGGCTCCGGTGGCCGCTCCGGCCCCCGTGGCCCCGGCCGCTCCGGCCGCCCCCGCCGCCCCGGCCCCGGCCGGTGACGAGGGCGCCTACGTGACCCCGCTGGTGCGCAAGCTCGCCTCGGAGTCCGGCGTCAACCTGGCGACGGTCACGGGCACCGGTGTCGGTGGCCGTATCCGCAAGCAGGACGTCCTGGCCGCCGCCGAGGCCGCCAAGGCCGCCGCCGCCCCGGCTCCGGCCGCCGCTGCGGCCCCGGCCGCCGCCAAGGCTCCGGCCGCGGTGTCCGAGCTGCGCGGTCAGACGGTCAAGATGACCCGCATGCGCAAGGTCATCGGCGACAACATGATGAAGGCCCTGCACTCGCAGGCGCAGCTCAGCTCCGTGGTCGAGGTGGACATCACCAAGATCATGAAGCTGCGCGAGAAGGCCAAGGCCGGCTTCCTCGCCCGCGAGGGCGTCAAGCTGTCCCCCATGCCGTTCTTCGTCAAGGCCGCGGCCCAGGCGCTGAAGGCCCACGCGGTCGTCAACGCCCGGATCAACGACGACGAGGGCACCATCACCTACTTCGACTCGGAGAACATCGGCATCGCCGTGGACTCCGAGAAGGGCCTGATGACCCCGGTCATCAAGGGTGCAGGTGACCTCAACCTGGCGGGCATCTCCAAGGCGACCGCCGACCTGGCCGCCAAGGTCCGTGGCAACAAGATCACCCCGGACGAGCTGTCCGGCGCGACCTTCACCATCAGCAACACCGGCTCGCGCGGTGCGCTGTTCGACACGGTGATCGTTCCGCCGAACCAGGTCGCGATCCTGGGCATCGGTGCCACGGTCAAGCGCCCGGTGGTCATCGAGACCGAGGAGGGCACCGTCATCGGCGTCCGCGACATGACGTACCTGACCCTGTCCTACGACCACCGCCTGGTGGACGGCGCGGACGCGGCCCGGTACCTCACCGCCGTGAAGGCGATCCTGGAGGCCGGCGAGTTCGAGGTCGAGCTCGGCCTCTGAGGCCACGGCGCGCAGGGATCTGCCGCTTGCGGCGCCCCCGTCCGGATTCGTCCGGGCGGGGGCGCCGTCGTTGTAACGAGCCTCACCCTGCGTCCCTGACCACGAACGCATCGGAGCAGGCCACGGCGGCCTTATTGTCTAGGCATCAGGCCCCGCGTGTCCGCACACACAGGAGTTGAACCCCGATGATCACCCCACCCGTCGTGCACTCGCTGCGCGAGCAGATCCGCGAGCACATCGTGGAGGGGATCGTCAGCGGCCGCTGGAAGCCCGGTGAGCGGATCGTCGAGCGCCGGATCGCGGTCGAGCTGGAGGTCAGCCAGACGCCCGTACGGGAGGCCCTGCGCGAGCTGGAGACGCTGCGGCTGATCGAGTCGGCGCCGAACAAGGGCGTGCGCGTGCGCAACCTCTCGGCGGCCGACCTGGAGGAGATCTACCCGGTCCGGGCCGGGCTGGAGCAGATCGCGGCCGAGCTGGCCGCGCCGCGGCTGGCGGCCGACTGCTCGGCGCTGGAGCCGCACGTGGCGGCCCTGTGGGAGGCCGACCGGATCCAGGACGGCACGGCGCAGGTGCGGCACACGGTGGGCTTCCACCGGGAGCTGGTGCGGGCAGCGGGCAACAGCGTGCTGCTGCACACCTGGGAGAGCCTGGGGATCGAGGTCTTCACCGCGCTGTCGATCCGGTGGCTGGGAACCGTCCAGAAGTCGTACGCCGAGGAACACGAGGCCCTCGTCGCGGCGTTCCGCAGCCAGGACCCGGACATCGGCGTGCTGGTGAAGCGGCATGTCCTGGGCTGCGCCCCGCGGAGCGCCTGACCCTCTCTCCACCCCGTCTGACCTGCGGTTTTCAGTGATCCTCCAGGGGATCGTCAGCGCTTTGGCGTGTACTGATGAAACCGGCACCGGGTGCCTGAGTTCATGGCACCGGGTGCCGACTTTTGCCCGAGTGTCGAATATTCGTCACTTTTATTTGATCGATCATCGATCAGGGATTTACAGTCACTGCGGGCCCCAACCCGGGTCCTTCGGCCCTGTCCTGCCCGTCAGGGTTTTTCTTCACCACCTCCTCTCCTTTGTCCGGAAGGCGGCGCACACCGATGTCCGACCCCGTAGGAAAGCTTCCGAGCGAGCTCGACCAGCTCCCGGACCGCGACACCGAAGAGACCGCCGAATGGGCGGCCTCCCTCGACGCCGTCGCCAAGGCCGCCGGTACGCGCCGCGCCGAATACCTGCTCCGCCGTACGCTCCAGCACGCCGAGGCCGCCGGCCTGGCCCTGCCGAAGCTGCTGGAGACGGACTACGTCAACACCATCCCCACCTCCGCCGAGCCCGAGTTCCCGGGTGACGAGGAGATGGAAGCCAAGATCACCGCCTGGAACCGCTGGAACGCGGCCGCCATGGTGACCCGCGGCTCCAAGTACGGCGTCGGCGGCCACATCGCCACCTTCGCCTCGGCGGCCTGGCTCTACGAGACCGGCTTCCAGCACTTCTTCCGCGGGAAGGAGGCCGACGGATCGGGCGACCAGCTCTACATCCAGGGCCACGCCTCCCCCGGCATCTACGCCCGTGCCTTCCTCGACGGGCGCATCTCCGAGCAGCAGCTCGACAACTTCCGCCAGGAGTCCGGCGGCAACGGCCTGCCGTCCTACCCGCACCCGCGGCGCCTGCCGTGGCTGTGGGAGTTCCCCACGGTCTCCATGGGCCTCGGCCCGCTCTCCGCGATCTACCAGGCGCGCTTCAACCGCTACCTGCAGAACCGGAACATCAAGGACACCGCCAACTCGCACGTCTGGGCCTTCCTCGGCGACGGCGAGATGGACGAGCCCGAGTCGACCGCCGCCCTGGCCCTGGCCTCCCGCGAGCAGCTCGACAACCTGACGTTCGTCATCAACTGCAACCTGCAGCGCCTCGACGGCCCGGTCCGCGCCAACTTCCGCGTGGTCCAGGAGCTGGAGGCCCAGTTCCGCGGTGCCGGCTGGAACGTCATCAAGACTCTGTGGGGCTCCGCCTGGGACGAGCTGTTCCAGCTCGACACCACGGGCGCCCTGGTCCGCCGCATCCGCGAGGTGCCGGACGCGCAGTTCCAGACGTACGCGACCCGCGACGTGGCCTACATCCGCCAGCACTTCTTCGGCGCCAACGCCGAGCTCGTCCAGCTGGCCGGCGTGCTGTCCGACGCGAAGATCGCCGAGTGCTTCCACTCCTCGCGCGGCGGCCACGAGCCCCGCAAGGTCTACGCCGCGTACAAGGCCGCCCTGGCGCACAAGGGCGCGCCGACGGTGATCCTGGCGCAGACGGTCAAGGGCCACACGCTGGGTGCCGGGTTCGAGTCGAAGAACGCGAACCACCAGATGAAGAAGCTGACGGTCGACGAGTTCAAGGACATGCGCGACCTCCTCGGCCTCCCGATCCCGGACAGCGCCTTCGTCGACGGCAAGGTCCCCTACGGCCACCCGGGCGCGGACAGCCCCGAGGTGCGCTACCTCCAGGAGCGCCGCGCGGCCCTCGGCGGCCCCGCCCCGGCCCGCAAGGTCCACCACGTGGCCCTGCCGGCCCCGGCCGACCGCTCCTTCGCCCCGCTGATCAAGGGCTCCGGCAAGCAGGAGATGGCCACCACCATGGCCTTCGTCCGCCTCGTCAAGGACCTGATGCGGGACAAGGAGACCGGCAAGCGCTGGGTGCCGATCGTCCCCGACGAGGCCCGTACCTTCGGTATGGAGTCCCTGTTCCCGTCGGCCGGCATCTACTCGCCGCTGGGCCAGACGTACGAGCCGGTCGACCGCGACCAGCTGATGTACTACAAGGAGGCCAAGGACGGCCAGATCCTCAACGAGGGGATCACCGAGGCCGGCGCCATGGCCGACTTCATCGCCGCCTGCACGTCGTACGCGACGCACGGCGAGCCGATGATCCCGTTCTACATCTTCTACTCGATGTTCGGCTGGCAGCGCACCGCCGACCAGATGTGGCAGCTCGCCGACCAGCTCGGCAAGGGCTTCATCGTCGGCGCCACGGCCGGCCGCACCACCCTGACGGGTGAGGGCCTCCAGCACGCGGACGGCCACTCGCACCTGATCGCGTCCACGAACCCGGCGTCGCTCAACTACGACCCGGCCTTCGCGTACGAGATCGCGGTGATCGTCAAGGACGGTCTGAAGCGGATGTACGGGGAGAACCCCGAGGACGTCTTCTACTACCTGACGGTCTACAACGAGCCGAAGGTCCAGCCGGCCATGCCCGAGGGCGTGGAGGAGGGCATCCTCAGGGGCCTGTACCGCTTCAACACGGCCGCCGCCCTGGAGGCCGCCCCGGCCGCCGACGCCCCGAAGATCCAGCTCATGGCCTCGGGCACGGCGATCCACTGGGTCCTGGAGGCGCAGCGGCTGCTGGCCGCCGACTGGAACGTGGCCGCCGACGTGTGGTCCGCCACCTCGTGGGGCGAGCTGCGCCGCGACGCGCTGGAGTGCGACGAGGCCCTGCTGCGCGGCGAGGAGCGCACCCCGTACGTCACCCGCGTGCTGGAGGGCGCCCCGGGCCCGGTCCTGGCGGTGTCCGACTGGATGCGCCAGGTCCCGGACCAGATCAGCCAGTGGGTCCCGCAGGACTACACCTCGCTGGGCACGGACGGCTTCGGCCTCTCCGACACCCGCGAGGGCGCCCGCCGCCACTTCGGCGTCGACGCGCAGTCCATCACGGTCGCGGCCCTGGCCCAGCTGGCCCGCCGCGGCGAGGTCCCGGCGTCGGCCGTCAAGGAGGCCCGGGAGCGCTACGGCCTCTGAGCCGCCGGCGACCGGAACACCACAGCGCCGAAGGCCGGTGCCCACCCCTGCGGGGGTCGGGCACCGGCCTTTGGCCGTATGCGCGGTGGCGGTGCGGGGGTGGAGCCCGGATGCTGTATTCCGTGATGGACGAGACGGAGTTCTGGGAGATCGTCGACCGTACCCGCGAGGCCGCCGACGGCGACCCCGAGGAGCATGCCGAGCTGCTCGTGGAACGGCTGGCGCAGCTGGACCCCGACTCCGTGCTGGACTTCGCGCGACATTTCGAGTCCCGGTACAACCGGGCGTACACCTGGGACCTGTGGGGGGCGGCGTGGGTGCTGCTCGACGGGGCCAGCGACGACGCGTTCGACTACTTCCGGTGCTGGCTGATCGGGCAGGGCCGGGAGGTCTTCGAGGGCGGGGTGCACGATCCGGACCAGCTGGCGGAGCTGCTGGGCGAGTTCGACGAGGAGATCGACGGCGACGGCGAGGAGCTGGGGTACGCGGCCGACGAGGCGTACGAGCAGCTGACCGGGGCGGTGGCGCCGGACCTGGGGATCCCGTTGCAGGCGGAGGAGCCGGAGGGCGCCCCGCTGGACTTCGAGGACGAAGCCGTGCTCGCGGAGCGCTTCCCCCGGCTGTGGGACCGCTTCAGGGGCTGAGCCGGCTCAGTAGTGCGTGCCGCCGTCGATGCGGATCTCGGTGCCGGTGATGAAGGCGCCGTCCTCGGAGCCGAGCATCGCGACGACGCCGGCGACGGTCTGGGGGCCGGCGAAGCCCTGGCCGAGGGCCGGGGCCAGCTTGGTGAAGAGGGACCAGTCGGTGTCCTCGGGCAGGCCCGGGCCGGTGCCGGTGGTCATGCCGCTCTCGATGGAGCCGGGGGCGACGGAGACGAAGCGCAGGCCCTGCTTGCTGTACTCGGCGGCGAGGGCGTGGGTCATCGACTGGATGCCGCCCTTGCTGGCCGCGTAGGCGGACATGTAGGGGTGCGCGAAGCTCGCCGAGGTGGAGCTGAAGTTCACGACGACCGGCTGGTCGCCGGCCAGGAGGGCGGGGAGGGACTCGCGGATCATCAGGAAGGTGCCGGTCAGGTTGACCGCGATGACCTTGTTCCAGAAGTCCAGGGTGGTCTGGTGGGTGTGCGCGGAGCGCAGGATGCCCGCCGCGTTGACCAGTACGTCCAGGCCGCTGCCGCCGAGGGCGTCGACGGCGGCCGCGACGCCCTCCTTGACCGAGGCCTCGTCGGATATGTCCAGGACGGCGGTGGTCAGCCGGCCGCCGTGCCCGTCGGCCGCGGCCTGCTCGGCGGTGGCCTTCAGGCCGGCTTCGTTCACGTCCACGGCGTGGACGCGGCCGCCCTCGGAGAGAATGCGGTGCATGGTGGCCCGGCCGATGCCGGAGCCGCCGCCGGTGATGAGGACACGACGTCCTTCGTAACGGTTCATGGGCGCAGCGTACCGAGAAGATGACACGTTTTGCCAGACTGGCATCGATTGCATCCATCTGATCTGACTGGCGGTACGCTTCACCCGTGAGATCTCCCCGTCCGTACGCCCCCCAGAGCGGTTCCGGAACCCCGTCGCTGACGGAGCGCCGCAAGGCGGCCACCCAGCTCGACATCGCCCGCGCCGCCTGCGCGCTCTTCGCCGCGCACGGCCCCGACGGGACCACCGCCGAGGACATCGCCCACCGGGCGGGGGTCGCGCTGCGCACGTTCTACCGCTACTTCCGCAACAAGCAGGAGGCCGTGGCCCCGCTACTGGCGGGCGGCGGCGACGCCTGGCGGGCGCTGCTCGCCGAGGAGGACCCCGCCACCCCGCTGGCGCAGGCCCTGGAGCGGGCCGTCACCCGGGCCCTGAGCGACTCCAAGGCCGTGGAGGAGGGCCTGGAGGTCACCCGCGGCCTGCTGCGGGCGGCCGCGACGGACGAGGCCCTGCGCGCCGTCTGGTACCGGGTGAACCAGGAGTCCGAGGAGCGGCTGGTCCCGATCGTGGCCCGGCTCGCGGGCCCGGAGGCGGACGGGATGTCCGTACGCCTGGTGTCGGCGGCCGCCACCGACGCGATCCGGGTCGCCCTGGAGCTGTGGTCCGCCGGCGACGCCCCCGTCTCCGGCCCGGGCTCCCCCGCCGACCTGGCGGTGCGCTGCCTGCGCGAGCTGACCGGCGCGATGCCCCTGCTCCGCTGAGCGCGGGGCAGGGGCACCGGGTGGAATACGGGGGGTCGGGCTCGGTCAGCGCCAGCCGCCCCAGTCGTGGTACCAGTTGGCGTTGTCCCAGCGGCCCCAGTCGCTGTCGCTCCAGTTGCCGTGGTGACGCCAGTGGCCGTTGTTGCCGCAGTCGTCGTCATCGTCCCAGTTGTTGGCCCAGCGGGAGTGACTCGAACGGTTCCAGTTGCCGTCGTGGTCGTGGGCGGACGCGCTGCTCAGGGGCAGCAGGGCCAGGGTGAGTCCGGCACCGCCCGCGACGACGGCTCCGATGATCCTACGGCGCATCATGATGCACCTCCGAACATATTTCGCTTATCGGGCTTATCGGGCCTTTAGGTCCCCCTCAACCGTTACTCCGGTCGGGCGGCCTGTCAAAAGCAGGAGGCCCCCCGCCGCTCTTCGAAGAGAGCGGCGGGGGGCCTCCCAGCAGGCACGATCCCGCTGCGCGGGCCGGCTCCGACTTTTTTTACAGGTCGAAGTAGAGCTCGAACTCGTGCGGGTGCGGACGCTGGGCGATCGGGGCGATCTCGTGCGTGCGCTTGTAGTCGATCCAGGTCTCGATCAGGTCGGGGGTGAAGACACCGCCGGCCAGGAGGTACTCGTGGTCCTCCTCCAGGGCCTTGAGGACGTCCTCCAGGCTGGTCGGGACCTGCGGGACGTTCGCGTGCTCGTCCGGGGAGAGCTCGTAGAGGTCCTTGTCGATCGGCTCCATCGGCTCGATCTTGTTCTTGATGCCGTCGAGGCCCGCGAGGAGCAGCGCCGAGAAGGCGAGGTACGGGTTCGAGGACGGGTCCGGCGCGCGGAACTCGACGCGCTTGGCCTTCGGGTTCGATCCCGTGATCGGGATGCGCATGGCGGCGGAGCGGTTGCGCTGCGAGTACACCATGTTGACCGGCGCCTCGAAGCCCGGCACCAGGCGGTGGTACGAGTTCACCGTCGGGTTGGTGAAGGCGAGCAGCGACGGGGCGTGCTTGAGGATGCCGCCGATGTAGTAGCGGGCGGTGTCCGACAGGCCCGCGTAGCCGGCCTCGTCGTAGAAGAGCGGCTCGCCGCCGGCCCACAGGGACTGGTGGACGTGCATGCCCGAGCCGTTGTCGCCGAAGATCGGCTTCGGCATGAAGGTCGCGGTCTTGCCGTTGCGCCAGGCGACGTTCTTCACGATGTACTTGAAGAGCATCAGGTCGTCGGCCGCGGCCAGCAGCGTGTTGAACTTGTAGTTGATCTCGGCCTGGCCGCCGGTGCCGACCTCGTGGTGCTGGCGCTCGACCTGGAGGCCCTGGGCGTCCAGTTCGAGGGAGATCTCGGCGCGCAGGTCGGCGAAGTGGTCGACCGGGGCGACCGGGAAGTAACCGCCCTTGTAGCGGACCTTGTAGCCGCGGTTGTTCTCCTCGGAACCGGTGTTCCAGGCGCCGGCCTCGGAGTCGATGTGGTAGAAGCCCTCGTTCGCGGAGGTCGCGAAGCGCACGCTGTCGAACACGTAGAACTCGGCCTCGGGGCCGAAGAACGCGGTGTCGGCGATGCCGGTGGAGGCGAGGTAGGCCTCGGCCTTCTTGGCGATGTTGCGCGGGTCGCGGCTGTAGGCCTCACCCGTGATCGGGTCGTGGATGAAGAAGTTGATGTTCAGCGTCTTGTCACGGCGGAAGGGGTCCAGACGCGCGGTCGAGATGTCGGCGCGCAGCGCCATGTCCGACTCGTGGATGGCCTGGAAGCCGCGGATCGAGGAGCCGTCGAAGGCGAGCTCCTCCGCCGGGTCGAACGCACGCGCCGGGATCGTGAAGTGCTGCATGACACCGGGCAGGTCACAGAAGCGGACGTCGACGAACTTGACGTCGTTCTCCTCGATGTACTGCTTCACTTCTTCGGCGTTCTTGAACATCCAAGTCCTCCTACTCCCGGTCCCGGGGCAGGGACGGGCTGTATAGCTCGTGGCGCGTCAGTGCGGTGCCGCACGCTGACCCGACCTTAAGCAGACGGGATTTCCCAAGCATGACCCATTTGTTTCGCACAAGTTAACCAGGGTCCCGTCCAGGTCCCGTCGAAGCGCACCGGTACCGTGGTGGAGTGGACAACAGGCAAGCAATCGGTTCCTGGATCTCCGGCCCCCGCGCGGCCGCCGAGGAGATGGGCGTCGACTTCGGCTATCCGGGCCAGCAGCTCGGCCTGCCGCAGTCGGGGCCCGGCTCCGTGGCCCGTTTCGGGCGCCGGCTCGGCGCGGTGGCCATCGACTGGATCGGCTGCCAGCTGATCGCATACGGCCTCGTCACCCATGGCGACCTGGCCTCGGCGGGCAACTGGACGCTGGGTCTCTTCGTGGTCCTGTCGGTCCTGACCGTGGGCACGGTGGGCTTCACCCCCGGCAAGCGGATTCTCGGCCTCCGGGTGATCGCGCAGCACGGCGGCCGCCTCGGCCTGCCCCGCGTGGTGCTCCGTACGGTGCTGCTGGCCCTGGTCATCCCGGCGCTGGTCTGGGACCGGGACGGCCGCGGACTGCACGACCGGCTCTCGGGCGCGGTCCAGGTCCGGATCTGACCCGCGGCGGCGGTACACGAACGGGAGCGCCCCGCGGGCCGTCGGCTCGCGGGGCGCTCCCGTTTCGTATACGGGCGGGTCAGCGCGGGCGCTGGCCGCGCATGCCGCGCCCGGGGACCGGGCCCTTCGGGATGGGCATGTTGCTCATGAGGTCGCCCATGGCCCGCAGCTTGTCGTTGACCTCGGTGATCTGGTTGCCCGCCAGGACGCGCGGCAGCTTCAGCAGCGTCGTGCGGACCTTCTTGAGGGGCACCTCGCCCTCGCCGGTGCCCACGATGAAGTCGTGGACCGGGACGTCGGGCATGATCCGGGCCAGCTTCTTCTTCTCGGCCGCGAGCAGGGACTTCACCCGGTTCGGGTTGCCCTCGGCGATCAGGACCACGCCCGCCTTGCCGACGGCCCGGTGGACGATGTCCTGGTTCCGGTTCATCGCGACGGCCGGGGTGGTCGTCCAGCCCCGTCCCACGTTGTCCAGTACGGCCGCGGCAGCGCCCGGCTGCCCCTCCATCTGCCCGAAGGCAGCCCGCTCGGCCCGCCGTCCGAAGACGATCGCCATCGCGAGGAACGCCACCAGGAAGCCCAGGATGCCCAGGTAGACCGGGTGGCCGATCAGGAAGCCGATCGCAAGAAAGACACCGAAGGTGACGATTCCCACGCCCGCGACGATCAGACCGACCTTCGGGTCGGCCTTGCGCGTCATCTTGTACGTCAGGGCGATCTGCTTCAGTCGCCCGGGGTTCGCAGCAGTCTCTGCGTTTGACTTCCTCGCCATAAGGCGAAGTTTACGTGGCCTGCGGGGTACGGGTGGCCGCGGCCTCCAGTACGTGTTCGGTTTCGACCCGGTCCTTGGCCCTGCGGCGATCCTCCAGGACGGCCGTCCAGGCGTTGCGCCGGGCACCGCTCATGAGCAGCGATTCGATGCCGCGGAAGGCCTCACTGAAGGACGGGATGGCGATGGCGCGGACGGGCGCGGCCTGCATGATGTCGGTCCCTGCCTCTCGGTACTCGCATCGGTGGCGTGTGCGGTGCGTGGATCCAGCGTCACTGACTGGTGTTACCAGGGCATGACCGGTGGGTCAAACGTGATGAAAGATTGACGCGGCCCGCCGGGCTCTCCCAATGAAAGAGCCTAGGGGCCGCGCCATCGCGTATTACTGATCGGTAAGTTTTTGTGCCCGACTTCACACGGAGTGTGACGAAGTGGATCAGGCGCCCGCGCGCTTCTCCATCGCCTGCCCGTAGAGGCGGCCCGCGCGGTAGGACGACCGGACCAGCGGACCGGACATCACGCCGGAGAAACCGATCTCCTCGGCCTCCTTCGCCAGCTCGACGAACTCGGCCGGCTTGACCCAGCGCTCCACGGGGTGGTGGCGCGGCGAGGGCCGCAGGTACTGGGTGATGGTGATGAGCTCGCAGCCCGCCTCGTGCAGCTCCTTGAGCGCCTCCGAGACCTCCTCGCGCTCCTCGCCCATGCCCAGGATCAGGTTGGACTTGGTGACGAGGCCGTAGGCGCGGGCCTGGCGGATCACGTCGAGCGAGCGCTCGTAGCGGAAGCCGGGGCGGATCCGCTTGAAGATGCGGGGCACAGTCTCGACGTTGTGCGCGAAGACCTCGGGGCGGGAGGCGAAGACCTCCTCCAGCAGCTCCGGGACCGCGTTGAAGTCGGGGGCCAGCAGCTCGACCTTGGTGTGGCCGCCCTCGCGGCCCGCCGTCTGCTGGTGGATCTGGCGCACGGTCTCCGCGTACAGCCAGGCGCCGCCGTCGGCCAAGTCGTCGCGCGCGACGCCGGTGATGGTGGCGTAGTTCAGGTCCATCGTGACGACCGACTCGCCGACGCGGCGCGGCTCGTCCCGGTCCAGGGCCTCGGGCTTGCCCGTGTCGATCTGGCAGAAGTCACAGCGCCGGGTGCACTGGTCGCCGCCGATGAGGAACGTCGCCTCGCGGTCTTCCCAGCACTCGTAGATGTTCGGACAGCCGGCTTCCTGGCACACGGTGTGCAGTCCTTCGCCCTTCACCAGGGCCTGCATCTTCGTGTACTCGGGACCCATCTTCGCCCGGGTCTTGATCCACTCGGGCTTGCGCTCGATGGGGGTCTGGCTGTTACGGACCTCCAGGCGCAGCATCTTGCGTCCGTCGGGTGCGACTGCGGACACGACCGGCTCCCTGTGACTTCGATTCTTCGGCGCCCACCAGGGTACGCCCGTAATTCGTACGCTCTTACGTCCGGCCAACCGGGGGAAGCCCGGACGCATTCCCCCCGGCCGTCAGCCGGCGGCCGGCGCCGGCTCGGGCCGGGTTTCGCGCTCGACCTCGCGCGGCTTCGGCTCGGCGTTCTCCAGCACGTCCTTGAGGTGCCGCTCGACGACCGGCAGCACCTCGGCGATGGTGATCTCGCGGCCCAGTTCGTACGAGAGCGAGGTCACACCGGCGTCCCGGATCCCGCAGGGGATGATCCGGTCGAACCAGGTGCTGTCCGGGTTCACGTTGAGGGAGAAGCCGTGCATCGTCACGCCCTTGGCGACGCGGATCCCGATGGCGGCGAGCTTGCGGTCCTCGCGGCGCTGACCGGCGTTGGACGGGGCGTACTCGGGACCGTTCAGGCGGGCGTCGAACTCGTCGTCGCCGATGCGGGGGTCGAAGTCCAGGGAGAGGCCGCCGATCTTCGGGCGCTCCTCCACGGGGTCGCCGAGGACCCACACGCCGGAGCGGCCCTCGACCCGGGTGGTCTCCACGCCGAACTCGGCGGCGGTGCGGATGAGCGCCTCCTCCAGACGGCGCACGTGGGCGACCACGTCGACCGGGCGGGGCAGCTTCAGGATCGGGTATCCGACCAGCTGGCCCGGGCCGTGCCAGGTGATCTTGCCGCCGCGGTCCACGTCTATGACGGGGGTGCCGTCCAGCGGGCGCTCGCTGGGGTCGGTGCGCCGGCCGGCGGTGTAGACCGGCTCGTGCTCCACCATCAGGCAGGTGTCGCCGGTCTCGTCGGCGAAGCGGGCCGCGTGGACGCGCCGCTGCTCCTCCCAGGCCTCGGTGTACTCGACGGATTCCGGCCCGAAGCCCAGATGGACAAACCGAAGCTCAGTCACCGCAGCGCCTCCTCGTTGAACCTGCTGTGTGCACGTATCCGCACCGGTCAAGAGTACGGCGGGCCGTGCGCGGCCCCTCCGGCCCCCGGCGGGGGCCCGGGCTCGGGACCGTCCGCGGGCGGCGGGGCGGGGAGCGGGCGGGGGCGCCGGCGCCCGGCCGGCGGGCGGTCGGGGTCCTCGTCGGCGCGCGGCAGCCGGCGGTGGCCCTCGGAATGGTCGTTGACCCAGCCGCACACCCCGCAGGCGTAGCGGCCGTCCAGTCCGGCGATGTGCGTTCCGCAGCGGCGGCACTGCCCCTCGGTGAGCTCGGGGGCGGGCAGCGGGGCGCCGGGCTGCGCGTTCGCGTGCGGGTCGGACGGACGCGCCCCGTGAGGTCGGCGGCTCATGGGGGCGCAGCTTACGCGGAGGTCGTCGACCCGTCCGTAAAGAGCCCTACCCATTCTGCACACGATCGGATGAATGTGGGGCAGAGAGGGCGGCGCGGGCGGAGTTGGCCGCTACATTCACGCCGTTCACAGGGCCGGGACTCCGGTCCGTCACGTACGGGAACCGTGGAGCCGATGACGGAACGACCTGCCCAGCGCGTCCCCAACCGGCAGCTCGCGGCGCTGATCGCGGAAGCCGGGTTCTCCAACGCCGGGCTCGCCCGCCGCGTCGACCAGCTGGGGCTGGAGCACGGGCTGGATCTGCGGTACGACAAGACCTCCGTGACCCGGTGGCTGCGCGGCCAGCAGCCCCGCGGCACCACCCCCGCGCTGATCGCGGAGGTCTTCACCCGGCGCCTCGGGCGGCGGCTGTCGGCGCAGGACCTGGGCCTGGACGCGTGCGCCCCCGTGTACGCCGGGCTGGAGTTCGCGGCCACCCCGGAGGAGGCCGTGGACATCGCGAGCGGGCTGTGGCGCAAGGACTCCGGCTCGCACGCCGAGCTGCGCAAGATCGCCTTCACCCCGGCCGGGCTGGTGGTGCCCAGCCGGGACTGGCTGATCGGGCGGCCCGACGAGCGGGTGGGGCGCGGCGCGGACCCCGCCGCCAACCGGGTCCCGACGCAGGGCCGCACCACGGTGCCCCGGCAGCGGCAGATCGACCGGGGTCCCGGTCAGCGGGTCACCGGCGGGGACATCGCGGCGCTGCGGTCGGTGAGCGAGCTGTTCCGCACCCTGGACCACGCCTACGGCGGCGGGCACGCCCGCCAGGCCCTGGTGCGCTACCTGGAGCACGAGGCCGAGCCGATGCTGCGCGGCACGTACGGGGAGACCACCGGGCGCCGGCTGTTCTCGGCCGCCGCCGACCTGACCCGGCTCGCGGGCTGGACCTCGTACGACATCGCCGCGCACGGGCTGGCCCAGCGGTACTTCGTCCAGGCGCTGCGGCTGGCGCAGGCAGCCGGGGACCGGCCGTACGGGTCGTACGTGCTGGTCACTATGAGCCGCCAGGCGGTCTACCTCGGGCACGGCCGGGAGGCGGTGCAGCTGGCCCGGGTCGCCCAGCAGGGCGTGGGCTCGGGCCCGCCGCCGGTCGTGCAGGCGCTGCTGCACGCGGCCGAGGCGCGGGGGCACGCGGTGCTGGGCGAGGTCCGGGCGGCGACGGCCTCGCTGGTGCGGGCCGAGCGGGCGCTGGGCGCGGCCCGGCCGGGGGACGACGTACCGCACTGGGCGCGGGCCTTCGACGAGGCGCAGCTGGCGGACGAGTTCGGGCACTGCCACCGCGACCTCCAGCAGTACCGGGCCTCGGCCCAGCACGCGGAGCGCTCGCTCCAGCTGCGCTCGCCGGGGTACGCGCGCTCGCGGCTGTTCTGCCGGGTGGTGCTGGCGACGGCCCGGCTGGGGCTGGGCGAGCTGGACCAGGCGTGCGCACTGGGGGCGGAGGCGGCGCAGCAGGCGAGCGAGATGCGGTCGGTGCGGGCGGTGGAGTACGTACGCGACTTCGAACGCCGGCTGGAGCCGTACCGGGACGCCTCGGCCGTCCGGACGTACCGGGACCGGGTGGCGGCGCTGAACTGAACCGGCCGGGGTCCGCGGGAGCGGACCCCGGCCGGTTCCGTCAGGCCGCTGCCGGCAGGACCGGCTCCGGGTGGCTCTGGAGGGGGATGCCGAAGTCGCGCAGCAGGGCCGTGGCGGCGCGGCGGGCGGAGTGCAGGGCGCCCTGGACGGTGTTGGAGTCGCGGTGGTCGCCGCAGACGTAGAGCCCGGCCAGGACCCGTACGGGCCGCTGCCGGTCGTGCGGCGGGGGCATGGCCGGGACGGCCTCCGGGGTGTGGTGGACGGCCAGCAGCTCCCAGTCCCGGGTCGCGGTGTCGTAGAGCCGGGCCAGCCGGGCGGCGACGGTGCGGGCGGGCGGCGGGGGGCCGTGGACGGTGGTGGTGACCAGGCTGCGGCCGGCCGGGGCGCGGACGGGGTCGACCGCGCTCATCACGGTGGTGTGCGCGACGGGCCACTCGGGGTCGGCGTCCAGGAGCAGCGATCCGTCCCAGGGCAGGGGCTCGGGGGTCGCGTGGTGGATGACGGTGACCTCGTGGAAGGCGGGCACCCGCAGCCCGGGGAGCAGTTCGGCGGCGGCGCGGGCGCCGGTGGCCAGGAGGACGGAGCGACAGCCGAAGTCCCCGTGCTCCTCGGTGGTGACGAGGTTGGTCGCCACCGACCGCACCCTGATGCCGGTGCGTATGGTGCCGGGCGGCAGGCCGGCGGCGAGCAGGGCCGGCAGGGTCGCCGCGCCGCCTTCGGGTACGGCGAGGCGGCCGCGGGCGAAGGTGCGCAGGGCGAGGTCGGCGACCCGGCTGGAGGTGGTGAGGTCCGGGTCGCGCAGCAGGGCGGAGAGCAGGGGCCGCAGGATCCCGTTGACGGTGCGCGGCGGCAGGCCGCGGGAGCGGAGGGCGGCGAGGGCGGTGCGTTCGGGCCGGGCGAGGACGCGGTCCGCGGGCAGCGCGGCGAGGCGGGCGAGGGCGGCGCTGAGCCGGGCCTGGTCGAGGGAGCCGCTGGCCAGGGCGCGGGCGGGGGTGAGGGCCCCGGCCCGCTGCCGTTTGCCGTCGGCGCCGTGCACCAGGACCCCGGGCGCGAAGGGCCGCAGGGTCAGGCCCTCCAGGCCCGGCGTGCGGGCGGGCTCGGTGTACGCGGTGTTGAGGAGCTGGCCGACCCGGTCGAGGCGGAAGCCGTCGGCCGATGCGGTGGCCATGCGGCCGCCGGGGTCGTCGGCGGTCTCCAGGACGCTGACGCTGACCCCGGCGGCGATCAGGTGGTGCGCTGCCGCGAGTCCTGAGACTCCGGCTCCTACGATGACGACGTCGCTGCTGAGCACGTGCCCCTCCCCGAGGTCGGCGCGGCGGCTGTGTGGGGTTCGTTCTTCCCCCAACAAGCTCCGGGAGAACCCGAGTCCGGCGCGGTATTGCGCACAACTCCGGTCGCACGGCGGTCGCATGCGGGTCACAACCGGTCGCACGTGGACGCCGGATGCGCCGGACCAGCGCCCCGACCAGGCTCCGGACCGGGGGTCGGGACAGGGGGGCAGGGCCGGGGGTCAGGACAGGGCGGCCCTGATGGCCTCCTCGATCCCGGGGTGGGCGTGGGTGAACCCGGCCTCCAGCAGGCGCCTCGGCCGGACCCGCTGGCTGCCCAGCACGTCCTGCGCGAACTCCCCGAGCGCGACGCGCAGGACGGGCGCGGGGACGGCGAACACCGTCGGGCGGTGCAGTACGCGGCCCATGGCGGCGGTGACCTCACGGTTGGTCAGCGGCTCGGGGGCGGTCAGGTTGAACGGCCCGGACAGGCCCGGGGTCTCGGCCAGGAAGCGCAGGGCGGCGATCTCGTCGTGGATCGAGATGTACGGCCAGTACTGGCGCCCGTCGCCGAGACGGCCGCCGGCGCCGGCCCGGAAGAGGGGGAACAGCCGCCCCCAGGCCCCGCCTTCGGCGGAGACCACGAGCCCCGTGCGGGCGAAGACGGTACGGATCCCGGCGTCCCGCGCGGGGGCGGCGGCGGCCTCCCACGCGACGCAGACGGAGGGCAGGAACCCGGTGCCGGCGGGGGCCGACTCGTCGACGGGCCGGTCGCCGGTGTCGCCGTAGTAGCCGACGGCGGACCCGCACACGAGCACGGCCGGCGGTTCGTCCATCCCGGCCAGCGCCCTCGCGACGGCGGCGGTCCCCAGCACCCGGCTGTCGCGGATCTCCTTCTTGTAGGCGTCCGTCCACCGGTGGTCCCCGACCCCGGCCCCGGCGAGGTGCACCACGGCGTCACACCCGCGCAGCCCGACGGGGTCGACGTATCCGGCCCGGGGATCCCAGCGGGCCTCGTCCGGGGCGGCGGGGGCGCGGCGGACGAAGCGGACGGTTTCGTGGCCGTCGGCGTGGAGGGAGCGGAGCAGGGCTTGGCCGATGAGTCCGGAGGCTCCGGTGATGGCGATGCGCATGGGGGCAGTGTGCCCGCCTGAACGCGCCGTTCACGGGACGGCGCCCCTGGCCGCCGTCCAGCGGCCGCCCGCGGACCGCTGCCGCTGCGCGGGGCGGGGTCCCCTACCCGCCCTTCACCCGTTCCCCGGGCGCTGCCCGGACCCGTTCCGCGCGCGGTGCGCCCGGTGGGCTCGATCGCCGCGCGGGCCGGATTTCCACGCAGAGAAATCCAGCCCCGCCGGCGCTTGAGGCGCGGGGTCTGGGGCGGAGCCCCGGGGAAGGACCCGCACCCCGCACCCGGCGGAGCCCAGGGGTCAGCCGGCGCCCAGCCAGGTGCCCACCGCGTAGGTGACCGCCATCGCCAGGCCCCCGCCGAGCACGTTCCGCAGGACCGCCCTCGGCACCCGCGCCCCGCCAAGCCGCGCGCTGACCACCCCGCACAGCGTCAGCGCCCCCAGCACCGCCGCCACCGTCACCGGGACCCGGTCCGACGCCCCCGGCAGGACGATCGCCAGGAGCGGCAGCAGCGCCCCCACCGTGAAGGCGACCAGGCTGGCCAGCGCCGCGTGCCACGGGTTCGCCAGTTCGTCCGGCTCGATCCCCAGCTCCACCCGTGCGTGCGCCCTCAGCGCGTCCCGCTCCGTCAGCTGCTCGGCGGCCTCCCGGGCCACGTCCCGGGTCAGCCCCCGCGCGGCCAGCAGGTCCGTCAGCTCGGCCAGCTCCGCCTCGGGGTCCTCCGCCAGTTCGCGCCGCTCCAGGTCCAGCGCCGCCCGCTCGGAGTCCCGCTGCGAGCTGACCGACACGTACTCCCCCACCGCCATCGACAGCGAGCCCGCCAGCAGGCCGGCCACCCCGGCCGTGAGGATCTCCGCGCGCGAGGTGGTGGCGCCGGCCACGCCCACCACCAGGCCCGCCGTGGAGATGATCCCGTCGTTGGCGCCGAGCACCCCGGCCCGCAGCCAGTTCAGCCGGGTGCTGATGGCCGCGCTCTGCGTCTGCGTCACGGCACCACTGTGGCGGCCCCCGCCCGCCCCGGCCAGCCCGCCGGGGCCACCCGGCGTGCGCGGCCCCCTGCCCCGTACCAGGGTGGAGGGGTGAGACCAGGGGTGAGACGAAGGGCGCTGCGGCGCGGTCGGGACGAGCCCGGCTGGCTGCGCGGGGCGCCGCCGCCCCGCTGGGCCCGGATCGCTCCCGCGGTGGCGCTGGTCGCGCTCTGCGCCGCGCAGTGGACCACCTCGACCGCGGAGCTGGGCTACTTCCTGGCGGCCCTGCCCGCCGTGGCCGCCTTCTCGTACGGGGCCGCCGGCACGGCCGTCTTCGCCGTGCTGGTACTGGTCCTGCTCGGCGTTCCCCAGCTGGGCGTCGGGCACGCCCGCGGCACCGACCTGGCCACCGTGG
Source organism: Streptomyces sp. NPDC032091 (assembly GCF_055580265.1). Lineage (NCBI taxonomy): Bacteria > Bacillati > Actinomycetota > Actinomycetes > Kitasatosporales > Streptomycetaceae > Streptomyces > Streptomyces sp. NPDC032091. Next base: position 14,606 of record NZ_JBVILR010000028.1, on the reverse strand, counting down.
CCACCGTCGGCCTGCTGAGCGTCGTCATCGCCTGGGTGCGGCGGCGCCGGGACGCCCAGCTGGTCAGCGTCCGGACCGTCGCCGAGGCCGCCCAGCTGGCGGTGCTGCCGCCCGTGCCGGAACGGGTGGGCGGGGTGCGCTGCTCGGGGCTGTACCGGGCCGCGCAGCGGGGCACGCTGGTCGGCGGCGACCTGTACGACGTACGGGCCGGACCGTACGGGGTGCGGGCGGTGGTCGGGGACGTCCAGGGGCACGGGCTGGCCGCCGTCGGCACGGTCGCCTCGCTGCTCGGCGCCTTCCGGGAGGCGGTGCTGGACGACCCGGGGCTCGCGGCGATCGCGGCCCGGCTGGACCGGCGGCTGGCTGCCGACGCGGCGGCGGACGCGGTGGCGCACCCGGAGCTGTTCGCGACGGCGGTGCTGCTGGAGTTCCCGCCCGGGCTGGACCGCGTACGGATCGTGTCGTGCGGGCATCCGCCGGTGCTGCTGCTGCGGGAGTCCACCGTCACGGAGGTGGCCGCCGAGCCCGGCCCGCCGCTGGGCCTGGGCCTGGCCGGGCCGGCCCTCCCGGAGGTCGCCGAGCTGCCGCTGCTGCCGGGCGACCGGCTGCTCGCGCACACCGACGGGGTGACCGAGGCCCGCGACGCGGCGGGCTGCTTCTACCCGCTGGCCGTCCGGGTCCCGGTCCTGGCGGGCGACCCGGAGGGTCTCGTACCGGCGCTGTGGCAGGACCTCGCGGCCTTCAGCGGGGGCGGGCCGCGCGACGACGTGGCCCTGCTGGTGCTGTCGCCCGATCAGCGGCTGTCAGGCGGGTCGGGGCGTCCGTAGATTCAGGGGGCATGCACTGCGCGTCCCCGTGCCCACACCAGTAGGAGCCGCCATGTCCATGCCGATGTTGTTGATCAAGGGAACCTTCCGGGCGAGGGGCTTCAAGCCCGACGGCGACACCATCAACTTCACGCCCGACAACGTGGCCGACTGGAAGCTCGTGCCCGGGGCCAGACCCGTCGTACCGAGGTGGGACGGCAGCGCCCCGATCCGGCTGGAGGGCATCGACGCCCTGGAGACCCACTACGGCGAGGAGACCTCGCCGTCGGGCGTGCAGCACCAGCCCCTGCCCCTGGCACACGAAGCCACGCAAGGGCTCCTGAAGGCGCTCGGCTTCACCGCCTTCGACCGGGACGACCACGATCAGGAGAAGATCAGCAGCAGCACCCCCGAGGCGGCGGAGGGCTACGTCCTCACCCGCGGCGCCGACATCTTCGGCCGGTGCGTCGCCCTGGTCGGACGCAAGTTCCAGCCAGCCCCCAACGGCTACTCCGTCGAGGTCGACGAGCGGATGCTGAGGAACACGGCCAACTACCAGCAGATCGAAGCCGGCCTGGCCTACCCGACCTACTACAGCGAGTTCCCCGAGCTCCTGCGCGCCTCCCTCACCGCCGCGGCGGCCGCCGCGGCAGCCGCCCCCGAGCCGGGCAAGAGCGTGTGGGAGAAGGACTCGACCACCACCGGCACGAAGGTCACCGGCCTGGACTCCCTCACCGCCCCCAACGGCGCGGTGATCCTCCCGAAGCTCTTCCGCCGCCTGAAGGACTACCTGGACCTGAACCCGGCGGACCCCTCCCTGTCCTGTTTCCGCGCCTACCTGGCGGGGGCCTCGGAGGACCGCTTCCACCTCCAGGGCAAGCCGGAGGTGTACAGCGGCATGCACCACATCGTCGAGGTCAACGGCGACACCGTGCGGATGACCCACGGGCCGCAGGAGATCGTCTTCATGGAGAAGTGAGCGGACGGACGGCCGGCCGGCGAGCGGGGCGGCGGCCGGCCGTCGGCGCACGTGGTGCCTCAGCCGGCGTTCGCGACGATGAAGGCGCGGACCATCCGGCAGGTGAGGTTGGACGGCCGGCGGATCCCCACCCGGGCGGCCATCGTCCGTATCTTGCGGTTGGTCGCGCGCTTGGCGTCGTACGTCCCCGTGTCGAGCAGGGAGATCGCCAGCCGCATGGCCTTCAGACGGCGGTTGTGGTTCTCGTACCACTCGCGGGGCAGGCCCGCCGGCAGCGGCTTCTTCTTGGGCATCACAATGATCGCGGCAGCGGCCATCTACAGCCTCCCAAACGGTAGTTGGCTTCCTGTCGTTCTCCTTCGATTTTACCGGGGGGCACTGACAAAAGCCCTGGCCGGACCGGACGCGGGCCGGGCCCGGACGGGGCGCGGACGGCGATCTGACTAGGCTTGCGGGCATGGAGATCTGGATCAATCCCGCCTGTTCGAAGTGCCGCAGCGCGCTGACCCTGCTGAACGCGGAGGGCGCCGACTACACCGTGCGCCGCTACCTGGAGGACGTGCCGTCCGAGGCCGAGATCCGCGAGGTGCTCGGCCGCCTCGGCCTGGAGCCCTGGGACATCACGCGCACCTCCGACCCCCTGGCGAAGGAGACCGGCGTACGGGACCTCCCGCGCGAGGCGACGGACGAGGCCCGCGCCCGCTGGATCGCCCACCTGGCCGCCCACCCGAAGCTGATCCAGCGCCCGATCATCACCGCCGAGGACGGCACGGCGGTCGTGGCCCGCTCGGAGGAGGCGGTCCGCGAGGCCCTGTCCCGGAAGGGGTAGGCGGGGCCGGTCAGGGGGCGAGCAGCCGGGTGACCTCGTCGGCCGCCGTCAGCGGCAGCGCGTGGTGCGAGGCCCCGCGCGCCAGCCGGACCCGCGCCGCCGGCAGCGCGCGCGTGGCGGCGGCCAGCGCCCGCAGGGGGTCGTGGCAGCGGGCCCGGCCGGCGAACAGGACGTCGAGGCCGAAGGGGGCGAGCCCCGTCAGGTCCGGGCGGGGCCCGGTGACGGGCCGGACGGTCGGGAAGCCGGCCGTCTCCTCCTGGAGCCGCAGCCAGGCCGGGTCGAGCGGGACCCCGCCGGTCTCCCAGGCGAGGAAGGAGCGGATCCGCCCCGGGGTCGGCCGCGCCAGTACGGGCAGGGCCCGCAGGACGTAGCGGGCGCTCAGCCCGGTGAACACCTGGGTGGGGTCCAGCAGGACGAGGCGGTCGAGCCGTGGGCGCGGGGCGTACCAGCCCACGCGGCGGGCGGCGTACTGGGCGGCGATCCAGGCCCCGTAGGAGTGGCCGGCGAGGGTGACCCGCCCCTCGGGCACGAGCCCGTCCAGGACCGCCTCCAGCCATCCGGCCAGGTCCTCGGGCGTCCGTACCGGCCGCCCGGGCTCCGGGACGCTCAGTCCCGGCTCCCCGATCAGGTCCACCGCGTACACCCGCCTCTCGCGGGCCAGCCCGGCCGCGACGCAGGCGCCCCAGACGGTGGAGGTGGCACCGCCGCCCGGGAGCAGCACCAGCGGCGGCGCCCCGACGGGACCGCAGCGGTTGACGTGGGTGAGCCCGTAGGGCGTGGGAACCGCGACGGCCTCGACGGGCACGGCCCACCGGGCGAGGGCCTCGTCGTAGGCGTCGCGAAACGCCGCCCGGACCACTTTCCCCATGCGGCACACGCCCCTTCGGCCCCTCGCCGGGCGATGAGCTCGCCCGGCGAGGGATCCTAGGCCGCAGGCGGCGGGGACGACAACCGTCCGGAACCGGTGCGCCTGCCGCGGGCGGCGGCCCTCGTATGCGGCCTGCGGCAAGCGGAGTTCGCCCTCGCCCCGCCGACCCCCGACCCCGCCCCGCCGGCTCTTCATCTCGTCCCCACCTCCCGCCTCGTAGGGTGAGGGGTGCAGGAAACGGGATAAACCCGGACTAAATCGCTACACGAGCCCAGGGGCCGACCCTCATGACCGAACAGCAGCAGACGCCGCCGACCGCCGCCGTGAGCCTTCCGCCGCCCCGGCGGGGGGCCGACTGGATGTTCGGCGGGGTGTACGGGACCGTGCTGGCCAGCGGGCTGCTGGCGGCGCTCGATCAGAAGAGCGGGGACTACACCCCCTTCTACGACGCCAGCTGGGTCCTCGTCACCGCCGCCACGGCCGGGCTCGCGCACGGGTACTCGCACCACATGACCACCCACCAGACCGGCTCGGCCGCGCACCGGTGGCGGCTGTTGGTGCTGGCGCTGTGGCACGAGTGGCCGATGATCGCGGCCACCCTGCCCACCGTGCTCCTGCTGGTCCTCGCCGGGGTCGCGCACTGGGAGTCGTACGGGGTGACGGCCGTCGGGCTCGGCCTGAACACCGCGCTGCTCTTCGCCTGGGGTTCCTTCGTGGCGATCCGGGTCGGCTACCGGCTCGCCTCGGCCCTGCTCATCGGTCTGGCCGACGCCACGATCGGCCTGGCCATCATCGTCGCCAACGCCCTGATCAAGTGAGGACGGCGCCGGCCAGCTGGACCTCCGCCTCGGCCAGGACCTCCGTCAGCCGGGCCCCGAACTCCGCACCGCGCGGGTCCGGCACGCCCGTGCGGGCGGCGGTGAGGACGGCGTCCAGGGCGCGCCCGTAGGCGCCGGGCACGTCGCTCCAGTCGGGCAGCCTGAAGACGCCCTCGGCCCCGCGCAGCTCCAGCCCCACCCCGGCCGCCGCGCGCGGCGCGCCCAGGCTGAGGACGGCCGTGCTGGCCGCCCCCGAGGCGTGCCGCAGGGCGAGCTGGACCAGATCGGACGGGCCCCGGCTGGCCGTGACGGCGGTGACCTCGCCGAGGATCGGGATCAGGACGGACAGGGCGTGCGGGCCGACGTCCCACAGCCCGCCCTTGGCCTTGCGCCAGGGCGAGTCGGCGTACGCGCTGGGCTCGCCGGCGGGCGGGAAGACGGCGCCGAGCCAGTGGGCGGAGGCGGTGAACCAGCCGCTGCGCCCGGCCTGTTCGCGGACCCATCCGGCGGTGGGCTCGGCGAAGCGGAGCGTCAGGAAGACGACGGAGGCGACGCCGTGCGCGGCGGCCGCGCCGGCGACGGCGCGGGCGTCCTCCACGGTCGTGGCGACGGGTTTGTCGAGCAGCAGGTGGCAGCCGGCGGCGGCCGCGCGGACGGCGAGCGGGGCCTGGACGTCCGGCGGCAGGGCGAAGGCGACCACGTCGCAGTCCTCGAACAGCGCGTCGGGGTCTTCGTACACCTTCACCCCGTGCGCGGCCGCCAGCTCGGCCGCCGCTTCGGGCCGGCGGCCCCACACGCCGGCGAAGTCGGAGCCGGCGTGGGCGGCGAGGGCGGGGGCGTGGGTGCGGCGGGCCCAGGGGCCGGTGCCCAGCAGGCCGACGCGGGGGCGGGGGTGGCCGGGGGCCTGCTCGGAGCCCTCACCGGCGGAGTTCAAATCGTACGAAATGCTCACCCGCTCAGTCTGCCCCACTCGGACGGGTGCGCGGCCGTCAACCCGCACAAGCCGCCCGACCTGCGGCGTAAACCCCGGTAACAAGGGGTTCACACACGGGCAACGGATGAGAAATCGCCAAGGGGGACGCTTCCGGCCAAGACGCAGCACCCGCAGAGTCCCCGCAGAGTCAGGATGGATGGGCCCGTGAGCTACAAGGCTGAGTACATCTGGATCGACGGCACCGAGCCGACGGCGAAGCTCCGCTCCAAGACGAAGATCCTGCAGGACGGTGCGGAGCTGCCGGTCTGGGGCTTCGACGGCTCCAGCACGAACCAGGCGCAGGGCCACGCCTCCGACCGCGTGCTCCAGCCGGTCTTCTCCTGTCCGGACCCGATCCGCGGCGGGAGGGACATCCTGGTGCTGTGCGAGGTCCTGAACATCGACATGACCCCGCACGAGTCGAACACCCGCGCGCTGCTGCGTCCGGTGGCCGAGAAGTTCGCCGCGCAGGAGCCGGTCTTCGGCATCGAGCAGGAGTACACGTTCTTCGACGGCGCCCGGCCGCTCGGCTTCCCGGTCGGCGGGTTCCCGGCCGCGCAGGGCGGCTACTACTGCGGGGTCGGCGCGGACGAGATCTTCGGCCGCGAGATCGTCGAGAAGCACCTGGACCACTGCCTCGCCGCCGGCCTGGAGATCTCCGGCATCAACGCCGAGGTGATGCCCGGCCAGTGGGAGTTCCAGGTCGGTCCGGTCGGCCCGCTGGAGGTCTCCGACCAGCTGTGGATCGCGCGCTGGCTGCTGTACCGGACGGCGGAGGAGTTCAACGTGTCGGCGACGCTGAACCCGAAGCCGGTCAAGGGCGACTGGAACGGCGCGGGCGCGCACACCAACTTCTCCACGAGGGCGATGCGCGAGGACTACCGGGCGATCATCTCGGCCTGCGAGGCGCTGGGCGAGGGCAGCAAGCCGCTGGACCACGTCAAGAACTACGGCGCGGGCATCGACGAGCGCCTGACGGGGCTGCACGAGACGGCGCCCTGGAACGAGTTCAGCTACGGGGTCTCCGACCGCGGCGCGTCGGTGCGCATCCCGTGGCAGGTGGAGAAGGACGGCAAGGGCTACATCGAGGACCGCCGGCCGAACGCGAACGTGGACCCGTACGTGGTGACCCGCCTGATCGTGGACACCTGCTGCACCGGTCTGGAGCGGGACGGCCTGGTCTGACCCGGACCGGGCACGGGGCGTTGTCAGTGGCCCCTGCCACCCTGTGGTCATGCACCCCGACACCACGCCCGCGCGGCCGGCGCCGGTCCGGCCGACGGTCCGAGTCCGCACCGAGCCCGGCGGCTCGCACGACCTGCACGGCCCTGAGGCGTACGGGCCGCTGTCCGGACTGGTGGCGCGCCTGGGCGCGCCCGGAGACCGCTTCCTCATCGTGGACCGGATCCCGGACGAGCCCGACGTGTACGTCCAGGTCTGGCACGAGAGCGGCGGCGACTACGAGCTGGAGCACCGGGCGGGCGCCCCGGACCGGCACTTCCGCACCCGGGTGGCCACGGCGGCCGAGGTCGCGGAGGCGATGTTCCGCTGGGCCGTCCGGGAGGAGGGCTGGGACCGGGGGCGGGTCTGGGAGCGGATGGAGTTCCCGGTGGAGGAGGTGGCGCCGCTGGACCCCGGGGTGGAGGCGGAGCTGGCCGCGGCCGTGCGGGGCTGGCTGCGCTGCGGTTACGACGGCCGGGCGCGGCTGACCGAGAACGCCGAGGAGTACCTGGTGGACGGCGACGTCCGGCCGGTGTCCCGGGCCCAGGCCGGCGAGTTGGTCGACCGGCTCTGGCGGGAGCGGGTCGCGGAGCAGGCGGGCTGGACGGGCGAGACCGATCCGGAGCGGCTGGCCCGGGCGTTCGCCGCGCTGGAGGCGGCCGGGATCACCGCCCGCGAGCACTTCACCTGCTGCCGCGGCTGCGGGCTGGCGGAGATCCATGCCGCCGGCGCGCCGGACGCGCGCGGGTTCGTCTTCTTCCACGCGCAGTCCACGGAGGGCGCGGCCGCGGGCGGGGACCTCTTCCTGCACTACGGGGGCTTCGACTGCGAGCCGGAGGTGACCGTCTCCGTGGGGCGGGAGGTGGTCGCGGCGCTGGAGGCCGTGGGGCTGGCATGGGCGTGGGACGGATCGGCCCACGATGCGATACGGGTGACGGGACCGGACTGGCGGAATCGACTTTCCTGTTGAAGGTTTGTCGGGATTGTGACGGCATGACGAAGACTTGACGACAGAATATGAGATTCCGGTCCATCAAGTGAGACGCGGCCTGCCCCGGGCCCGTGGTTTCTGCTTCAATGACGCCCATGGCCAGCTACTCGTACTCCCCGACAGGTCGCAGCGACCTGGAGCCGTTCTGGCCGTCCCGTCAGGACCACGATTTCGACCGGGTGTGTTGCCGCGCCGAGAACGCGCCGGCCCTCTAAAGCCTTCCGGGACCTCTCACCAGACCCGCCCGGGGCCTTCGGTCTGCGCGGTACGCAACGACTACGTGCATCTGCACACGTGCCCATGCACACGTACGTCTTCTGCCGACCACTCCGCGTGAAAGAGCTGACCACTCATGGCGAACACCCGCTCCATCGCTTCTGCCGCCTCCGCTGCGACCTCCGCCGCCCTGCCCTTCCCGCCCCTCCCGAACGGTGCGCGCCACCGGCTGCGGGCCGTGGAGCGGGACGAGGTGGCCCGGGTGGTGGACCTGCTCCCGCCGGGCGCCACCTGGCTGCCCGCACCCCAGCACGCCGTTCCCGCCCTGCCGGGCCAGCCGCCGATGGTCGGCTACCTGGTCCTCGTACCGGCCGACCAGCAGCCGATCGCCTTCGCCCCGCAGTCCGTTCCCGTACCGGGACCGGTCTCGCCCGTCCAGCCTGCGGCGCAGGCCTCGACGACGACCGGAGACGCGCTCGTGCGGATCGACGCCGCGCAGCGCACGGCGGAGGTCGACGGCGAGCTGCTGGACCTCACCTACCTGGAGTTCGAGCTCCTCGCCCACCTGGTGGCCCACCCGCACCGGGTGCACAGCCGGGACCAGCTCGTCACCACGGTGTGGGGCTACGGCCACGTCGGCGACGGCCGGACGGTCGACGTCCACATCGCCCGCCTGCGCCGCAAGCTGGGCGCGGCGCACCGCGGCGCCATCCAGACCGTCCGCCGCGTGGGGTACAAGTACACGCCGTGACGGCCGGTATGACGGCGGGCCCGTACGCGACCGAGCGCGTACGGGCCCGCCGTCGGCGTTACGCGGCCCGGGCCGCCGAAGCCCGCCTGCGGGCGACGAGGCCGAGGGCCGCGTCCAGCACGAGGAAGGCCAGCAGGCTGATCCCGAGCAGCGGGACGAACCAGCCGACCAGCGCGGTCACACCGGCGAACGGCAGCAGCACGGTCACCGGCAGCCGGCGCCAGGCCCCGCGCGGCTGGGCGCGGCCGGCGGAGAGGGTGCGCTCCTTGGTGGGCCGGCGCAGCCACCACATCCGGTAGCCCCAGACGATCAGGTACATCACCGCGACGGCGAGCGCGGCCAGCGCGATCTGGTTGGCGATCCCGAAGGTCAGGCCCATGTGCAGGTCGATCCCGAACCGGGTCAGCTGCGCGAGGAGCGGGTAGTCCGCGAAGCGGAGCTCGTCCATGACCCGGCCGTCGGCGGGGTCGACGGCGACCGAGTCCAGGTGCACGGGAAGGGTCTTGTCGGCCTCCTTGACGACGTAGCCCTTGCCCTGGGCGGGCAGGGTGACGCGCAGGCTCTCGGTGACCCCGGCCGCGCGGGCGGCCGCTACGGCCTTGTCGATGCCGATGTCGGTGGCGGGCATCGGCATGGACATCTCCGTGCCGTCGGGCATGACGTGCCCGGCGTGCTCGCCGCCGCCGTCGGCGGCCCCGGAGCCCGGGGTGAGCTTGGCGGCGACGGCGGGGGTGGCCCCGCCGAGCCGGTCCTGGAGCTGTCCGATGTTCTCGCCGGCGTACTTCGACCAGGTCAGACCGGTCGCGGAGAGTCCGACGAGGCCCACCGCGGCCCAGAGGCCGACGCTGCCGTGCCAGGAGAGGGTCTTGCGGCGGCCGGTGGCCTTGCGGTCGGGGACGACGAGCAGGGCCTTGCGGGTGCGGCGGCGGCCGATCCACAGGGCGAGGCCGCCGAGGGTGACCACCCAGAGCCAGCTGGCGGCGAGTTCGCTGTAGTTCCGGCCGAACTCGCCGAGCTGGAGGCTGGCGTGGAACTCGCTCAGCCAGGCGCGGAGCGGGAGGGCGTCACCGCTGGTGGTGAGGTGTCCGCGGACCTCGGCGGTGTAGGGGTCGACGAAGACGGTGAGGGTCTTGCCCTCCTCCAGCTCCGGATCCTCCATGATCACCCGCGTGGTGGCGTCGGGCTCGGGCGCCGGCCACACGCCGACGACCTTGCCCTGGGGCTCGGCGGCCTTGGCGGCCTTCACCTGGGTGCTGAGGGGGACGGGGGCCTCGCCGACGCTGTCGACGGTCAGCTCGTGGGAGTAGAGGATCCGCTCGGCCTGCCAGGAGCCGGCGTACAGCAGGCCGGTGGCGGCGGCGAGGAAGAGCACCGGGGCTATGAGCAGCCCGGCGTAGAAGTGCATGCGCAGCAGCAGCGGCCGCAGCGCGGCCCACCCCTTGGCCGCGCCGGTTCCGGGGGAGGCGGTGGGTTCGGTTTCGGGTGCGGTGCCCCGCGCGGGGGCGTCCGTGAGGTCGTCAAGGGACATGTCGGTCCTGGGGTTCGGCGAAACGGGGGAATCGGCCCCCGGTCTCGCCGTCCCCCTCGCGGACGAGGGTGCGCCGGTCAGGCGGCGCGGGCGGGAAGCGGCCGGAGGGCCGTGGTGCGGGTGTCTCGCCGGCCGGGCGGCCCCCTGCGTACGACCGTGTGGGCGTGGACGGCCCCGCGCAGGCGGCGCGGCGGCCGGTACGAAGGACGCTGCGCGGGCGGGCCCGGTACGGGGGCGGGCCGGGTGCGGAGCAGTACGAGGACCCGGGCGAGCGGCCGGGCGGCCAGCAGGGCGGTGGCCCCGAGGACCCCGGCCAGCCCGAACACGGCCGCCTCGCCCCGGGCGAGCCAGAGGGCGCAGAAGACCCCGGCGACCAGGTGCGCGGCGACCATCCCGAAGCCGCCGTGGCCGGCCATCCCGAGCAGATCGGCGACCCCGCCCATGACGTCGGCCGTTCCGGTGGCGGAGGCCATGCCGTCGGCCATACCGGTGCCGGACGCCATCCCGTCGGCCATCCCGGACGCGGACGCCATCCCGTCGGCCACCCCGGTGCCGTGGGCCATGCCGGCGTGGGCCGTGCCGGAGGCGGCGGCGCCCGCGGCCGGGTCCGGCATCGCGTGGTGGTGGCCCGCCATCGCGGCGGAGCCGTGGGCGTGGCCCTGGCCCGCGGAGAACGCGACGTGCAGGGCGCCCTGCACCGCCAGCAGCGCCGCCGTGATGCCCAGCGGGCCGCAGCGGCGGCCGGCGGCCGCCCAGGCGAGGGCGGCGGTCCCGGCGAAGGCGCCGAGGAGCCAGGGCAGGGGGATGTCCGCGCCCGACATGTGGGCGTGCCCCACGGCGGCCAGCGCCACGCACACCGCCGCGAACATCGCGGCGCGCGGGGCGCGCATCGGCACGCGGGGACGGGGCTCAGACATGTCCCGGTCATGCTCTCACGGGGCCCGGCGACCCACGCGCCGCACCCGTATCCGATCATGGACGGGTGAATCCACAGCCATGGTCATGGTCGAAGCCGCGCCTGGGGCCGCTCGGCGCGCTCTACACCGGCGCGGTCCAGCTCGGGGCCCACGCCCTGGAGCGGCTGGCCCCGGCCGAGCGGGAGCGGATGCTGCGCGACTGCTCGACGAACGTCGACAACCTCGACGGCGGCCGCTGGGAGACCCTGCTGAGCAGCGCGCTCGTCGTCGAGGAGCCGATGCCGCTGCCGTACGCCCTGCTGCTGGTCGCGGTGCTCGGCTACGCGGAGTACGCGTACGGGGCCTGGTGGACGGCCGCGGTCTTCCTCTTCGGGCACGCCTCGGCCACGCTCCTCGTCTACGGGGTGCTGCGCCGCACCGCCGACCGGGAGACCCGTCGGGCCGTGGACGTCGGCACGAGCTACGGGTTCAACGCCGTGCTCGGGGCGCTGACCTCGGCCCTGCCCCGCGGGGCGGTGCGCACGACGGTCCGGGCCGGGCTGCTGGCCGTCGCCGTGCGGCCGGTGCTGCGGCGGGAGCGGACCTTCACCGACGCCGGCCACCTCGTGGCGCTGGGCCTCGGGCTCGGGGTCTCGTTCGCCGTCGATTGTCTTTCCGGATCAAACCATCGGAAAATCGCTCATATCTGAGCAAGGGTGCGACCGCGGCCGCCACCGCCTCGCACGAGTCACCTCACCCCGCGCGGCCGGGCCCTCCCGCGCCGCGCGCCGAACGCTGGAGCCGCCACGATGACCGCCACCGCCACGCCCTCCACCACCGTCGCCAACCTCCGCGACCTCGGTGGCACCCCGCTCACCGGCGGCCGCACCGTCCGCTCCGGCCTGCTCCTGCGCTCCGGCGCCCTCGACCGGCTCGACCTCGACGCCGACCCGACGGTGGCCGCGCTGGGCCTGCGCACGGTCATCGACTTCCGCAGCGACGCCGAGCGCGCCGACCACCCGGACCGGATACCGGACGGCGTCCGCCTGCTGGTGCGCGACGTCCTGGCGGACAAGATCAGCGAGACCCGGATGCCGGCCGCCGCGCAGCTCAAGGACCTCCTCGCCGACCCGGTGGTGGCCGAGGAGCACCTGGGCGACGGCAAGGCCCGGGCGCTGTTCGGCTCGGTCTACCGCTCCTTCGTCACCACCGCCTCCGCGCACGCCGCGTACCGGACGCTGCTGATCGAGGCCGCCGACCCGCAGGCGGGCCCGCTGCTGTTCCACTGCACGGCCGGCAAGGACCGTACGGGCTGGGGCGCGACGGTGCTGCTGTCGCTGCTCGGCGCCGACGAGGACACCCTGATGGCCGAGTACCTGTCGGTGAACCCGGCGGTGAAGGCGGCGTTCGCCCCGTTGATCGAGGGTTTCACCGCCGCCGGCGGGGACCCGGACATCGCGCTGGCGCTGATCGGCGTGTTCCCCGCGTACCTGGAGGCGGGGCTGGACGAGCTCTACCTGCGCTTCGGTTCCATGGAGAAGTACGTCCGCGAGGGCCTGAAGGTCCCGGACGAGACGGTCGAGGCGCTGCGCGCCCGGCTCGTCGCCTGACCGGACGATCCGGCCCGGCGTCACGCCCGGCGCGCCCGGTTCATCCGAACGTGTGCGCTGGTGCGGGTGACCATCCCACGATTCGCTCGTTCTGCTGAACGTGACTGCGCCGGATACCGCCACCCGCCCCCTGCCCCCCGACGTCGAGCAGGCCGAGGCCGCCATCGTCGAGCACTACCCCCGGCTGGTGCGGCTCGCCTACCTGGTGCTGCCGCCCTCCCTCGGCCGCAACCGGCGGGTGCTCACCGCCCACTCGCTGACCCAGCGGGCCCTGCCGCGCGGGCGGCGGGCGGCCGACGCCGCGGCGGTGCAGGGCGGGGTGCCGGCGCAGCGGGGCGGGCTGGGCGGGCCCGAGTCCGGGTACGCGTACGTACGGCTGCGGGTGCTGCGGTCGGCCCTGGAGGCGGGGATCCCGCTGACGTTCAAAGCGCTCCCGCTGCGCGGGCAGCTGCCGGCGCTGCTCCCGCAGGTGTGGGGGCTGCGGCTGTTCCCGCGCGCGGGCGGGGCCGAAGAGCTGGCCCTGGACCAGTGGCTGGCCACCCTGAACGGGCCCGGCCGGGCGGCGTGCGTGCTGCGGGCGCTGGAGGGGCTGGCGGAGCCCGACGTGCTGCGGGTGCTGGCGGAGGCCGGGGTGGCCGACCCGGCGGCGGCGGTCGCGGAGTCCGGGGACCCGGCGCACGACGCCCTGTTCGCCTCCCCCGAGTTCGACCCGTGCGTGCTCCAGGCCCGGCCCACCGACCTGCTGCGCCGCCGCCGGTTCGCGCGGGCGGCGCTGGCCGGGGCGGCCGCCCTCGCGGTGTGCGGGGCGCTGCTGGCGCTGCCGGGCGGCGGCTGGGGCGCGGACGGGCCCGCCGCGCCGCCGTACGCGCGCAACGCGGCCGCCGAGCAGGCCCTGGACCCGGGGCAGCTGATGCGGGTCGCGCCCGCCGCGTGGCGCACGTCCTCCCGTACGGACTACTCCGCCTGGCCGGCGCGCGGCGACCGGGCCGGGGACACCGAGCTGCTGCGGCGGGCGCTGGCCGTGTGGGCCCGCCCGGGCAAGGCGGTGGTGGTGTCGGCCACCCCCGGGACCCCGTCGGGGCCGCCGATGGGGCCGCCGCAGCTGCTGTTCGCGGGGACCGTGGACCAGGCGGTGGTGGTGCTGCTGTACGACGGGCTGCGGGTGGTGCGGTACGCCGAGCCGCGCAACGGGACGGCCGGCGCGGCCCTGGACTTCGCGCGGACCGACGGGGCGACGGCGGACACCGCGACGGCCCTGGTGCTCAGCCGGGTCGACGGCAACGTCCGCTACCTGACGGCGCCCTGGGTTACCGGCGCCGCCGTGCGCGACCTGCTGAAGCCCGCCGCGGAGCCGGCCGCGCTGAAGCTCACCCCGGACGGGCTCACCCCGCCGGTGCTGGGGCCGGCGGCGAACGGCGAGTGCACGAGCTGGAGCGCGCTGGCCCTGACCGGTGACGGGGCGACCCGGCTGGTCACCGACCTGGGCGAGCTGACCCCGGCCCGGCTGACATCGGGCGCGCCGGGTGCCGCGCGGGACGTGGCGGAGGCGGCGGAGCTCGGGGAGTGGTCGAAGACGGCCTGCCTGCTGCCGTCGGTGCGGTCGCACGGGGTGCGGTCCGTCAACGCGTGGACGTACGCGAAGCAGCCGCTGCCGGAGGGCGACGGGGCGGCGACCTGGCTGTGCAGCCGGGCGGAGACCTGGCAGGGGACGGCGGACCGGGTGCAGGTGCAGTTCCTGGCGCCGGGGGCGGCGCTGGCCGCGCAGGCGGCCAAGGCGGAGGGTTCGGCGGCCTGCGGGCCGCGGGAGCCGCGGGTGCTGGCCGGGGTGCTGTGGAAGTCCCGGGCGGGGCAGTGGTACGTCCTGGCCGCGGGCAGCGCGCAGTTCAGCTCCCTGACGGCGACGGGCAGCGGGGTGAACGGCAGCGCGAACGGCAACCGGCTGGCGGTGAAGGCGCCGGAGGGCGCGCAGGTGGACCTGTCGGGGAAGCTGACGGACGGCAGCAAGGCCGGGGCGCTCCGCTAGGTCGTCTCTTTCGGATCTTGCCGGTCAAGCCCGCGTCGTCCGGTGCCGTGCATCGCCGCCTTGGCGGGGCGCCGCCGTACTGGACGTACTTGGTGCC